>CAIJXG010000048.1 GCA_903824505.1 uncultured Pseudomonadota bacterium | reverse complement strand
GTCGGGCTGAGGTGAAATCTGCTACGCAGTATCTCGGCTAACGCATCGTCTTGTTTCGGCATCGGAGACTCCATTACAGGTGAAGAATCCGACAGTATGAATCACCTCAATGCGTTAGCCAACCCCAGTAGGGTACTATGTACTTTCATAACTATTATCTTTCTGTCAAATGAGGGCAGATCGTTTTTTCAGCCTTACCCTTTCACGTTCCCGACAAAAGTTTGTCGATGTCGTCCTGACTGATCGCGCCGCCCGGAAGTTGGGGCCCATGCAAAAGGGCCGCATCCGCGTCTGGGGCAGGGGGGGCGGCATGAAGAGCCGCTGGCGTGTGGGTGCCGCGTTTCAGCTCATCCCCCATAGCTTTCACGATGGCGTCGATCCGCGTATCGATATGTTTCAGCGTTTCGACAACTTTGGTAATTCGCTGCCCTGTAATGTCTTGGAAATTACAGGCCTCAAAAATACGAGTCGTGCAGGCGACAAGCCGTTCAGCAATCTCCGGCGGGCATAAAGGCGCAATCGCGCTCATCTCGTCGCAGACATCCATGATGCGGTTGGTGGCATCCTCTGTTGCCCCCACGACGGCATCGAGCTCATCCGTCGCGGTGGGGATGAAGCTGTTGCTGATATCGTCAGGTCGGATCGCGGCGATGTCGCTTTTCGCCTTGCGGATATAGGCGGCCAGCTCATCCAGCTCGACATAAAAACGCAGATCCGCCGAGGAAATGTCTCCATCCAAGGACTGAACGACCTGACGCACGACATCGGCGACCTCTTCAGCCGTCAGCGGCGCTTTGATGGCATCGCGCGCGCCGCGAATTTCTTTTTCCAGATGTTCTTGAAAGCCGGGGGAAAGCGTTATCATAAAGAAATCTCCTAGAAGCTGCCAAGAACCGCAGAGATCTTCTGCTTCAAGGTTTCCGCGTTGAAGGGCTTAACGATATAATTATTCACGCCCGCCTCTTTGGCCGCGATCACATTCTCGGTCTTGCTCTCGGCCGTGATCATGATAAAGGGCATGGTTTTCAGACGGTCATCCGCGCGGACTTCTTTCAAAAGCTGAAGCCCTGTCATCGGCTGCATATTCCAGTCCGAGATGACCAGCCCGCACGGAACCTCTCGCAAGGTTTTCAGCGCCATCGCGCCATCCGTCGCCTGATAGATGTTCTTGAACCCCAATTGCTTGAGGAGATTCTCGATGATGCGCAGCATCGTCTTGTAATCGTCCACGATCAGGACGTTCATATTCATATCAACAGCCATGAGAGCACCAACAGGAGGGAGAGGGGGGAAGAGAAAAACAGGAATCATCTACGCTTTCCAAAAATTCTAGATCAAGAAGATGAAAAAAGCGTTACCATTCTTATGGTTAACGGCATGCATGTGTATGCGAAAACCGGAATGAAGGCTTCGGCTTTGACGGAAAGTTTCCTAAAGTCTGTTTTCTTCTCCTTCCATCGGATTCGCGCCATGATTCGCAAAGCCTCTCTTTTCCTCCTTGCCTTGATGCTGATCTTGGCTGTGCCGTCTTTTTTCTGCCCGCCTGTTGCTCAAGCGGAAGATGCGCCCAAAGCCAGCAAAGAGTCAGGGGGAGATAAAAAGAAACAACAAGATGCGCCGGATGTCATGGGCGGACGCTTCGCCGGTGATCCGATCTATGTCCATGTGCCGCCGCTTGTCTTACCGGCGATCAATGAGAACGGCGTCGAGCAGCTCGTCACAATTATTCTAGATATTCAGGTCAAGGATTTCGGCACCGCGGATGAGCTGCACACCAATATGCCCCGCGTGATGGATGCCTTGATGCGCGCGCTTTATGGGGGGCTTGGGCAAGGCTCGCTGCGTAATGGAAAACTGGTCGATGTCTTCAAAGTCAAAAGCAAGGCTACCGCAGCTGTCGGGGAAATTATCGGCGCTGCCCACGTCAATGACGTTCTGATCCAAAGCGTGTCGCAGCGGATGTTGTAATGTCTGACTTATCTTTTAGGAATGGGGCGTTTGAGCGGCAGGGAAGATCCCCTCTTCCTTCATGCGCTGCTTGAGCGTCAGCAGATCTTTCCACGCCTGCCGCTTGGCGCTTGTTTGGCGCAGCAGATAGGAGGGGTGATAGAAGGGCAGGCAGGGGATCGGCGCAGCCCCTTCGGATAGGGGCGTGTAGCTTGTCCATTTGCCATGGATCCGCGTGATCCCTTCCGAAACGCGCAAAAGCGTTTTGGCCGCAACGCCGCCGAGTAGAATCAAAATTTTGGGCTTCACCAGCGCGATATGCCGTTCCACAAAAGGCAAACAGGCTGCAATTTCGGCATCGGTGGGCGTTCGGTTGCCGGGGGGCCGCCAAAACAAGGTGTTGGTGATATACACATCCTTCCGCGCGATCCCCGCAGCCGTGAGCATGCGGTCGAAAAGCTGGCCACTCGCGCCCACAAAGGGCTTGCCCTGCCGGTCTTCTTCTTCGCCCGGCGCTTCGCCGATGAACATCAGGGGCGAGGTCGGATCCCCATCCGCAAAAACAAAATTCATCGCGGTGACTTTGAGCGCGCAGCCCTCAAACGCCGCAATTTGTTCCCGAAGCTCGTCAATCGTGTGGGCCGTGACAAGGGCCACGCGCGGAAGAGGTGGGGGACTAAGCGGCGAAGGCGGTTGCTGAAAGGACGGAAGTTTTGAAACAGAGCGCGTCAAGGGCGGGGCAGGGGGTTCTCGCAGTCCTGTCGGGCGTCCAAGCGGGATAACTTTAGGAGGCGACGCTTTCCACCCCACAAGCCCGGGCACATCCCCCACCACCTCGTCCGCCCCCATCTCTGCGAGCCATTGCAGCGCGGCAAAAGAAGTGAGGGACGGCTCTTGTCTTAGCATCATGGGACTTATGCCCCTTTCTTCCTCAAATCCTTACGCATAATATACCATTGCTGGGCGATGCCCAAAAGGTTGCTCCATGTCCAATAGATCACGAGACCCGCGGGCATGCTCGCCAGCATCCATGTGAAGAAAACGGGCATAAGAAGGAAAATCCGCGCTTGGGACTTATCCGTCGGCTGGGGTGAAAGTTTTTGCTGTAAAAACATGATTCCCCCCATCAAAAGGGGCCAAATGCCGACATGCAGCATGGTCGGCGGATCAAAGTGTAACGCGCCGAACGCATTAAACAGATTCGTCGGATCCGGCAGGGACATATCGCGGATCCAGCCGTAAAACGGGGCTTGCCGCATCTCGATGCTGACATAAAGCACCTTATACAGGGCAAAAAAGATCGGAATCTGAATTACCATGGGCACGCAGCCAGACATGGGGCTGACTTTTTCGCGCTTATACAGCTCCATCGTCTCTTGGCCTTGGCGCATTTTGTCGTCCGGAAAGCGGGTTTGAATACGCTGTATTTCCGGTTGCAGAGCCTTCATCCGCGCCATGGAATGATAGGATTTCTGTGACAAAGGCAAGGTTGCTAGCTTCAGCAAAATCGTGAAGAGCAAAATGGCCATGCCGACACTGCCGGAAAATCCCGTAAGAAGAGTGAGCAAAAAGAGAAACGGCCGTGTCAGAAAGTAAAACCAACCGAAATCGATGGCCCTATCGAAATGGGGAATATCGTAACGATCGGCATAGGTGTCGAGCCGATCCACGGTTTTGACACCCGCAAACAGATGCACTATCCGTTCGATTTGCCCCCCTGCAGCAACCGTTATCGGAGCGCCCCGAAAATCGGTTTGGAAGTAGCCGTCTTCCGGCGACGCATCCTTTGCTGTGTGATAAGTGAAGGAAGCGGTCAGATTGTCATCCTGTGGCGGGATCATCGCAACCAGCCAGTATTTATCGGTGATACCCAGCCACCCGCCTTTGCTTTCCTGCGCCTTCTTGCCCGCATCCATCAGTTTTTTGTATTTAATTTCTGTCAACGTGCCGTCGAGAACGCCAAGCGCCCCCTCATGTACAACCGTGGATCCCGAAGGATTTATAGGGATTCCCTGCCGCGCGACCGTGCCGAAAGGATAAAGAGTTAGATCTCCCGCCCCCTTATTGACGACGCGATCCGTAAACGTGAACATCGCTTCAGAATCCACCGCGATCATGCGTGTGAAAATCAGCCCGTAGCCGTTATCCCATGTCAGCGTGACGGGATGATCGGGGCTTAGCTTCGTGTCCCGCGTGTGCCACAGAGTTTCAGCATTCGGCACCGCGACATCCGGCTTTTCCGCCAGCCAGCTCAGTTCCGCATAATAAGCTGAAAGTGGCTTAGCCGAGCCTGAGGGCGACAAAAGCGCGATGGGGGGCGAGTCCGGCGCAACAGTCTCTTTAATCTTCGTTAAAAGCAAATCATCCAATCGCGCGCCCTTCAGATTGAGCGAGCCTTTAAGTTCAGGCGTTTCAAGAGGCAAGCGCGGCGAGTCTTTTAAAACATCGCCCCTGTCGCGCAACGCGGAAGGCGGCGGGACCGCTGCCGTTTGAGTCGTTGTCCCCCCTTCCACTTGCCGCGCAAGATACTGGGCGTGGATAGCCTCTTGCTGGGGCTTGATATAGAAATACTGGAAACCGACCCAGATTCCCACAGACAGAAAGATCGCAAGGAAAAGATTGTTGTTCATCGGAAGCCAAAGAAAAGAAGTGTCCGCTTGAGCTATCAGGCGCAACCCCAAGGGTCAAGGGGGTGGAAGAGGGGGCAGAACGATTTGTTGGCTTTATGAATCGTTGACCGGAGGAATCCTGTGCTTCTAGAATCTGTTTTGTGATTCGCCGCTCTCCTGTCTCCAAAACGTAAAGAAATAATGAATCCCCGTCCGACGACTGTTCTTTTTCTGTCCACCGGCAATGCCGCGCGGGGAATTATGGCCGAGGCGCTTTTGCGTGACAAAGGCGGTGGCCGCTTTATAGCCTTCAGCGCAGGATACAAAATTTTGCCGGAAGTCGATCCACGCACCTTGCGCTTATTGGCAGATGAAGGCGTGCCGACCGATGGCACGCATACCAAAGGGTGGGGCGAGTTTTTTGCCTCTCCGCGCTCTCTTCTGGTGGATATCATCATCACCTTGTCTGAGGAGGCGCGCGCCAACTGTCCCCAATGGCCCGGAGATCCCGTGCGTGTTCACTGGCCTGTGGAAGATCCTTTAGCCGCCTCAACCGCCGATGAATGTGACTGCAAGCTCAAGAAATGCCTGACTGTTTTGCAGGCCCGAATCGCCGCGCTTATCAAGCAACGGGCCCCGCACTCGCCGGTTGAACTGATGCTGCAGCTTCGCAACATCGCTTCAGTCGTCTAAAACTCTTTTCACCCCAATATACAGCACCACGCCATAAGTTAGCCTTTTGTGTCCCGAGCGGTTGCGACAGGATTGTTGCGCGCCGGACAGGAAAAGATGAAGCAGAATAACGGCTCAGTCTGGCCAGCGGCACTCAGGACGCAGAGCGCGTGGTGTTGAGCAAAAAATTTAGCCTCTAATGTCTCGCAGTATAGACGAGATCGTGAACAAGCTCTAAAACAAAATTGCGCTCTAGGAAGGGCCTGCTATCCTGCCTGTGCGCTGCCTGATTCTCGTGCCTTTGAGCTTGCCATGCCTTCTGAAACCCCTGCTCCCAAGACTCCTGTGAGGCGGCCTTTATCGCCGCATCTTCAGATTTACAAGCCGCAGATCACCTCGGCAACCTCGATCCTGCACCGGATCACGGGCGTAGGGCTGTCGGTAGGGATCTTAATCGCTGTGGCGTGGTTGGCCGCGCTGGCAGGCGGCGAGGAATCTTACGCGGTCTTTCTGGCCCTCGCGCGAATGCCTGTTGCGCAAATCATTCTGTTTGCTCTGACGGCGGCGCTTTTTTACCATCTTCTGAACGGAATCAGGCATTTGTTCTGGGATGCAGGGATCGGGCTTGAGATCAAAACGGCCGTGCGATGGGGCTATCTGGTTCTTTTCGGGGCAATCGTGCTGACGGTTTTTGTCTGGCTGAAAATTTATGGAGTCGCGCCATGAACCCAAAACAAATGCGTTCGCCCTTACGTATTGCCAAGGGGCTTGGCTCGGCTCAAAGCGGCACTGAACACTGGATTTTGCAGCGTTTGACAGCCCTCGCGCTGGTGCCGTTATCCCTCTATGCCTTGGCAGGGTTCTTCCAGATAGTGCTTACAGGCGGCTATGCAGGGGCGATTGCGTGGTTGGGTACGCCTATCGGTGCCGTGTTCGTCTTGATGTTTCTTCTGGTCGGTTTGCGCCATGCGGTCTTAGGGCTTGAGGTCGTGATCGAGGACTACATCCATAAATCCAGCGATAAAGTCGCGCTGATCTTCTTTGTAAAATTCGTTGCGGGTGCGGCCGCTCTCTTGGGCACCTTGTCGCTTGCCAAAATCTATGTCGGAGTGTGATCCATGTCTCAGCCCTACAGCTTCATAGACCATGATTATGATGTCGTCGTTGTCGGCGCGGGCGGGGCGGGGCTTCGTGCGACTTTTGGGATGGCTGAAAAGGGGCTGCGCACGGCGTGCATCACCAAAGTCTTTCCAACGCGCAGTCATACAGTCGCGGCACAGGGGGGGATCTCAGCCGCGCTGGGTAATATGGGCGAGGATGATTGGCGCTGGCACATGTATGACACGATCAAGGGATCGGACTGGCTGGGCGACCAAGATGCGATCGAATATATGTGCCGCGAGGCCATTCCCGCGATCATAGAATTGGAACATTACGGCGTGCCCTTCAGCCGTACCGAGGAAGGCAAGATCTATCAACGCCCCTTCGGCGGTATGACGACGAAATTCGGCGAAGGAGTAGCCCAACGCACCTGCGCGGCTGCCGACCGAACGGGGCATGCGATTTTGCACACGCTTTATCAACAATCGCTGAAACATCACGCGGAATTCTTTGTCGAATATTTCGCAATTGATTTGATGATGGATGCAGGCGGCGCGTGTATTGGCGTCGTCGCGCTGAACATGGATGACGGCAGTTTGCACCGTTTTCGCGGTCACCAGACCGTTTTGGCGACGGGCGGCTATGGGCGGACTTATTTCTCGTGCACCTCGGCCCATACCTGCACAGGCGATGGGGGCGGCATGGCGCTGCGGGCGGGTCTGCCCTTGCAGGATATGGAATTTGTGCAATTTCACCCGACGGGAGTCTATGGCGCTGGGTGTCTCATCACGGAAGGCGTGCGGGGTGAAGGTGGCTATCTGACCAATGGTAATGGCGAGCGTTTTATGGAGCGTTACGCCCCTCATGCGAAGGATTTGGCCAGCCGCGATGTCGTCAGCCGCTCGATGACTATTGAAATCCGCGAAGGGCGCGGCTGCGGCCCCCTGAAAGACCATATTCATTTGCATCTAGAGCATCTCGATCCCAAAGTCATTCACGAACGGCTGCCCGGCATCGCAGAAACCGCGCGCGTTTTTGCCGGAGTCGATGTGACTCGCCAGCCGATTCCGGTGCTCCCAACGGTGCATTATAACATGGGCGGAATTCCAACGAATTACCGCGCGGAAGTCGTGCGTCCGACTTTGGTCAATCCGGATGCGACGGTTCAAGGGCTTATGGCGATTGGCGAGGCCGCCTGCGTTTCGGTGCATGGGGCGAATCGTTTAGGCTCAAACTCGCTTTTGGATTTGGTGGTGTTTGGGCGTTCAGCCGCCCATCGCGCGGCCGAGCTGGTCAAACCCAATACGTCCCATAAAGATATGCCCAAAGACGCGGGTGATTTCGCTGTGGCGCGGCTGGACAAATTCCGTCACGCCAAAGGCGCTGTCTCGACCGCCGATTTGCGGCTGGAGATGCAAAAAGCGATGCAGAACGAGGTCGCCGTTTTCCGCACAAGTGAGAGTCTGGCGGAAGGTCAAAAGAAAATGCGCGCGGTCTGGGCCAAGCGGGCGGAGTTGGGGATCAAAGATCGCTCGCTGATCTGGAATTCCGATCTGATCGAAACGCTCGAGCTGGATAATCTTTTGGCTCAAGCGATGGCCACGGTGGACAGCGCGGCGGCGAGGCACGAATCTCGTGGAGCCCATGCGCGCGAGGATTTCCCAAACCGCGATGACACAAATTGGATGAAGCATTCAACCGTCTGGGTCAATGAACGCGGAGAAACGACTCTCAGCAGCCGTCCGGTGCATCTTTATACGATGACAAATGAGTGTCAGGTCGTACCCCCAAAACCGAGGGTGTATTGAATGGAAAGGAAATTATGGGCATGGAAAACCTGATGCGGGCGGAGCTATAGAATCCCCTCCCCCTCGCGGGGCTTGACGCGTAACGTCGAGGCCGCAGGCTGGTGGGAGAGGGGAGAAGATCAGCTCTTCAAGATTATTCGTTGTCGACGCGCAAGCGGAACTGGACAAACGGGAGCGTTGGTGTCTTGGTCAACCCAATGCCCTACATTTTCTAAAAAGTAAGAATTATCTCGTTCCCTGAAGGTTGTCTGATTTTGGTTTATTTTGCCAGATGCAAAGAGTTCACGCATGATATTTGCGCCACGTTCTGGATCCTCATACCCATAATCAGGCGTGCGTCCTGCGTCTAGTAAATCCTTAAGCTCTTGTGTATTAACTAACCTGTTTGGAACGATTCGAATAACTTCTTCAAGAAGAACTGAGCCTTCCAAGATATCCTGCACACAAAGGGGCAGGAAGTTTCCAACAAGCCATGGGGGGGGGATTCATTCATGTGATTTCTCCAATTCTATAGGGTATAAGGTTCAATGTTTCATGGGCTCAGCCTAATATAGAAACACAAAAGTATCAATTACTTTCATAAAAACAAAAATATACTCGTTGCAGAAAAACTTATCTTGTGACCCAGCAGAAGCGATAAGAGGTAACCTTCATGCCCCACACCGTCATCGAATATACCGCCCCTCTCGCCGAAGAATTCTTTAGCGCGGATGTTGTGGGCGTTGTGCATGAAAGCCTTTTAAGCTCTGGGCTTTTTGAGGCCGCCCATATCTGCACGCGCGCGCTGTGCGTCGATGACTTTTTGTTGGGTGAACTTGGTGATACTGCGAATTTTATCCATATCACCCTCTCACTTCTTGAAGGTCGTCCGGCCGAACAAAAAAGCGCGCTGGCAAACGGCATCATCAATACGGTGAAAGAAATACTTCCGGAAGTCTCTTCGATCAGCGTTGACATCCGCGAAATGACCCGTGCCACCTATCGCAAAATCATCATCCCCAAGGGAGGCTCCCATGGCTAAGGGCTACGCAGACTTCCTTCAAGCCATCAACGATCCCAAACATCATGGGCATGAGAACATGCGGCATGGGAACGGACCTCTCCGGATCTCATGATGGCCCAGAATACGCGCCTTTCCAAGGAAACATAGTCGCCGTGGCAACAAAAATCATGAGAAAATCATCAGATTGTATGGCCCTTTTCGGAAGTGCCTTGTCTTGACCGCCCTTTCTGGATTACTCCTGTGGCCTTGTCTTTCTCGCCTCAGGCTATTGGAAACACCGTGTCGCACAAACTCGTGATCGTAGAATCGCCCGCCAAGGCGAAAACCATCAACAAATATCTGGGCAGCGACTATGTCGTGCTGGCCTCTTACGGCCATATCCGCGACTTGCCGCCCAAAGACGGGTCCGTGCGGCCGGATGAGGATTTCGCGATGGAGTGGGAGCTGGGCGAACGCGCAAGCCGTCCCGTCAGCGAGATTGCCAAGGAAGTCCGCAAAGCCGATGCCGTCTATCTGGCGAGCGATCCGGATCGCGAGGGAGAGGCGATTGCGTGGCATATTCAAGAAGTGCTCCGTGAAAAGGGCTTGGGCAAAAATATCCCGATCCAGCGCGTGACCTTCAACGAAATCACGAAAAAGACGGTTTCGGACGCCATTGCTCATCCCCGCGCCATTGATCAGGATTTGGTCGATGCCTATATGGCGCGGCGCGCGCTGGATTATCTGGTGGGGTTTTCTCTCTCGCCCGTTTTGTGGCGCAAATTGCCCGGCGCGAAATCCGCAGGGCGCGTGCAATCGGTTGCCTTAAGGCTGATCTGTCAACGTGAATCCGAGATCGAAAAATTCCGCACTCAAGAATTCTGGACCATTCATGGAATCTTTTTAACGGGTGTGACTCTGCACGTCCCCGCGCAGCTTTCTCATCTGAACGGCAAAAAGCTGGACAAATTCGCCTTGCAGACGGAAAGCGACGCGCAGGCGGCCCTTTCTTTGCTTAATCAACTGACTTATCAGGTTGGCGCGGTTGAAAAGAAACAAGCCCGCCGCCACCCGTATCCGCCTTTTACAACCTCAACCCTACAGCAAGAAGCCTCGCGCAAACTGGGGATGGGCGCGACGCGCACAATGAGAACCGCCCAGAATCTGTATGAAGGCGCGGATATAGGGGGCGAGACGGTCGGTCTGATTACCTATATGCGTACGGATGGTGTGTCCCTTTCGACCGAGGCGATTGCGGCCGCGCGGGACGTCATCGCGCAGGATTTCGGCGCGTCCTATCTGCCCGATGCGCCGCGAGTCTATAAATCGACCGTCAAAAACGCCCAAGAAGCCCATGAAGCGATTCGCCCCACGGATATGCGCCGCCATCCAGAGCAGGTCGCCAAGTATTTAGACCGCGAGCAACTCGCGCTCTATACGCTGATTTGGCAACGCACGATGGCCTGCCAAATGGCAAGCGCCGTGTTGGATCAAGTCGCGGTGGATATTGTCGGCACGGCGCAGGGCAGTCGCGCCCAACAAGCAACTTTCCGCGCCACAGGCTCGGTCGTTGTCTTCGACGGGTGGCTGAAACTGTATCAAGAAACGCCGGACGAGGATAAAAAGCCGGATGATGACGGCCATGGCAATGTGCGTCTGCCTGCACTGACAGTCGGTGAGGCGCTGAAGGCCAAAGAAATCAAGCCCGAGCAGCATTTTACCCAGCCGCCGCCGCGCTACAGCGAAGCCTCTCTGGTCAAGAAGATGGAGGAGCTGGGGATCGGCCGCCCCTCCACCTATGCCAGCATCATGCAGGTGTTGCAGGATCGCGACTATGTGCGGATTGATAAAAAACGCTTTTATCCGGAAGATCGGGGCCGCATTGTCGTCACCTTTCTTGAAAATTTCTTTGGCACCTATGTCGAATATGACTTCACCGCCGATCTGGAAGAAAAACTGGACGATATTTCAGGCGGGCGTTTAGGCTGGAAAACGGTCTTGAGGGATTTCTGGACCGACTTTTCCGGCGCGATTGACGGAACGAAGGATCTAAAAATCTCGGATGTCATTGATGCCTTGGATACCGTTCTTGAACCACATTTCTTCCCGCCGAATCCGGATGGCAGCGACCCCCGTGCCTGCACACGCTGCGGAAACGGGCGTATCGGGTTGAAGCTAGGAAAATTCGGGGCGTTTTTAGGATGTTCGAACTATCCAACCTGTAAGAATACGCGCCCCCTTTCAGTGTCCTCGGGCAGCGAGGGCGATCAGACTCAGATGATCGGCCCGCGCGAGTTAGGGCCGGATCCCGTCACAGGACTGCCCATTTCGGCTCGCGTGGGGCCGTATGGCGCCTATGTGCAGCTTGGCCCCGCACAGGTTCCTGAGGCGCCCCCTGAACCTGAACCCGCAGAAGGCAAAAAGAAAAAGAAGGCGAAAAAGAGCGACGCGCCCAAACCCAAGCGAGTCTCTTTGCTGAAAGGCATGGATCCGAACGCGTTGGATTTGGACACGGCGCTGCGCCTCCTTGCTTTGCCTCGTGAGATTGGCAAACACCCCGAAAGCGGCGATAAGATCGAGGCTGGAGTCGGCCGTTTCGGCCCCTATATCAAAATGGGAACGCTCTATAAAAGCCTCGCGCCCGATGATGATGTCCTGAACATTGGCCTAAACCGTGCCGTTGTGCTTTTGGCCGAACCCAGCAAGGGGCGTGGAGGTAGCAGCGCGTCTCCCGCCAAAGCCTTGGGCACGCATCCGGAAGATTCCAAGCCCATCACGCTGAATAGCGGCCGCTTCGGTCCCTATGTCAAATGGGGCAAAGTTATGGCCACCGTCACAAAAGCCTATGATCCCGAAAACCTGACGCTGAAAGACGCGCTAGAGCTGATCGAGGCTAAAGTAGCTAAAGGCCCTGGCGCACCGAAAAAGAAACCCACACGCGGAAAGAAGGGCGCGTAGAAAAAGATCTTCTTCTTAAGACTCGTGGGGAAGTAACAGCTCCAGATTTTAGGACAAACAGGGCCCCGAGAATTCCCTCTCCCGCCCGTGGAATCGAAGGGGAGAGGGTAGGGTGAGGGGGGCTTCTTTTAGAAGAGCGTGCTTCTTTGCCATCGGAAAAAAAAGACACGCTTATTTCCTGCGAATCCTCATCTTTCAGCAGGATCCGTCTGATACCCTGCAAGAAAGGCGGCGGCATATGATCCCAACGCTCCGTGTTTGATGGCCTCTCGAAGCTCCTTCATCAAATTCTGGTAAAAATGCGTGTTGTGAGTTGTCAAAAGAATGGGGCCCAGCATTTCCTCGCAGCGGAACAAATGGTGCAAATAGGCGCGAGAGGCCCGCGCGCAAGTAGGGCAGGGGCACTTTTCGTCCAAAGGCCGAGGATCCTCTTGATGCCGCGCATTGCGGATATTAAGAGTCCCTCGTGATGTAAAACCCTGTCCCGTCCGGCCAGAGCGTGTCGGCATCACGCAATCGAACATGTCTACGCCCCGCTGAACCGCACCCACGATATCATCGGGTCGGCCCACCCCCATCAAATAGCGTGGTTTTTCTGGCTTCAGGGCGGGGACTACCTCTTCGAGCGTGCGGAACATCGCGTCTTGCCCCTCGCCCACCGCAAGTCCGCCGATTCCATAACCGTCGAGATCCAACGCTTCAAGGGCTTGAGCGGATTCCAGTCGTAAATCCACATAAACACTGCCCTGATTGATGCCAAACAGCGCGGTGCCGTCCCGTTTCACGAAGGCTTTTTTACAGCGCTCCGCCCAGCGCATCGACAGGCGCATAGAGGAAGCCGCCTGATCCTGCGGGACCGGAAAAGGCGTGCATTCGTCAAACGCCATCGTGATATCGCTATCCAGCAAATGCTGAATCTGCATCGAGCGTTCAGGGGTCAGCTCATGTGCGCTGCCGTCATGATGGGCGCGAAAAGTCACGCCTTTTTCGCTGATTTTGCGTAATTTGGACAAAGACATGACCTGAAAACCGCCCGAATCCGTTACAATCGACCCGGGCCAATCCATAAATTTATGCAAGCCGCCTAGGGCGGCCACACGCTCGGCCGTTGGGCGGAGCATAAGATGATAGGTGTTGCAGATCGCAAGTTCCGCGCCCGCCGCCCGCGCCGCATCGGGCAAGATCCCCTTGATCGTCGCCGCCGTCGCGGTCGCCATAAAACAGGGAGTCTCAAACACCCCATGCGCGGTCGTTACCCGCCCGCGCCGCGCGGTTTTATCGGTGGAGAAGATGTCGAAGAGGAAGGCGGTCATGCTTACTGCAACGCCAGAATCACGCCAAGAATCGTGACTTCGACCACTTGTTGAAGTGTACCAAGCAAAGCGCCGTTATAGCCGCGTAGGTGGTTCGCGGCAACCAAGGCCACAATTAACCCCGCCAAGCTTCCTGCTGTCAGAGTTGTTGCCGTGTCTTCATCCAGCGCGGCATAGGCGATCAGCACCCCAACGGCAAGCGCGATGACGACTCGCACCGCCGGAGGCTGCTGAAAGTGATCCGCGACGGGGTCTCCGGCAATAGGGCGCAGCCACGCTGCCGCCACGACCATCAAGGCGCGAGACCAAGCCCCCGCGACAATCAGAGTTTGAAAAACAAGCGCGTTATCAGCCAAGGAGGCAATCGCGCCGATCTTCAAAATAATAATGATAATAATGCCTAACGTGCCCGATCGAACCGAGCGTTCCTCTTTCAGCCAGCCGACCGTTTCCGGCCGGTCTTTTCCACTGCCGTAATGGTCGATCAGGCTGGCGAATTCCTGTTCATGCAACGCCCGCGTGAAGAACAGCATCCCCACAACGGCCGCCGTTGCCGTAATCACGGCCGGCATGCGCATCGCCGTCATGATCCAATCGATCAAGCCGCCACACAATCCAATGGCCGCGCCGATCAAAGGAAACCAAACCATAGACCGCCGGATCAGGCGAGGACGCGGGGCCTCTTTAAATGAGAAATTAAAGCGAGTCAGATAGTTAAGCGCAATCGAAAGCTCGGCGCCCATATTTTCCGGCGAGGGCGGCTTGACAGTGACAGCTGGTTCGGGCGGCGTTTCGGTCATACTCTTCTGTATAGGCCACCTTTCCCCCGCCTGAAAAGACCTATGTGATCTTTTTTGCAAGATGTCTTGATTTTGCCACAAATTTATCCAATCTTCAGGGGGAACAGGAGACCCCATGACCCAACGCCCCTCTTTCTTTGTTTTTCTTTCCCTTCTCGCTTTGCTGATTTTTGCTCTGCCGCCTGACGCTTTGGCGCGTGCGGGGGGCGGCGGCAGTATGGGGAGCCGTGGGGGGCATACCTATCAATCCATGCCCTCGACCTCGACTTACCGCGCCGCGCCTATCACGCGCAGTACGGCACCCCAAGCGGCGCCGCGCCCTGCAATGGCTCAGCCTTCTTTTGCGCCCCCTCCAGCAGCCGCCCCCTCTTTCTTTGCGGCGCATCCTTTCTTGACAGGCATGGCCGGAAGCTTTTTAGGCGCAAGCCTTTTCAGCGCGTTCTTCGGCCATAGCGCTATGGCGGGGGGTGTCGGCGGGGACATGATGGGCGGAGGCGGAGGCGGCATGCTTCTGCCTCTTCTGCTGATTGGGGGCCTTGGCTATCTGGCTTACCGGTTTTTCCGTTCACGCCAAGGCACGGGGCAGGGGGGCTTTGCCTCGCCTTTCATGGGAGGTAACGCTCAACCGGATTCATCTTTTCAGCAAAATGCTCCCCAGCAAGGGGAGGCTGAAACGCCTCTGACCCTTGCCGCCCCAGATTATCAGGCCTTTTTATCCTTGCTTGAGAAAATCCAGCTGGCATGGGGCACGGGAGATGTAGCCAATCTCGCCCCTTATCTGACCTCGGAAATGCAGCATTATTTTAGTCAGGAACTGGCGGCTAATACCAGCCGAGGGCTTGTGAATCATGTTGAGCAAGTTGCCCCTTTAGCCGGAGATTTAGTCGAAGCATGGACCGAAGGTCCGATGGATTATGCAACAGTGCATCTGAAATGGAGCGCGATTGACTACATGGTGCATATAGGGAAGACATCTTCCGATCCCGATTATGTCGCCGAAGGCAGTCTTGTCGCCCCCATCCAAGCAGCCGAAATCTGGACCTTCACCCGCGCGCATGGCGGGGGGAACTGGGTCCTTTCCGCCATCCAGCAGGTGGCCTAAAAGCCCATGAAACGGCTTCATATCGAAACAATAGTGTGCCTCCTATGGCGACCGCGAATCCTGTAATTTTGATGAAATTCCGCGCGGCGCTGGAGGGGCTTTACGGCGACCGGATCGAACGCGTGGTCTTGTACGGATCCCGCGCCCGTGGCGACGCGCGAGCGGATTCCGATTATGATGTTGCGGTGTTTTTAAAAGATATGGGAAATCGTTGGGCTGAAATTGACAGGCTCATTAACATCGAAGTCGGGATTCTGGATGAAACGGGAGCCGTTCTCAACGCGTTGCCTTTTAAGGCGAAGGCCTATGAAGACAAAACACCTTTGATGCATGAAATTCGACATGAGGGCGTTACGTTATGAGGCCGGAGATCAACATTTATATTGAGAAAGCCCGACAATGTTTGACGAATGCCCGCTTAAGTTTGGGGTATGGTTTAAGTAATGATGCAGGGCGTGGCGCCTATATCGCAGCCTTTCATGCATCTCAGGCCTTTATCTTTGATCGCACAGGGAAACGCGCTAAAACCCATAGTGGTGCGGGGAGTGAGTTTGCACGGCTAGCGAAAGAAGAGCCGCGTATAGACAAAAATTTCTCCACTTTTTTGGCGCGTGCTTACAAGCTTAAGGAAGTGGCTGACTATGAATACGGGCCGGATTCTGAGATTCCTCTCGATCTTTCTAAGGAATCTATTGAAACCGCCGCCAGTTTTATCGACTGCATCTCAAAGATTCTGAACGACTCTTAAGAAGAATGTGCCTATGGCGACCGCGAATCCTGTAATTTTGATGAAATTCCGCGCGGCGCTGGAGGGGCTTTACGGCGACCGAATCGAACGCGTGGTCTTGTACGGATCCCGCGCCCGTGGCGACGCGCGAGCGGATTCCGATTATGATGTTGCGATTTTCCTAAAAAACATGAAGGATCGTTGGGAGGAAGCAGAAAAGATTGCGGCTCTTTCCTCTCAAATGACGACTGAGACCGGCGAGGTTATCCATGCGATGCCTTATCAAGCGGGATCCTATCTGCAGCGTACGCCTTTAATGCATGACCTCCGCCGCGAAGGAGTCGACATTTGAGTGAGGAAATGCACGCATATCTTACCAAAGCGCGCCAATGTTTGGCGAGTGCTTCCATTAATCTTGACTCGGGTCTAAGTAACGATGCGGGGCGAAACGCCTATCTTGCTGTTTTTCATGCATCGCAGGCCTATATTTTTAGTCGCACAGGGAAAACGGCTAAGACCCACCAAGGGGTACAAAGTGAAATGCATCGGCTTGCACGGGATGAGCCGCGCCTTGACAAGGATTTGCTTTCATTTCTTTCGCACGCCTACAATCTGAAAGCCGTCGCTGACTACGAAACGGGTCCGGATTCTGACATTCCTGCTGATCGTTCGCTGAAAGCAATTCAAACCGCCGCCAATTTTATCGACTGCATCTCAAAGATTCTGAACGACTCTTGACAAGAATGTGCTCACCCCTCTTACACTGGATCTCTTGATGCGTAACATTTCCTTGCCGACCCTTTTAATCGCCGTTGTGATCTCTGTCTCTCTGTCGTTTTTTCTGCGTCCATCTCCAACGCCCGAAAAGCATGAAACCGCCTATGAGCGAGTCATGCGCACGGGAGTCTTGCGCTGTGGCTATGGGCTGTGGGAGCCGGCCGTCATGCGCGATCCCAATACAGGCGAGTTCTCGGGAATCCTCTATGATTTCATGCAAGAAGTGGGCAAAGCGTTAAACATCAAGGTCGAATACACGCTCGACATGCCGTGGGATTCCATTGGCATGTCCTTGCTTGCCCATAAAATTGATGCGCATTGCGCGGGGATCTGGGCAACGCCCGGGCGCGGCCGGTTGATGGCGTTTACCAATCCTTTGTTCTTCTCGCCCACCGTCGCGTTTGCGCGGATTGACGATAATAGGTTTGATAATAATCTGAGCAAGATCAACAATCCCGATGTCACCGTCGCGCTTTCTGACGACGATATTACAACCGAAGTCTATCAATCCGAATTTTCTCAAGCCAAAAAATGGACGCTTCCCCAAATGGCCCCGCCGGAAGAGCTGCTCTTGGCGATCAGCATGCACAAAGCGGATGTTGCCTTTAACGCGCCGCCTCGTTTGCACAGTTTCGAGAAAGGCTATCCGGGCAAAGTCAAAATCATTCCGAATCCGAAACCCTTACGTATTTTTGCCGATACGATTGCCGTCAGCATAGAAGATGAGGAGCTTTTGCATGTCCTCAACACGACGATTGATCAGCTGATCGATAGCGGCGCGATGGATAAAATCGTGAATAAATATAAAGACAAATATGATATGAGCTTCGTTGTTCCCGTCAATCGGCCCTATACATGGAAACCAATGGATTCAAATAAATGACCCAAAATTCTGATCTTTCTATTCCCCTCCACGGTCCCGAAGCCTTTGACGCGATGCGCCGTGCGGGGCGGCTGGCGGCGGAGATGCTGGATTACATAACGCCCTTTGTCGTGCCCGGGGCGCGGACGGGCGATTTAGACGATCTGTGCGATGCCTTTGCGCGAGAACGCGGCGCTGTCTCGGCTCCCTTGGGGTATCGCGGCTATCCCCGCGCGACCTGCATCTCGATCAATCATGTCGTGTGTCACGGGATTCCGGGCGATAAAAGGCTGGAAGACGGCGACATCGTGAATATCGATGTCACGCCAAAACTCGACGGCTGGCACGGCGATTCCAGCCGCATGTTTTATGTGGGCGAGAAAATCTCGGTCAAGGCGTGGCGGTTGGTCGAGGTGACCTATGAAGCCCTTATGCGCGGCATCGCTGTCGTGAAGCCCGGCGCAACTTTAGGCGATATCGGCCACGCGATCCAAAGCTATGCGGAAGGCGAACGCTTTTCGGTCGTGCGCGATTTCTGCGGCCACGGCACGGGGCAGATTTTCCATTGTCAGCCCTCTGTCATGCATTACGGCGAGGCGGGGCAGGGGGATGTGCTGAAAGCGGGCATGATCTTCACGATCGAGCCGATGATCAATGCCGGAAAATATGAAACCAAAGTGCTGGCCGACGGCTGGACAGCGGTGACAAAGGACAAATCACTCTCGGCCCAGTTCGAACACTCGATCGGTGTGACCGACACAGGAGCCGAGATCTTTACCCTCTCGCCGAAGGGGTAT
This sequence comes from uncultured Pseudomonadota bacterium, assembly GCA_903824505.1. Classification (GTDB taxonomy): domain Bacteria; phylum Pseudomonadota; class Alphaproteobacteria; order UBA9219; family UBA9219; genus CAIXLI01. Next base: position 20,991 of record CAIJXG010000048.1, on the reverse strand, counting down.
ACAAAACCGCCTTATACTCGGTTTCCTTGGAAAGCCGAGGATGCGATTCCCTGCAAAAAAAGGGCGCAGCGAAGCTGATGCGCCTTTTGCGCGGACAAAACGTTCGGGTTCCGAAGAGGCCCGAGTATATCATAGGGCTACACCATGAAATTTCTTGATCTCGCGAAAGTCTATGTCTCGAGCGGTGCGGGAGGGCGCGGTTGCGTCAGCTTTCGGCGTGAGAAATTCATCGAATTTGGTGGCCCCGATGGCGGCAACGGGGGCAGGGGCGGCGATGTCCTTTTGGAAACCGCGACAAATTTGAACACGCTCATCGATTATCGTTATCAGCAGCATTATGCCGCCGGAAACGGCCGCGGCGGGGCAGGGCGCAACCGCACGGGGTTGGACGGCAAAGACTTGGTCTTGCGCGTGCCTACAGGCACGCAAGTGCTTGATGAGGATAAAGAAACGGTTCTCTATGATCTCAGCGAACCCGATCAGCGGATTTTGTTCCTGAAAGGTGGTGATGGAGGCTATGGGAACGCTCATTATAAATCCTCGACCAACCAAGCGCCACGCCATTTCACGCCCGGCTATCCGGCTCAAGAACGCACGCTTTGGTTGCGTTTGAAGCTGATTGCGGACGCAGGGTTGATCGGGCTGCCGAATGCAGGAAAGTCCACTTTTTTGGCAGCTTGTACGGCGGCCAAGCCCAAAATCGCGGATTATCCCTTTACGACTTTGTCTCCCAATCTTGGGGTTGTGTCGGTTGGAAGCAAGGGTGATGAGGCTTCGTTCGTGTTGGCCGATATTCCCGGTTTGATCGAAGGCGCGCATGAAGGTCAAGGGCTGGGCGACCGTTTTCTGGGGCATGTCGAAAGATGCCGTGTCTTGCTTCATCTGATTGACGGCACGGAAGAAGATGTCGCCGCCAATTATCAAACCGTCCGCGCCGAGCTGAAAGCCTATGGGGGCGGTCTCACGCGCAAGGCCGAGATCATCGCCCTGAATAAATGCGACGCGCTGTCAGAGGCCGAAATCACACAAAAAATTGCCGCGCTGAAACAAGTCACTAAAAAAGACATCCACCTTCTGTCCGGCGTCGCCCACAAAGGCGTTCCCGAAATCCTGCGCGCGCTTTTGGGCAAGATAAAAGCCCGTAAATAACTCCCCATAAGAAAAAAGCCTAAAACGCCCTAATCTCCTCTCTTTTTTAAAACGCAATTTAACATAATATACATTATGCGACTTTCTGGACTAAAAAAGAGACCGTCATTTTAACGATTCTCTGCTGATTTCCCCGTCGATTTCGTGAATTTTCATCTTGACACACTCTCCCACAAATAATTCAGGCCGATGCCCCCATCCTCGCCGTATCGTCTCGCACAAGATCGAGCTTTCAAATAGTCGCTCCATTCATAAGTTGAAAGAGTCGTCTTTCTTCATACCTAGCAGCGTTACGGGTTAAAACCCCATCTTTTCCGTCCAAACCGTTATGCTGTAATCCATAGCGACCGAGATCGTATCGCTTTCCCAAAAGCATCCCCTGAACGCTCAAAGTTTCTTTGCGGGTTAAGCGATTCTGGCGCTCGTCTAGCCTAAACTTCTTCAACAAACTATAATCCCGTTGGATCTGCGCCCTTGCTTGAGCCAGGGGTTTCGTTGAAGATTCCGCTGGGGACCTGTATGCAACAGTAGTAACAACAGGCTTGGCCGGTATGGTTCTTGGTTTTGATGCGGGTACAGCAGCGATTCCAATTGGGGATTGTTTAAGGCTTGTCCTCTCGGCAAGGGTTTTTTCATTACTCCTTATTTCCAAAGAATAGCCCTTGTTTTCAGAGGAATTAAACCAAAAAAAGTATGTTTTATCCGTCAGTGGGTCTTTGTAGTATGCAATCTTTCTTTTCTCTTTTCCTTGCTCCATCGCAACCAGCCTGTAATCTTCCAGAGGCGTGCCATCCATTTGCCTTTGGTAGACGCGAAGACCTATCTTTTTTTGCGAATCTGAATCTTGCCCCACAACAACAAATTCACGAGAAGGATCCTTCAGAACATGCTGCCCATTGATTCCGTCTCTGGCTTCAAGATCAGAGAGCTTAAAAGCCTCGCGGCCAATGCGGTGGTGCTCCCATGTGGCGAGAACTTTGGTGGGAGAGGATTCGGTCCCCCAATAGCTGTATATTGCGCCGTGTTTTGATACAAAGGGCTGCCCGGCAGCCAGTTGTTCCAGCGTTGCGCTTCCCGGGGCAGCCTCGATAAAGGCCCTTGAATCCGTTAATGTCCCATCGACCATATCCCCGCTCGGGGTTAGAAGTGAGGCATGGTTCGTGAAAGCTGGTCCGTTTTGAGAAATATAGTTAGTCAGACCGGCCGCTAAGAAATAGGGGGAGGCCCGTTTCCATTCCCATGAAGGGCTGTTGTGGGGCAAAAGCTTGTCGGTTATCCGCTGAGCAACCGCCCCTTTGACAAGGGATTGAATCAAACAGTCAAAGCGTTTTCCTTCTCTATTGAACTGAATGTCAGATGAAAGCTGATTAAGGGCTGTAATATCCTGAGCCTTTTTATGATTCGTTGTGTCGTGTATCGTTCTATAATGACCAAAACCATGAATCTTAGTGGTTTCTTGAGCCACGATTCCATTGAGCCCTTTTTCAAATTTCCCAAGATCTTCTTTTGTCCAGCTTGGTTGGGCCAGAAGCTTCTGCATATCTGGATTTTTGGTAATGCGCTGTTCGGTCTTGAGCTGAATAGTATCTACGGCTTGGGTAAGGGCGTCGTGAGCCACCCAATTAACAGTGATCCGCTCAATAGATTTAGAACGTCCATATAAATAGCCGCAACCCCTTTCTGAAGAAAATCCCTCATGTTAATGAGGTAAGGCCGATACTGTAGTAGGTAAGGATGTTCCTTAACTTCAAGAGCAGGTTGATCTAAAATGGTCATGGCCACCTCCAGCATTTTCATCCCTGATGGTAACAAATAAACCAAATTGGATCAATCCTTTTAATGGTTTCACTGTTAATGCTTTCACAGCTTTTTGCTCCATTTGGCACTCATTATGTCCCCACCTCCTCTCTGTTTTGACCTTCTGAACTGAGGCTGCTATCAAATATACCGTACCACGTCCTAAGTTAGCCTTTTGTGCCCCGAGCGGTTGCGACAGGATTACCGCGCGCCGGATAGGAAAAGGTGAAGCAAAGCAACGGCTCTATCCGGCCAACGGCAATCAGGACGCAGAGCGAGTTGGTGTCGAGCAAAAAGTTTAGCCTGTAACGTCTCGCAGTATAGTCACGGCGCTGCCGCATTTTTGACATATTATCAGGCTATACTCGGTTTCCTTGGAAAGCCGAGTATTCGATTCCGTGCAAAACACGCGCTCAGCGAATCTGATGCGCCTTTTGCGCGGACAAAAAGGTCGGGGACCGAAGGTGCCCGAGTATAGATAGAACAGGGTGAGGGCACACCGCCAGTCGCCGCCTTTGATCAGATAAAGTTTTATGTCTTTCCACATCAACGAAACCACTCACCCAAAGGATCTCCCATGCGCACGCGCTCGGCCCTTCTTCTGACGACGACAGCCCTTTTGATCTCGGCCGCTTTGATGCCCCCCGCTTTTGCGGATGAATGGAGACACGGCGGCGGAGGTGAACGTGATTTCCGTGAGCGCGACTTCCATGATCGTGATTTCCATGATCGTGATTTTCACGATCACGCTTTTTCCAATCATTGGCACGAGGGCCGCTGGTTCAACGGCTTCCATGAAGGACGCAACGGCTGGTGGTGGATTCTTGACGGCGGATGGTATTTCTATCCCGCGCCGATTTACCCCTATCCAGATCCGTACACGCCGCCGACGGTCGTTGTGGAAACATTTGACTCAACCCCTGCCCCGACGGGAACGCAGGTCTATTACTATTGCCAAAGCCCTGCGGGCTATTACCCCCAAGTCCCTCAATGTTCGGTCACATGGCAAAGAGTCGTTTCCGCGCCTACAGCAGCGTCCCCTGCCCCTGCCGCGACTGTTATGGCTCCGGCGGGAGATCCGCAGGGTCTCGATCAACAGCAACTCGATATCTTTGAATCCAAATTGCGACATATCGACCTTAATGACGGCCATGCGCGCGCCAAGCTCAAAGATCTCGGCAAACAAATCGAGAGTTTCCGTGAATCTCTCTACAAAAGGGAATATAACGCGATGGGAATCCTAAAGGATTCCGAGGAGCTGAAAAAGCGCGTAGATGCCCGCCGTGCGGGGCTTAGCAAACGTACGACCCTATCATCGCCACAGTGAGGGGATAAAATACCCCTAAGGTGATTTTCGGGCACTGAAGATCAGCACGAGTCGGCTTGTGGCCGTGTGACCACAGCCAATCCACGGGGAGACCTCTTTGTTCATCTGGGGCGTGCTGGTGGCATATAGCGTGCTCCAGATCGGCACGCTAGAGCCCCGCGCTTGAATGGCAAGAAGCCCTGTCTCGGCTGTCGGGCGATTAAGAAAATAGGTTGAAAGCCTCTGGCAATCCTGAGACGGGATCTCGGTTTCAAGCTGTATCACGGCGGGTGCAGAGGTTCCGATGCTGATCGGATAATGCCACGGGTTGCGTTTCTTTTCCTCTGGGAACGAGTGCCCTGCCCGCGCTAACGCCGCCCAAAGATCTTCACCGGGGGTGCGGGCGAAGCTATCTTGCTGTGCGGCGATCGTTTGCACAGCCTCAACAACACTAAGAACCGAATCAATGCTGGCCGCAAAACGCCAATTCTCGCGCAAGGAAAGCACAGACAAAAGAAGGGAAAAGCCGATCACCAAAACAACGGGGACAGCGGCCATCAAGATCGGAAGAGGGGTCAAAGGACGAGAAGACATGCGGCGAGGAGGCTATCATAGGCGCAAGAAAAACGAAGAGAAATTTTCATCCCTCATTGCCCCCCCTCGCCCACCCACCAGATACGACCTTTCGCGCAGGGGCACCGCAAAGCCTCTTAAGCCGCGAGGCAAACCCTTTTCTGGAAGCTTTCGGCAATGCTCCAAAAACTCTCCGCCTTCAGACTCGCGCCGCCGACAAGCACGCCGTCGACTTCCTTCTCACAGGAAATACTTCCGACATTCGCCGCGTTGACAGAGCCGCCATAAAGAATCCGCACCGTCGGCCCCATCGGGCCCAAAAGGCTGCGGATCAGCTGATGCGCCGTTACAACATCGCTCGGCACGGGTTGACGCCCCGTGCCAATCGCCCAAACAGGTTCATATGCAATGACCAATTTTGAACTGTCCACATTTTCTGGCACAGATTCACGCACTTGCTGGGTAAGTACGGCTTTGGTGCATCCAGCATCCAGCTCGGCCGCCGTTTCGCCCACACACACAATCGTGATTAATCCTGCCGCTTGAGCCGCCTTTACCTTTTCGGCCACTTGCACGCTGGTTTCCCCATGCCCATGGCGACGCTCCGAATGGCCCAAAATAAGAGCCTTCGCACCTAAATCCGCAAACATCGGCGCGCTGAGATCCCCCGTAAAGGCCCCCTGCGGCGCGGCAACGCAATCCTGCGCGCCCAACAAGACAGAGGAGCCCTTTAAGATCTCGCCCACAGCATAAGTCAAAGTCGCGGGCGGGCACACCACCACATCGAAACATAAAGGAGCCGCCGAGGCAGCCGCCTCGCTCACCGCACGAGCCAACAAGCGCCCATCGGCCAACAGCCCATTCATTTTCCAGTTTGCAGCAATCATCGGACGACGAGACGACATCGAAGACTCCATAAGTTCAGGTGGTCTGTACAGAACGACTCTTTTGCCCTAGATGTCAAGATGTCTGCTCGCCTTTTTTCGATCAAGCCTCCATGCTTTGTCTATGTGTTAGGACATCATCTTGTTTTTATTACCCCCTCAGGGTCTCTTCTTCTCCTTCTTCCTTTAGGTCTCCATGCTTCAGTCTATCCGCACGCTTGCTCATTCATGGGTCGTTAAGACCTTGATGCTGCTTTTGATTGTCAGCTTCAGCATTTGGGGGATTGGCGATATTTTTCGCGGGAATCCGTTGCAAAAGACGGTCGCAAAAGTCGGAGACCGGACTCTTACCGTTGCCGATTTGACTCATGATTTCAGCCTGTCCTTGGCCCGTGCGCGGCAGGCGATCAGCCCGACTTTAACGGCGGTTCAGGCTAAGGAGCTGGGGCTTTTGGACAAAAGCCTTGAAAATCTTGTGGAGCGCGCCTTGATCGAGCAGGAAGTCACGCGGCAAGGAATTAGCATCACGCCTCAAACGATTCTGCAGATGCTGGCTGAAGACCCCCACTTTCGGACCAAAGACGGCGCGTTTAATAAAGAGCTTTTCGCGCGCATTCTGCAGCAAAAAAATATGAGCGAATCCGCTTTTCTGGCCGAGGAAGCCAAGGACGCGCAGGAAAAGCTTTTGCTGGCTGCCGTTGCGGGTCTGTCCTCTGTTCCCCCTATCGCCGTGGAGGCTTTGTATAAAGGCCGCGCCCAGACCCGGATTTTGGATGTAGTGACAATAGAGGCCGCCAAACTCAACGGAAGTCCCAAGCCGGATGAAAAGGCTTTGCGGGATTTTTATGAGGCGCATCCCGAGCTGTTTTCCGCCCCCGAAACGCGCGGCGTGACCATCGCAACCCTGTCGACTGAAACTTTACAAAAAGACATCACAATATCTGAAGCGCAACTGAAGAAAGCCTATGACGAAGACGGGGGGAAACTTTCTCACCCCGAACAGCGCGATCTGCTTCAAGTCGTTCTGCATGATGAGGTTAAAGCCAAGCAACTGGCGGCCGAAGCCCATCATACGGGCGATTTAGCGGCTGCAGCCAAAGAGGCCAAAGAATTCGCCATTCCTTTGGAAAAAACGGAAAGCACAAGCCTGATGCCGGATTTGGCAAAGCCCGTTTTTGCCTTGCCCGAGAAAGCGATCAGCGATCCGATCAAGACCCAGCTGGGCTGGCATGTCGTGCAGGTCAAGAAAATCATCCCTGCCGGAAAGCCTACTTTTGAATCCATCAAAGAGAAACTCCGCACAGATATGCAGCGCGATCAGGCGATTGAGGCCGCGACAAAGCTTGTGAATCAGCTGGACGATGCGCTGGCGGCGGGTCGCTCCTTGGAAGACGTGGCCCAAGAGCTAAGGCTTTCTTTGCGGAAAATCGCCTCCATAGATGCTAAGGGCCTAACTCCAGAGGACAAACAAACAGATTCTTGGCCCAATAAAGAGGCTCTCTTGAAAGACGCTTTCTTGCAAAATGCAGGGGAAACCAGTCCTGTTGAGGATGACAAAGAAGGAACCTATAGCGCCGTGCGAACCGATCAAGTAATGCCCTCAGGCCCCAAACCGTTTGAGCAGGTCAAAAGCCAAGTTGCGGCAAGCTGGCTTGCGCGGCAACAAGGCGAAAAGGCTAAAACGATAAGCGATTCAATCGCTAAAGATCTTCATGCGGGCAAAAGTATCGATAGTTTTGCAAAAATGGAAGGTGTTTCCGTCCGCGAATCCGCACCGCTTTCTCCGATCGGCGATACGGACGCCCCTTTACCGACCGAATTGTTGGATCAGGCCTTTAAGATGAATAAGGGCGAGACGGCTGTCGCGGTGAAAGGCAGCGCGGTGATGGTCGCGCGGCTGGCGCGGGTGACAGACGCGGATACGACCCACCCCGATCCGCGCAAAAACAAGCTGACAAGCGAAATTAGAAAGAACAACACGCAAGAGCTTTTGAGCCAGTATCTGGCCTATCTCCGTAGTGTTTTTCCTGTGACCATCAACGCGGGACAGGTGGATCAGATCCGCATGCAGGGAGAACCTTAGGTGCGTTATTTCTTCTGCGGGATCGGCGGGAGTGGCATGATGCCGCTGGCGATGATTCTGAATCAACAAGGGGCCAAAGTCGCGGGATCAGATCGCTCTCTTGATCAAGGCCGCTTGGCCGAAAAATTTGCTTTTCTACGCCGCCAAGGCATCGATATTTTTCCACAAGATGGCAGCGGGATCAGGGATTCGGAAACGATTTTGGTCTGCTCGACAGCGGTTGAAGATCAAATCCCCGATGTGCAGGCCGCAAAAAGACTTGGATCCACCAGAATCACCCGAGCCCAGCTTTTGGCCAGCCTGTTTAATGCCGCGCCGCACGCGATCGGTATTGCGGGAACCAGCGGCAAATCCACAACAACGGGCATGATCGGCTGGATGCTTCACAAAATGGCGCTGAACCCAACCATCATCAATGGCGCGGTGATGAAAAATTTTGTTACGCCTGACGTTCCTTTTGCCAGCGCGGTTGTTGGTAGCCCTAATCTGTTGGTGGCCGAGGTGGATGAAAGCGACGGCTCAATTGCCGACTATACCGCAGACATCGCCGTTTTGAACAATCTAGCGCTGGATCATAAGGGGATCGAGGATCTCCGCGCTCTGTTTGGCGGTTTTATCGGCAGAGCGCGGCGCTCGGTTGTCAATTTTGACAATGAAGAAACGCGGGATTTGGCGGCTCTTCTACCCCCCTCTTCCTGCGTGACTTATGGGCTGAACAATCCCAAGGCGACTCTTTTCGCGACGGATCTTGTTCCTGAACCGGAAGGTATCAGTTTTCGCCTTCACACGGCTACGGCCAATCTGCCCGTCCAACTTCAGATTCCGGGGGAGCATAATGTTGCCAATGCGCTAGCCTGTTTGGGCGTTGCGGTGACTCTGGGGCTTGATCTCTCTCTCGTGGCCGACTCGCTTTCTCTTTTTACAGGCATGCGCCGCCGGATGGAGCGCGTCGGGACCCAAAACGGTATCACGGTCCTTGACGATTTCGCCCATAATCCCGACAAGATCGCGGCTACCCTGACGGCCTTGCATACATTTCCCGGGCGGCTGATCGTGATGTTTCAGCCACATGGCTATGGGCCACTGCGTCTGTTCCGCAAAGAATTGGTCGCCTGTTTTGCAACGCAGCTGGCACCCGATGATCTTTTGCTGATGCCCGAGCCGCTTTATGTCGGCGGCACGGTCGATCGCAGCCTTGGCAGTGGGGATATTGTTGCAGAGATTCAAGCGGCAGGACACACCGCGGAGGCTTTCCCTGATCGCTGCTCTTGTCGTGCGGCCTTGCTGTCCTACGCCCGCACGGGAGATCGGATTGTTATCATGGGCGCCCGAGACGACACTCTGTCTCTGTTTGCGCAAGAGATTCTTTCCGCTTTACCCCTTTGAAAAGCTTGTTTACGCTGAAAAGAGAAGAGACTGTTCCGTCGATTTAAAACAAACAGGCGTCGTCCCGAATGACAGATGGAAAGGTGATCAAGAAATTCAAGGCTACTTAACACCCAGCCTGCCTAGGCCCTCCTTGAAAATACTCCTCTTGTCCAAAATCCTCCTCCTCGCCCTTTTTTTCGCACTTCTGCCCATCGGCAGCGCATGGGCTGCGGTGCAGCATGCATTGGCGATGGTCGGGGAACCTACGGAACAAGACGGGTTTCTGCATCTTTCTTTTACCAATCCGGATGCTCCAAAGGGCGGCATACTGCGTTTGGCTGCCGTAGGTAGTTTCGACAGTTTGAACCCCTTTATCGTGCGAGGTCAGCCTCCCTTTGGGCTTGAAACGGGGCGGGTTTTTTCTTTGGTTTACGAAAGTCTGATGGCGCGATCGTGGGGAGAGCCATTTACGCTTTACCCCCTGATTGCCGAAAGTGTGGATCTGCCCGATGACCGATCCAGCGTGACCTTTACGCTCAATCCCCGTGCTCATTTTTCGGACGGTGTGCCTATTACCGCCGATGATGTCCTCTTTTCCCTTGAGACTCTCCGCGCCAAGGGCCGACCCAATCACCGGAGCTATTACAAAAAAGTTCTCAAAACCCAAAAACTTTCTCCCACATGTGTGCGGTTTGATTTTAAGAAAGACGAGACAGGGCGTTTTGATCGCGAAATGCCGCTGATTATCGGACTCATGCCTATTTTGCCTCAACATGCATGGCAAGGGCGCGATTTTGCCGAGACGAGCCTGCGGCTTCCGGTTGGCTCAGGCCCTTATAAGATCACAAAGGTGGATGCCGGACGCAGCCTGACCTATACGCGTGATCCCGCCTATTGGGGGCGCGATCTTCCCGTGCAGCGAGGTCTTTATAATTTCGACACGATCCGCGTGGATTATTATCGGGATGAAGGTGTGGCGCTGCAGGCCTTCAAATCAGGGCAATATGATCTGCGGCGCGAGAGCGATGCGACAAAGTGGGCAACAGCCTATGATTTTCCGGCCGCGCAAGACGGGCGTGTACGGCTGGAAAACATGCCGCATCACCGCACGGAACCTGCTTATGGCTTTATCTTGAATACGCGCCGCCCGTTATTCACGGATCCCGTTTTCCGCGCCGCGCTGGAAGAAAGTTTTGATGCCGCGTGGGTCGATCGGACTCTTTTTCACAGCCAATATAAACGCGTGAACAGTTTCTTCCCGAATAGCGAACTGGCTGCGCCGCTTTTGCCCGAAGGTCGAGAGTTGGAGATTCTAAACGCGTTTCGCGACCGCTTGCCGCCCGAGATTTTTACGACTCCGGTTGCGCCTCCTGAAGCCGCCGACGAAGACTCTTTTCGGGCCCAATTACTGAAAGCCGAGACGATGCTGCATGCAGCGGGGTATCGCGTAAAGGCGGATCAGCTTTTCACGAAAGACGGTCAACCCGTGCGATTTGAAATTATGCTGAGCAATCCGGCGGAGGAGAAAATAGCGCTGACATGGGCCCGCGCCTTAAAAAGACTAGGGATTGAGACATCCGTGCGCACGCTCGACAGCGCTCAATACCAAGCGCGTCTGTCCAATTTCGATTACGATGTCACAGCGGCACGTTGGTTTAATTCACTTTCACCCGGGAATGAGCAAATCTATTTCTGGGGATCAGCGGCGGCGGATCAAAAAGGCAGCCGGAACTACGCGGGCGTGAAAGATCCCGTGGTCGATGCTCTGGCGGCTGCTGTTTCCAAACCCGCCACGCGCGAAGAGCTGATTGCGACCGCCCACGCGCTGGACCGCGTCCTGATGCAGGGACATTATTTTGTCCCGCTTTTCTATACAGGATCGGACCTGCTCGCGTCTTGGACTCCGCTTCAACATCCCCCAACGCCGCCTTTATACGGAACCTTGATTGAGAGCTGGTGGCGGCCTTAAAAAAACATGCCTTAAAAAAACATTGACATCCAAAGGTCTGATTTGCTAGAGTGGGAAATAAGACAAAAAAATGAGCGAAACAATGGTTCCGTTCCTTCCTCGACTGATCGTTTTTCTGCCTGCGCGATGTAGGCGGTGTTGCGGCTGACCCCAGCCCTTCACCCGCCTTTTCAGGCTTAATGAAACGATTAGTAAGAGGAGAACAGTTCCATGTTCCTCGCCCCTTCTTTGGCTCATCCGCGTGCCGATTTTTTCGTCCCTTCCGTGACCCAGACAGATCTGCTGTCTCCTCATGAACCGCCTGCCTTCCGCAAAATTGCGGCCAAGACCAAACGGCCATTCCTCCTTGTCAGCGACCATGCCAGTCCACGGATTCCTCATTCTCTGAAGGATCTTGGCTTGCCGGAATCGGAGCTTTCTCGGCATATCGGCTGGGATATTGGCGCGGCCCGCGTGACTGAATTGCTTGCTGAACGGCTTGGCGCGGCCGCTGTGCTGGCCAATTACTCTCGCCTCATTCTTGATCTGGATCGCAGCCCAGATCACCCGCATTTTATTCCGGAAGTCAGTGACGGCACCCTTATCCCGGGCAATCTAAATCTGACGGCTCAGGAAAAATCAGCGCGGCAGAAGCTTCTCTATGACCCTTATCATCAGGCCATCGCCTATGAGCTTGCGCGGATCGAACGTTATACGCCGCGCGCGCTGCTTATCTCGGTTCACAGCTTTACGCCTGAATTGCGTGAGGATGGTGCGCCGCGCCCGTGGCATATCGATATCATGTGGAAGCATGACCCTTCGACAGCTCAAGCGTTGAAAAAACATCTGCATAAGCACACAAATTGGGTGATTGGCGATAACGAGCCGTATTCCCTGCATGTGAGCCAGTGCCATACCATTCGCCAGCACGCCGAAGAACCAGAGCGCCCTGCCCTGATGCTGGAATTCCGCCAAGATGAAATCGCAAGCGAAAGCGGCGCACGGCGCTATGCGCAAGCGCTCGGCGACTTTCTCGAGTCCTATCAGATGGAGGACGGTTATTGAACCACCGAAAGAAGAGCCAAGGCTCCGGCAGGAACGCCCGATGGCAATGTGTAGGTTACCGTCGCTCCGTTAACCTGCGCCATAGTTGCAGGGATAAGGGTAGGAGGCGTTGCGGCTGTCACAATGCCATAAGTCAAGTTCTGCGGCGCCCGCCGCGCAAACTGGCCGACAAGATCCTTCATCATATAGCCTGTATCTGTTCCATTGCTGGCTTCTGGAACGTACACCGTTCCGGTGGCCGTGGTCGGTTTCGGAACAAAGGTCAGAACATAAGCCGTCCCCGATGCATCCTTATACAAAAGAGAGTAAAATTTTAATCCCGAGAAAGCTCCGAGGGTGCCATTATAAAAACCCGCTGGAAAAGGATGGATGTGCGTGCTTCCATTTGGGCGCGGAAGGTAGGTTGACGGCGCAGAAACATCCGCCGAACAGTTCCCAAACCCATACCCCGTGCCGACCGCGGGGTATGTCAAAAGGCATCCGGTCGTCGTCACGTCGGTTGTCGCATTCAATGTTATCTCACTATACACTGGCGGAGGAGGAGCCGTCAGATTCATCATAGCAAAATTAGACGCGGCCTGATGCCATGAAACAAGCGTTTGCATCATGCCAACCTGCGCCCGATCTATACGAGAGACCTGCACGCTCAGGACCTGCGCGTATAGCCCAATAAGGGAGACGACAAACATAACCATAACAAGGAGATACATGGAAACTCCATTGGTATTATTGATACAAGCTCTGGGACCTAAACAACAAATGATCTGGATCATATTTCTCAAACAAAGCGTCTATATAGCCTTCTGATTTCAGATTTCTCATCTCAAAATCCAGCATGTTTTTGAAGGCAGGCTCATCCGATCTCACGCCGAAGCTGACATTGAAGACGTAAAACGGATGGCTCGTTTGAATCCTTTGAAGTTTATCAGGGTTAGTCGCGTCGAAATTCTTAAAAACAGTCGGCATGACAAAGCCAATATCCGCTTTTCTGTCCACAACCGAAAGCAACATATCCGCGATCTGCGCGGTTTCAGGAAGAATCATAAATTTTGCATGAGGGATTTTCTTGCGGGCCGCTGTCGTAGCGCCTTCGCCATCTAACCCTGCAACAGTCACGCCGGACCAGTCCATAGAGTCCAGCCGTCCATCAAAATCCGTCCGTCCTTTTTTCACGTAGCCATAAACAGGCACATAGGCATAAGGCTGTGTGTAGTCTATGCGGCCCCCACGAGGCAATGTGAATAAAGAGGCGCATACGGCATCAAAACGGCCATTCCGCAAATCTTCGGTGAAGGTTCCAAAATTGATTTCCGCAACCCATTCGACTTTTAAATTCAATTCAGACGCTATTTTTTCGGCCAAATCTACCGCAATGCCTGACTTCTTGTTTGTCTGAGGATCGATGATGGTAAAAGGCGCTTCCGCAAGATAACCGCAGCGTAAAACGCCCGATTCAATCACGCGCTCATACACAGTCTTCTTTGACGGTGCATCCGCTTTTTCATGATGCCCGACGCTATAAGCGACTCCGGCCGAGACGATAACAACCAGAAGTAAAGAAAGGATCTTGTTCATAGCGAAACTCCATGAGAGGACCTACAAATGTTTCGCACGCCCATAAAAAAGAGGCCACAAAAAAAGAGGGCGCGGTTTCCCGCGCCCTCTGTCTTTGAGACCTGAACGGTTGGATCAGAAATCCATCCCGCCCATATCGCCCATGCCACCACCGCCACCGCCCGAAGCTGCCTTCTTTTCGGGCTTATCGGCAATCATCGCTTCCGTCGTGATAAGGAGACCCGCGACGGATACGGCGCTTTCCAGCGCAATGCGGACAACCTTGGTCGGATCCACAATGCCGGACTTGAGAAGGTCGCAATAGTCGCCCTTCTGCGCGTCATACCCATAGTTCGTGTCCTTCTGATCGAGCAGACGCCCGACAACGACCGAGCCATCCACGCCTGCGTTTTCGGCGATTTGACGGATTGGCCACTCCAGCGCCCGGCGGACGATATCCACCCCACGGCGCTGATCATCATTCGCCACGCGAAGTTTTTCGATCGACCGCACGGCATACAGAAGCGCCGCGCCGCCACCAGCCACAATGCCCTCTTCGACAGCGGCCTTGGTCGCGTGCATGGCATCATCCACGCGATCCTTGCGCTCCTTAACTTCGACTTCCGTCGCGCCGCCGACGCGGATAACGGCCACGCCGCCCGCCAGCTTGGCAAGACGTTCTTGCAGTTTTTCGCGGTCGTAGTCCGAGGTTGTTTCCTCGATCTGCTGACGCAGTTGCGCGCAACGGGCCTCAATGTCCTTTTTCTTGCCCGAGCCATCGATGATCGTGGAATTGTCCTTGTCAATGCGAACGCGCTTGGCAGTCCCCAGCATCTCAATCGTGACATTTTCCAGCTTGATGCCCAGATCGGCCGAAATGACCTGACCACCCGTCAGGATCGCCATATCTTCCAGCATCGCCTTGCGACGATCGCCGAAGCCGGGCGCCTTGACGGCGGCGACTTTCAACCCACCGCGCAGCTTGTTGACAACCAAAGTCGCCAAAGCCTCGCCTTCGACTTCTTCCGCAACGATCAGCAGCGGACGACCCGACTGCACCACCGCTTCCAGAACAGGCAGCAAAGGCTGCAAGCCCGACAGCTTGCTTTCGTGGAACAGGATATAGGGATTGTCCAGCTCGCACACCATCTTTTCGGAATTGGTGACGAAATAAGGCGACAGATAGCCGCGATCGAACTGCATGCCTTCGACGACTTCCAGTTCGGTTTCAAGGCTCTTATTTTCCTCAACCGTAATAGGAGATTCATGCCCGACTTTTTCCATCGCCTTGGCGATCATATCGCCGATTTCCTTGTCGCCATTGGCCGAGATCGTGCCGACTTGCGCGATTTCCGCATTGCTGGAGACTTTCTTGGAACGCGATTTCAGGTCTTCGACAACGGCTTCGACGGCCTTGTCCATGCCGCGCTTCAGATCCATCGGGTTCATGCCCGCCGCGACGGCCTTAACGCCTTCGCAGGCCAGCGCCTGAGCCAAAACAGTTGCCGTTGTCGTGCCGTCGCCCGCTTTGTCATTGGCCTTGCTGGCGACTTCGCGCACCATCTGAGCGCCCATATTCTCAAGCTTGTCAGACAGTTCAATGGATTTAGCCACCGTCACGCCATCCTTGGTGAGGGTCGGAGCGCCGAAGCTCTTTTCGATGATCACATTGCGCCCTTTGGGCCCCAGAGTGACCTTGACGGCGTCGGCCAATGTATTGACTCCCGTCATCATTTTGTTGCGCGCATCCGCGCCGTGACAGATTTGCTTTGCAGCCATGGAGATAGTCCTTCTGTAAGGGGTAAAGTAAAGTTAAGTTAAGCGGCGCACTTCTTGGATTTCGACCCGGCGCAGCCTTCCAGCACGCCCATAATGTCGGATTCCTTCATGATCAACAGGTCTTCGCCGTCGATCTTGACTTCCGTGCCCGACCATTTGCCGAACAGGATATGATCGCCGACCTTGACATCCATCGCGATGATCGCGCCGGACTCGTCGCGCGCACCGGCACCCACCGCCAGCACTTCGCCTTCTTGCGGTTTTTCTTGAGCTGTATCAGGAATAATAATGCCGCCCGCAGTCTTCTGGGCGCTTTCGATGCGACGAACGACAACGCGGTCGTGCAGGGGACGGAACTTCATGGTGGTGGCTCCTTGAGGTTAAATTGAGGTTTAAAGGTCTCGTCAAACACTTCGGCCGAACATCTGTTCGCCGCCGACAGGGTGTGAGATAGGGTATAAGGCGGGGGGTTTCAAGGGGGGGGTGGAATAAAGATTTCAGCCCCCTACCCCACATCCATCCCGATATCCAAAATCGGGGCGCTATGCGTAATCCATCCGGCTGAGATCAAATCGACCCCCGTAGCCGCAATCGCGGCGACTGTAGCCAGCGTGACCCCGCCCGAAGCTTCCGCGCGGAGGCGCCCGCCAATCCGGCGCACCGCCTCGGCCAGAGTCTCAAGATCCATATTGTCCAACAAAACGGCATCGATGGGATGGTGCTGCAGCAACTTCAGCACGTCATCCAGCTGGGCCAGCGTATCCACTTCGACCTCTACCCCCACCAGATGACCGACAGAATCGCAGGCTGCCGTGACGGCAGCGCGCAGGCTTCCGGCAATCGCAATATGGTTATCCTTAATCAAAACGGCATCATCCAGCCCAAAACGGTGATTATGCCCGCCGCCCGCGCGCACCGCATATTTTTCCAAGGCACGCAGCCCGGGAGTCGTCTTACGGGTGCAACAAATACGAGTTTTGTGGGGCTTCACCGCCTCAACCAATTTATGCGTTTCCGTGGCGATTCCACTCAGATGGGACAGGAAATTCAAGGCCGTGCGCTCTGAAGCCAAAAGACTCCGCGCTGCGCCCGAGACTCGCGCAATAACGGCTCCGGCCGTCAGTGCCGCCCCGTCTTGGATCAGGGAGTCAAAGCGCACGGAAGGATCCAAACGCTGAAAAGAAAGCCGCGCGAGACTAATGCCTGCAAGAATTCCCGGCCGCCGTGCGGCTAGAACGGCGCTCCCTTGCATCTCTGCCGGAATGACCGCGATCGAGGTGATATCCCCCGCACGGCCAAGATCCTCCGCCAACGCGACATCAACAAAAGGAGCCAGCATAAGATCCGGCAAAGGGGAAAGAGACATCGGAACTCTCCCAACATTTCAGGGTTTCAGAATTTAAGACGCCCAAAAACATCCTATTGCAAACCCGTTCCCTTCTTCCCATATGAAAGAGACAAACACAAGGATCCCCAATGACCCCCTTACAAATTCTTCCCTCGCGCCTTCATGAAAAGGCCGAGGCTGTTGTGCTGGATGTTCGCACAGAGATCGAGCATCTCGAAAAACGGCTCTCTTGCCCTCACTTTCATGTGCCGCTTGATCGGCTGGATCCTGAACGCTTCATGCGGGAACATGGGTTGACCCAAGAGACTCCCATCTGGATTCTGTGCCATGCGGGTGGACGTGCGCTTCAAGCGGCTCAAAAATTCATCGCGGCCGGATTTCCGAACGCCCATGTGATCGCGGGCGGGATCTCTGCCTGTGAGATTGGCGGGCACAAACTAGAAGGCACACAGCAAGGCCCTGCCGATAAAGGAGGGAGATCTTGTTGCGCGCCTTTGTCTCTGGAACGTCAGATTCGGATCGCCGCAGGGCTCTTGGTCGTGATTGGCTCCCTGCTCGCTCTTGTCGACAATGCGCTTTTTGCGCTTTTGCCTCTTTTTGTTGGCGGCGGGTTAGTTTTTGCAGGGCTGACCAATCGCTGCGGCATGGGGCTTATGCTTGCAAAAGCCCCTTGGAATAAAACCTAACTCTTGAAAGGAGTGCCCCGATGAGTAAAGACTATAAAGCCCTTATCGGCGACATCAGCGCCTACACGGTTGAACTGCGCGGCCTGATTCCCGAGGCCATGAACGGCTTTGCCGCGCTGGCCAAAGGCGCGACCCAGACGAAAAATTTGGATGAGAAAACCAAAGAGCTGATCGCGCTGGCGCTGGGCGTTGCCGCGCGGTGCGACGGGTGTTTGGGCTTCCACACGAAATCCCTTGTCCGATTGGGCGCCTCGCGCGAGGAAGTCGCGGAAACGCTGGGCATGGCGATCTATATGGGCGGAGGCCCTTCGCTGATGTACGCCGCCGACGCACTCCGCGCCTTCGACCAATTTGCCCAGAAGGAATAACCTCGGTCAGCTGAAATCCTTCTGCTGAAAATGCTGAAGGAAAACGCGCTGTAAGGCTGGGGCATCAAGGGATTCCAGATGCGGTAAGCACCCCAGAATCCGTGCCCCCGAAAAGTGCGCGATGGTTTGAATCGTGTCTGGATGCTCTGCACCCACGAAAATAAGCCCCTGAAGCGGCATGTTTCGGGCGCGGAGCGCCTCGATAGACAGAAGCGTGTGATTGATCGTCCCCAGCCCCGTCCGAGCGCACAAAAGAACAGGCGCTTCCATGTCCGGAACAGATCAATCTGCAAAAGATCCGGCGTTATCGGCAGCATCAACCCACCCGCACCTTCGATCAGCAAAGGCTTTTCTGTTTCAGGCGGCAAAAAAGGCGTGATCGTGACCCCATCCAGCGCGGCCGCCCGATGCGGCGAAAGAGGCTGAGATAAAACATACCGCTCGGGCCAAAAACGGTTCGAAGGCAAGCCCGTCAAAGCTTGAACCGTTTGCGTGTCCGTCCCGTCTTCAGTACCCGACTGAATCGGCTTCCAGTAAATCCAGTCCAACGCCAAAAGCAGCATCGCCGCGACTGTCGTCTTGCCGATCCCCGTATCGGTGCCCGTAAGGATAAAACTGGCCATTTAGAAAGATCCTTTCGCGCGTGTTTTAGTACGTTTTTAGCGCAGAGAAAAAGGCGCAATTTAAATCAAAAACAAGCTAAGATTAACGGCTTGTAAAGTATGAGTCATTAATATCAGAGAGACACTAAAGCTCCCTGAGGGAATGATGTCTGATGTTCATCAAACATACGCAAATCGTCACCCTAATCTGACAGCTGCTCAGATTGAAAATCTTCATCATATTGGTGGATTACCAGAATACCTTTATCGAGGAAATCCAGATACAAAATTTCTCCCAATATCCCCTGTAAGAGGCGATTGGAGCCATTTCTTGTTGGAATCAGAAGATAGACATCTTCTTCCTCCTGCAGATTCAGATGGAAAGCGAATCCTCTTGTATCTTGGCGGTGCAGAAACCGCCTCTGATTATGCAGGCATTTGGTCAACTTCTTACAATAATGGACTTGGAGGATATGTTTCTGCAGATTCACTCTCTACTGAAGAAAACCATAATAGGTCAGGAGCGACATCTGAATTGAAGGATTTTGCACGAGAGGGGGATAACAGTCGCCTCTACCGTATACGGACATCGGATATTTTAGATCGATTACCCCCAAATGCGGTCATTATGCGCGACTCGCAGCAGCGAGGCCTATCATGGGTAATTGTTGGGGAACTGACAGAAGCTGTGCCAAGCACGCACATTATGAAAACATTTGAAGAAACTCCCCAAGGAGATACAGTACCGATATATGTTGACACATCAACGGGGCAAAAGGTTAGAGCGATCGATGAAATTAAATCTTTAGAACCTTCTGCAAGCAGTCAAGACCCGCATTCTTCTACATTCAACAAAGGTGCCCCAACACCTCAAGAAACAAAACTAACTACCCTCAGTCCTGTCGGAAATGGCATGACCTCAACGGGAGGAAAGATCATTGCCAAGACAGGCTATGTCGCAGTTGGTGTTGGAACTGCGGATAAATTGGCAAAGGGAGACGTAACGGGCGCGGCGAAGGAGATTGGCACCTACGGGGCTGTGACTGCAGGACTCGGATGGCTTGGGAAGAAAGTCCCGGGCATAGGCCATGCATGGGCGGGCTTTGGTTCTATCGAAGATGCCAGAGCGGCTGTTGAGGCTGGTAACTTAGGCCGAACCGCAGCCAGCACAAGCGCTGCCATTGGATTTACAACAGGGGCTATTGTTGCGGCAGGCCTTTTCTTGGGAGCTACGATGTCGCCCTTTTTAATCGGCGCGGCGGCTGTCGGAGTGATCGCAGGCACAGCAATCACAACTGCCCAAACAGTCTCGGACACCTATGACACGCTTCACCATTTCGGGCAGAAGGTTCCTAACGCCGAAATCACACGGCTTTCTCAGGTTGAGCCAAAAACGGAACTAGATCCGAAAACAGATTTAAAACAAGACTCTGCTCGTGAAAAAGAGCTTCCCTATCCTGCCGAACAACTTGTGGAAAGCGACCAGAGAAAAAATTATGGGGCGCTCAAAACATCACTTCTGCAGACACAAACAACGGTTCAGCCAAACGGAGCGAGTGTCTCTCCTTCTGCTTTTGACTCATCTCAAGCGGTCGGAACAAAGCCAGATTCAGTGGGGGCTGACATGCCCTCGGCTCGTCTGCGTCCCGCGCAGATGAGTCCAGTCCAACGCACTACAGCCCTATCAATATAAGTTACTCTTATGCCTATAAGTTGGCGTCCCCTACGGGATTCGAACCCGTGTTACTACCGTGAAAGGGTGAAGAGACGCATATAGGCTTACAGCCACAAACCAATAAAAACATATACAATATGTGCTTTTATCCTTGCCTATTCGCCCGTGTTTGTCTACATATTTTTGGGAAATCTTTGGGAATTTTGGGAAACTGCTAAATGGCACGCACCGCACGAAACGCTAAAATCGACACTCCCAGCGCACGTGCAAAATGCGCTCAAAACAAAAGCGGCTATTGGGTTGCTATCACCAAGGGACATGCCTTCGGCTACCGCAAGGGGGCTAAGGGTGGGCGCTGGGTAGCCCGCCTGATACAGGACGACAAACGCATAGAACATATGATCGGCGCGGCGGATGATGTCTTGGATGCCGATGGCACCAACATTTTGTCATACAGTCAGGCTCAGGAAAAAGCCCGTGCTTGGTTCCAAACCGCCGCCCAGAATACCGATGGATATGTCAATGCCGCCGAGATTACCGTCCGTCAGGCATGTGATTTTTATCTGGCAACCTATAAGGCCGGAAAAATCAAAGGCGGCGGCAAAGGACTACGAGAAACGCAAAGCACAATCAACGCGCATATCCTGCCGGAACTTGGCAATCTTAAGGGCACTTCTAAAAACCGGCTAAATTCTTCTTGCAAACTCAAAACCGCGTGATTCAATAGAGTCCATTCACCCTGCCGAGGAGATGGACGATGAAGCAACCGGGCTTTTTTGATGTTGCCGAACGCAAGCAAAAGCTGT
>CAIJXG010000047.1 GCA_903824505.1 uncultured Pseudomonadota bacterium | reverse complement strand
CTTCGATCACTTCAAGAGAGTGTTTCATCCCTCGATTCTAAGCCGCCTATTTCTCGCCGTGAATCCTCAAAATGTTTCCACATTGTTCTTTTCTAAAACCTGCGGCAAAATAGATTCACTTATTCCCTCATGCCTCCTTAAGCCGGAAGGCGAGATGGTCATCGCGCAAACGCTGAAAAACCCGGCAACGAACGGGATTCACGAAGATCTCCCCCACCATTCTTTTGCCTCTGTACGCGGAAGCGTTGGTGTCGGAATGGATTTCTTGCGGCTCATCCTTGGCAGGGGTGTGGACGCCGTCAGCTATAATCAGGGGTTTATCACGCCGTGGGATTTTGCCGCGCCCTTCTTGATGCTTCAGGAAGCGGGCGCGTCATGGATCCAAAACAAGCCCAGCTACCAAGTCGCCAAAGACGATACGCTGCGTTTTGTCGTTGCGCCGGACACCGCCACGGCCCAGACCGTTTGGGATCGGCTCTATCCGAATGTTGAGCGTCCCTGTGACGTTACGCTGCACTCACGAACGATTCGACCTTTTGGAAATTCGCTTTCCGCATGATGAACTGGGTTTGGCACACCCAGCCGCCCTCCAGCATAAAAAACTAAGCCGATTTCGCGGCTGTTTTCGAAATCGCGCGGCCATCATAATGACCACAAGAAGCGCACATATGGTGGGGCAGTTTCGGTTCGCCGCAATTCGGGCATTCGGCTACGTTCGTTGCCGACAAAGCATGATGAGACCGGCGCATATTACGCACGGACTTCGAGGTCTTCTTTTTAGGAACAGCCATGATCTAAACTCACATCAAACAAAACAAAGCCCGGCTCTCGTGCGGGAACAGACCCGCCCTCCTTAACGCCTTTTGCCGCCGGATGCAAGCCTGTTCGGCCTGTTCGGACAAAAAAACACCCAAAATCCAGAACTCCCACAAGGGTATCCCCATAAAGCCGTGCGCGTGACGCTTCATTTCGGAGATTTTCTTTGCTAGGCTCCTTTCTTCGCCTCTCTTTACTTTCTTCGAGTCATGCCTGTTCTTCTTTCCTATCGGGGTTTAATGCCTCGGATTCATCCGACGGCCTTTGTCGCGCAGGGCGCTGTGATTATTGGCGATGTTGAGATTGGCGCGGAAAGCTCGGTCTGGTTTGGCTGCGTGGTGCGGGGCGATGTGAATCATATACGCATCGGCGCACGTACGAATATCCAAGACGGCACCGTCATTCATTGCGCGAGCGGCGAACAGCCCGCAGGGCCGCATAGCAAGATCCCCTCAAACGGCTATCCCACCCTTATTGGTGACGATGTCACTGTCGGCCATATGGCTCTTTTGCATGCCTGCACCATCGAAACGGGCGGGTTTGTGGGCATGAAGGCGGTCGTCATGGATGGGGCATCCGTTGAACACGGGGGTATGCTTGCCTCCGGCGCGCTGCTTACGCCCGGAAAACGGGTGCCTTCGGGCGAGATATGGACAGGTAGTCCGGCGAAATTCTGGCGGAATCTGTCCGAATCTGATCAGGCGCAGCTTCATTTGCGCTCCACCCAATATACGCGCTTGGCGGCAGAGTATAGAACATGAACACAATAAACTTCCCCCACCCCCGCCCCATAGGAGCTTTCAATGGACTCGGCCTGTGGGTTTTCATGGGCAAAGAGATCGACCGTTTTCTAAAAATTCCGGGACAAACTCTGATCGCGCCTGTGGTCACCACGCTTTTATTTTATATCGTGTTCGCTTTTGCCCTCGGCGGCGGCCAGCGGAGTATTGGGGGCATTTCCTATTTGTCCTTTCTGGCGCCCGGCCTTGCGATGATGTCGATGGCTCAAAACGCCTTTGCCAATACATCCAGCTCGCTGGTGATTTCAAAGGTTCATGGAAATATCGTGGATGTGTTAATGCCGCCGCTCTCGCCCTTTGAACTGACCATCGGCTACATGGTCGGCGGGCTTGTGCGAGGGGTAGGGATCGGGATCCTCACGCTGATTTGTTTGGCTTTTTTTACAGATCTTCGTCTGCCGCATCCGTTCTTTGCGCTGTATCACGCTGTGGCGGGATCTATGATGCTATCCCTGATGGGGGTGATCGGCGGCATCTGGGCGCAGCGATTTGATCATCTGGCCTTGGTGCAAAATTTTATTATCATGCCGGCCACCTTTTTGTCCGGCACTTTTTATACAGCCGATAAATTGCCCCAAGGCTGGCAATTTCTGTGTCACTTGAACCCTTTTTTTTACATGATCGACGGGTTTCGCTATGGCTGCATCGGCCAGTCTGATGGAACTTTAAGCCTCGGGCTTTGGCTCTTGGCTTTTGTGAATCTGGCTCTGCTCGGCATCGCATGGGCCATGATCCAAACGGGCTATCGGCTCAAAACATAGGAAAATCCCATGAAACTAGCTCATTTCTGTCTGTTTGGGTGCGCGGTGCTTCTGGGCGCCTGCGCCAGCGAGGGGGATAAAAAAGAAGAGCACCGCCCGCCCAAGCCTGCGCCCGTGAAGACTGAAAATCTCATTTGTCCTCAAACGGCTATTCTGCACGCCGCGCAAAAAGCTGTGGATGGCGCTGTTCAGGCGCGGTTGACAGGCGTTGACGGCGACTGCGCCTATCGCAAAGACGCGATTGACCTGAAATTCACGCTTCACATGGCAGCGCGGCGCATCGATCCCCCTTTCGTGGACAAAAAAACGACAGATTTCCCAATTTTTGTCGCTCTTTTGGATCCTTCCGATTCTCTTGTGGCGCGGCAGATTCTGACGGCTAGCTTTGCCTTTTCAGGCACAGATCCCGCAATGGGTGTGGATATGCCCCTGCATGTCTCAATCCCGCTGGCGAAAGAGGCTCAACCGTCCGGACCCGATTACCGCGTTTTGGTTGGTTTCCAAAATCCGCAAGAGGAGTAGGGGCAGCGCTGTTGGTGAAGAGGGGGTGAGAGGGCTCTTGGGTTTTCAGCGTCCATTTGCCTCTCTGTCCGTCTCGTGATAGGCATCGGTCAAACCAACCATTGGGGCCAGAATGCAATCCCTCGACTTTGAAAAACCTGTAACGGATCTGGAAGCCAAGATCGAAGAGCTGCGGCATTTGTCCGATGGCGGGCCTATGAATATCGCGGGCGAGATTGGCAAGCTGCAAGACAAGGTTAAACGGCAGCTTCAGGCGCTTTACGGCAAACTGACTCCCGCACAAAAAGTGCAAGTCGCCCGGCACGCGGATCGGCCGCATTGTCTGGATTATATCCAAGGCGGCTTGATCGAGGACTTTACCCCTTTAGCTGGCGACCGCGCCTTTGCCGAGGATCAGGCGATTATCGGCGGTCTGGGGCGCTTTCGGGGACAGCCCTGTGTTGTGATCGGGCAAGAGCGCGGCAACGATACGGAAAGCCGCATTCGGCACAATTTCGGCATGGCGAAGCCCGAAGGCTACCGCAAAGCGCAAAGACTGATGCATTTAGCGGATCGCTTCGGACTGCCTATTGTGACGCTGGTGGATACTGCAGGGGCTTTTCCGGGTGTAGAGGCCGAGGCGCGGGGGCAGGCGGAAGCCATCGCGCGGTCGGTTGAGGTCTGTTTGCAGGTGGGCGTCCCCTTGATCGTAACCATCATTGGGGAGGGCGGCTCGGGTGGGGCCATTGCTCTGGCGGCGGGCGATCGCGTGCTGATGCTCGAACATGCCATTTATTCGGTTATCTCGCCGGAAGGCTGCGCATCGATCCTGTGGCGCAGCGCGTCCCATGCGGCCGAGGCGGCGGCCGCCTTGCGTCTGACAGCTCAGGATTTGCTGCAGCTGGGGATCATCGACCGAATTATTCCTGAACCTTTAGGCGGAGCGCAGCGCGCACCGCAGGACATGATCGCCCGTGTAGGCGATGCCATCGCTTCAGCCTTAAACGATGTCTCCGGACTCGATAAAAAAGCCCTTCTTGCGGCCCGTCATGAGAAGTTTTTGGGCATGGGGAAAAAGGGGCTTGCCTAGAAGATCCCAGAGAGGATGGGGGGTATTCCTTACATTGATCCTCGCTTAACGACGATAAAGGCCTTTTGTTTATCATGTCCATGCTATCCCCCAGCGTTGGAAAGCCAGAAAAACTGAGCTTTTCCGCATTTTCTCTCGTGCTGTATGCTTTGTTAACGGAAAAGACACGAGGTTTTTACCCCTTCTTCACCGCTTTGGCCTACAACCCTAAGGGCGCGGCGTTCTGTCGGCCGAGAGGGGATTCCTTTCCCTCACGATCTCACCCCTTTAGGAGGATACAATGGGAAGACTAGCTCTCGTTACAGGCGGCACGACAGGTATCGGCGCCGCGACCTGCAAAGCCTTGAAGGCAGCAGGCTATGATGTCGCCGCCAATTACGTCGTTGGCGAAGACCAAGCCAAGCAATTCGAAGCCGAAACGGGCGTGCGCGTTTTTTGCTGGGATGTCACGCAGGCCGATGCCTGCGTCAAAGGCGTTGAAGCCATCGCGCAAAGCTTCGGCAAACCGGTTGAGATTCTGGTCAATAACGCGGGCATCACGCGCGACAGCATGATGCACCGGATGCCGGTCGAAAATTGGGATGCCGTCATCACCACCAACCTGTCTTCGAATTTCTATATGTCGCGGGCTGTCATCCAGTCCATGCGCGACAAAGGGTTCGGCCGCATTGTGAATATCAGCTCGATCAACGCACTGACGGGACAGTTGGGACAGACCAATTATTCGGCAGCCAAAGCGGGGATCATCGGCTTTTCCAAGGCTCTGGCGCTTGAAAACGCCTCGAAGGGAATTACGGTGAATATCGTCGCGCCGGGCTATACGGACACAGACATGGTTCGCGCCATGCCGGATGAGGCGCGTAAGGATCTCGTCTCCAAAATCCCCGTCGGTCGTCTGGGTCGTCCTGAAGATCTGGCCCGCGCCGTCGTCTTTCTGGTCGCCGACGAAGCTAGCTTCATCACAGGCGAAACTCTGTCGGTCAATGGCGGCCAACGGATGCCGTAAACGGTTAAAAAAACCCCCCGCTTTCGTCTGAGCGGGGGGTTTTTCACTGTCTTTCAAGGTGTGTTCTATACTCGGTTTCCTTGGAAAGCGGAAGGATGCTCCCCCGTGCAAAACAGGCGCTCAGCGAAACTGATGCGCCTTTTGCGCGGACAAAACGGTCGGGGCCCGAAGGGGCCCGAGTATACTTCAGGAGAGTATAATTTTATCCTTTAGGCTGAAGTTCCCGCTATGGAAAGGCAAAACCGCTATGTGTCACAAGCAGATATACCGCACCACGTCCTAAGTTAGCCTTTTGTGCCCCGAGCGGTTGCGACAGGATTGCAGTGCGCCGGACATGAAAAGATGAAGTAAAGTAACGACCAAGTCCGGCCAGCGGTCCTCAGGACGCAGAGCGCGTGGTGTCG
>CAIJXG010000046.1 GCA_903824505.1 uncultured Pseudomonadota bacterium | reverse complement strand
GGCCTCGATTACCTGCGCCGATTGTTCTCAAATTCAAGCCTCCCCAAAATAATAACCACACTCGCCCGTTTAATATTACCCGGAACGAGCGTTAACATATTGGTATTGCTGAATGTTAAAAAATGAGTCCGGTACTATGAGGCTTTCGTTAAATCAAGCGTCGCTGTGCCGTTAGACTTAAATGCCCATGTCAAACCTGTGGGGCTGAGATCAATCGGACCTGTGGCAGCAGCCTCTCGTTGAACAGCAAGGGCATTTTGAGCAATTTTTGGCCATTCTTTCATCCTTTCATTGAAAGCAGTTAGATCTTGCGTGGGAAGTTTTCTAACAAGGGCTGATATTACGATGTTCTTGTTTATATCTTTCGTCCCTAAATACTCTTCCGGATGGGCTTTAATCGCTGCTTCATACAGTCGCGCGACCGCATCCACGTTCCTCATATTTGGGGGCAATCCTATGATATGAGACAGATTAGCAAGGTCATTGGGGCCAACATTCTGGGCGAAATGCGTGTAATCACTCTCAGTTAAAGAGTCTCTGATACTTTGTTGCCAAGGTGGAATCGAGGTTGGATCAGCTCCATCTTTTTCAGCCAGCCTTCCGTAAGCATGAAAGGGATCTTGACGCGCAAGATCAAGCAACTGGGACTGAAGCCGATCTGCTTGGCCGCTAGCGGTGGCTTGCTCCATGGCGATAAAGGGAAGTTCTTCCCAAAGTTCAGACCCCCCCCTATTGAATACCGTGTTATCTCTAGCTTGGGCGCTCGGGATAACTTCTTGAAGCCTTGTTGGATCCTGTGCAACCGTCTGCGCAAGAGCATTGCCAAGGTTCGGAAGATTTGAATCATTCCACATTCCCAAGTGAACAGCTTCAAGACTTGACATAACCGCGCCAACATTTCCGCTTCCGGCAAGGTAGTCCTGCCAGTCTTGCTGTGAAACTCCCTCAAGAGCTTTGAACATGGCATTTTCTTCATCCCGAAGAACAGCTATTTGCGGGTCACTCTGACTATCAAGGCGTCGCACCTGAATAGCATTAAATTTCTGAATAAGTCCGACGTAATCTTGATTGATGCTCATGTTATTGGTCCTTTCGTGGGGTGTTCAAACTCAAGCGTTACAAACCCATCCTACACTTTCTTTCTTAAATGATTGTTAATGCACTAAGATGACGGCCGTTTTTGCATCGTGTTCTGTCGTTTCACTGAATCGCCCTGTATTTTCTTGGCTACCTTCCCTCTTTGCTCACTCCCACTCAATCGTGCCCGGGGGTTTGCTGGTCACGTCATAGGTCACGCGGTTGATGCCGCGCACTTCGTTGATCAGCCGTGTGGCGCAGCGGGCCAGAAAACAGTGCTCAAAGGGATAAGACTCGGCCGTCATCCCATCGACCGAAGTCACGGCCCGAAGCGCCAGCACATGCTCATAAGACCGTCCATCCCCCATGACGCCGACGCTACGCACAGGCAGCAAAACCGCAAAGGCCTGCCAAATTTCATCATATAGTCCCGCCTTGCGGATTTCATCCAGATAGATCTGATCGGCTTGGCGCAAAATTGTCAGTTTCTCGGGCGTGATGTCGCCCAAGACGCGGATCGCAAGGCCGGGCCCGGGAAAAGGATGCCGCCCAACGAAACTTTCGGGCAAGCCCAATTCGCGCCCAAGCGCACGCACTTCGTCTTTGAACAATTCGCGTAACGGCTCGACCAGCTTCAACTTCATACGTTCAGGCAAGCCGCCCACATTATGGTGAGATTTGATCGTGACGCTCGGCCCACCGGTAAATGAAACGCTCTCAATCACATCGGGATACAGCGTGCCCTGCGCCAGAAACCCAACATCTTTGATCTTGTGCGCTTCCGCTTCAAAGACTTCGATAAAGAGCCGCCCGATGATTTTGCGCTTTTGTTCAGGGTCACTGACACCCTCCAGCGCAGACAGGAAAAGCGCCCGCGCATCCACAACGATAAGGGGAATATGATAATGCGCGCGGAACAGACTTTCGACTTGTTCAACCTCGCTTATGCGCATCAAGCCTGTATCCACAAAGATACAAGTCAGTTGATCGCCAATCGCTTCATGGATCAAGACAGCGGCGACAGAACTATCCACGCCACCAGATAACCCACAAATAACTTTGCCCGTCCCCACTTGCGTGCGGATCTTGTCGATTTCTTCAGCCCGGAAGGCCTTCATGCTCCAATCGTTGCCGCAACCGCAGATTTTGTGCACGAATTGAGCCAAAAGCTTGGCCCCGCCCTGCGTATGCACGACTTCCGGATGAAACTGAACGCCGTAAAAGTGGTGTTTTTCATCTGCAATACAGGCAAAGGGCGCATTTTCACTTGTCGCGACGACAGAAAAACCTTCCGGCAACCGAGTCACGCGGTCGCCATGACTCATCCAGATTTGGGGGTGATCTCCCTCTTTCCACACGCCATCAAACAGGGCGCACGGGTTTTTCACATCAAGCTGCGCCTTGCCGAATTCCCGATGATGACCTGTTTCAACATCTCCGCCCAGCTGCAGGCACATGGTCTGCTGACCATAACAAATCCCCAGAACGGGCACGCCCATCTTCCACACATAATCGGGCGCACGGGGACTGTTCGCCTCCAAAGTCGAGGCGGGGCCGCCGGATAAAATAATGCCCCGCGGCGCGAAAGCGCAAATCTGCGCTTCTGTCGCGTTAAAAGGATGAATTTCGCAGTAAACGCCAGCCTCGCGCACGCGCCGCGCAATCAGCTGCGTCACCTGTGAGCCGAAATCGAGGATAAGAATCTTGGAATGTTCCATCATTGTGCCCGCCTTGCCTAAGAACCGCCGCCAAACTAGAGTATTCCCTGCCCAAGTCAACGCAGCTGAGGGCGCTATCGTCAACTTTGGAAGGCAGCCAGAAGGACTATGAATCCCTTTTTTGCGAAAAGTTAGGGGGACGTTAGATAAGGGCGCTAACATTAGAAAGGGCGCCGCTTTCTGTTTTTATTTGAATCCCTTAAACTCTTGTCGCAGGATGCGCGGAAAGTTAACGGGATGCCCACATGAACAGGACAATGAAAGTTTCAGGACTGGCGTTTTGCGTCGCGCTTTTGGTAGCGGATGCGGCATGGGCGCAAACAGCTCCACCGCCGCGCCGCATGCCACGACTGCCCGTCTCTCAGGAATCCTTGGCGGAAGTCACGGATTTTTCGCCTAGTGACCGCCACTTGAGGGAGCTGCACGGCGCGATCGCCGTCATCGATCCTGAACATTTGCGAATCGACAAAGCGGATGTTCGGTTGTTTGGCATTGTCCCGCCTCAACTTTCGGCCAGTTATGGGCCTCAGGCACGTGCGGCGCTGGATTCCATCGCGGGGGGACAAAACGCGACCTGCCTGTTGCGCGATCGGGATCGCGACGGCCGCCTTCTGGCCACATGTCTAAACGGCGCGAACAGCGACATGGCGCTGGAGCTTTTGAAACGCGGTCTGGCCGTTGCGGCGCGTGGCTCCTTGACCAGCACAGAGCTGGCGACTCCCTATCTGGCTGCCGAGCAAGCCGCGCAAAATGCGAAACTCGGCCTTTGGGCTCTCTCATCAGCAGCCCCGTCTGTCGCGCTCGCGCCTAAGGAAGAAACGCCGAAAGCGCCGGAAACGCCGAAAGCCGACAAACAAAAACAGGAAATGGAAACCACCGCGACGCAAGAAAAAATCGCGGCTGATCTTCTGACCAAGCAAGCCCAGACTCAAGCGCATATCGATGCAGAGGCATGGGAACCGCCGACAGGACAAGGCTTTGTCGAACGGTATCAAATCCTCTTGACGGGCTTTTTAATCTTCGCGATGGGCCTAAGCTTTATCGGGGGCTGGAGTCGCCAAAAGCAACAAGAAAAGAAAGAGGAACGGCGCGCGCTGGCGGCCGCTTTGCGGGGGGAGCTGATGGCAGCGCGCAGCGTCTGTCAGGGGCGCGGGAAAAGCATCTTAAGCCCCGAAGAAGATCAAGCCGCTGTCTGGCCCCGCATCCGCACGACTTTGTATCAGGCGCATGTTGGACGTTTGGGGATGTTGGGCGCGGAGCTTGCGCGGCAAATCTCTTCCGTCTATGGGCGGCTCAGCGACTATGCGGCATTCTATGCGCCGGATCGCAAAGAGGGGGCAGACCTCTCCAAGAAAACAGCGCTCGAAACCCTTGTCCGCCATATGGACGAAATTTTGCCCAAACTTGCGCTGATCGAAAAGACGGGATGTTTAGGGCACAATGTCCCAGTTCAAGCCGTGCGCGCGCCCCATCCTTATCCCCAAGCAGAGCCCCCGCATCCCGTCGCGTCTGTCGAGCCTCCTGCAGAGGATCCCTTACCCGATTCGGCTCCGATTCCTGAACCGTTACCCTCTGTTGTGTCGCCTGAAGCTGCGCCGGATGCGTCTTCCCCCAAGGGGCTGTGGGGCTCCGTTAATACCTTTATTCGGACGCATACGCATTCAAGCAAACAGTCCGAACCGTCCCCCGACGTCGTGTCCGATTACACAGCCATCATCGAAGCCGACATGGCGCGTTATGCCTATGCCGAGGAAATCGAAACCTACGACATCACACCGCCCAAAACCTTGAAACGCGGGCCTTGAATTGCCCCGACAAAACGTGAGGGGTTCCGAAGGAACCCGAGTATACCGCACCACGTCCTAAGTTAGCCTTTTGTGCCCCGAGCGGTTGCGACAGGATTGCAGTGCGCCGGACATGAAAAGATGAAGTAAAGTAACGACCAAGTCCGGCCAGCGGTCCTCAGGACGCAGAGCGCGTGGTGTCG
>CAIJXG010000045.1 GCA_903824505.1 uncultured Pseudomonadota bacterium | reverse complement strand
GGGCTGAGGTGAAATCTGCTACGCAGTATCTCGGCTAACGCATCGTCTTGTTTCGGCATCGGAGACTCCATTACAGGTGAAGAATCCGACAGTATGAATCACCTCAATGCGTTAGCCAACCCCAGTAGGGTACTATGGTATAAAGGACATATTGAAAGAGGTTTTGCTATGGGGTTCTTGGGAAACGTTGTCTTGGGTGCCGATATGCTGATACATGGGAAATTTGATGCTGCGACTAGCATGGTGCCCATGACCGTAGGTATTTCAGCAATGGCTACAAACAAGTGGTTAGCCCGTTATGGATTGGGGGAAGCAGCCAAATTTGTTGGAGGTGCTCTTATAACATATTCAGCCGCCAAATTGGCTTTCTCAAGCATGGAGGCGCACGATACGATAACGGCAATTTCAGCTTCTTTTTGGAGTCTGGGTGGCGTTCAGGCCACGCTCCTTCCCTTTTTCGGCCCCCAGAAACAGACAAGAACAAAAGTCCAAGTTATTATTCCCTATACGCGCTCAAGAAAGCGCTTGCCTAAAAAATCCAGAAAGAATGCTCTCCCTAACCCCCCAAAATACAAAAAAAAGGCCAGGCCTCCTTTGCTTAGAATAGAAATGTAGGCAGCACCGCTTCTTATGCCCGTTCTAGGAATCACCCTCTTCTGCCGGAAGCCCTAATTGCCAGACGGTCACGAGGCGGCTTTCTTGATCTTCGATGTCCAAAGAGGTTGGGACGGTGTACTGCGCCAAGGCGGACAGGCCGTTTTCCGGCACATAGGCGCGGCCCGGATCTGCGATCAAGACGGGGATATCCGCCCCGACACACAGATGCAGCCAGCGCGTTAAAGACGCGCTCATCGCCTGTTGATAGCAAATATCTCCGGCCAGAATGATGTCGGCTTTCCGGTGCGCTGTGTCTAAGGGGATGCCCGCACAGGCTTCGACCGCGACACCGTTGACCTCCGCATTCAGCTTGATCGCGGCGAGCGCAAGCGGATCAATATCAATGGCCAAGGCCTGCCGCGCTCCCGCTTTCATGGCCGCAATCGCCACGATGCCAGAGCCGGAGGCGATATCCACAACGCGCTTGCCGCGCACCAGATCGGGATGATCCAGCACATAGCGCCCCATCCCCTGTCCGCCCGGCCACGCAACCGCCCAGAAGGGAGGCGGCAAATTGCTCTGCGCCAAGGAATCTTCTGTCATCTGCCAAAGCGGCGTGATTTCGGTCGCCAAATACAGCAGAACCTCCGGCAGCAAAGGCGGGGGCATCAGCCGAGTCTGATCGCGAATAAAGGCCAGAGGATTAAAAGGCGTCATGAATGTAAGAGTGAGAAGAGTCGATCTCTTTTCTATACGCGGATTCGCTGATTGAGGGGGAAGGGATTTGACAGGGGCTTTGCATTTTTTTTGCCTTTCCGGTCGCCGCATGGCGTTTCCTTTTTCCTCTTTTGGAATTTATCCTTTTCTAATGCCGCTTCTTGGCGTAGCTTCACAAACAACTTCCTTTTATTCCCTGCGGTTGATGCCATGAAACTCGTTCTTGCCCGTGATGTTCTGTTGAAAAGCCTGAGCCACGTTCAAAGTGTGGTCGAACGGCGCAACACCATCCCCATTCTGGCCAACGTCCTGATCCGCGCGACAGGCGGAGAAGTCTCGTTTACCGCAACGGATATGGAGATCGAGATTAACGAGACGCTTCCGGCGCAAGTGTCCAAAGCAGGATCGCTGACAGCACCCGCGCACACGCTGTATGACATTGTGCGCAAATTGCCCGATGGCGCGCAGGTCGAACTGACCGCCGCCAGCGCGAACCAGTTGACGCTTTCTTCGGGGCGCTCGAACTTCAAGCTGGGCTGTCTGCCGATCGAAGATTTCCCAAAAATGCCGGAAGGCGATCTCGCCCGCAGCTTTACTCTTTCTTCCAGCGATCTGCGCGCGCTCATCGATCGGTCTCGTTTCGCGATGTCCACGGAAGAAACGCGTTATTATCTGAACGGAATCTATCTGCATGCGGCCACCTCGAAAAATCTTGCGGTTTTACGGGCCGTTGCCACGGACGGCCACCGTTTGGCGCGGGTTGAAATGCCGGCACCTGAAGGCGCGGGCGGCATTCCGGGTATTATTTTGCCCCGCAAAACAGTGAATGAGATCCGCAAACTGATCGATGAAAGCGGCGAGCGCGTTGAAATCGCTCTGTCCGAATCGCGGGTGCGGTTTACCTTTGGCGGCGTGATCGTCGCCTCGAAACTGATCGACGGGACATTCCCCGATTACAATCGCGTCATTCCGTCGGGGAATGATAAAATTCTGGAAGTGGATACACGCGCCTTTGCCGCCGCCGTTGATCGCGTGGCCACGATTTCCTCTGAAAAATCGAAGGGCGTGAAAATCAGCCTCACCCCTGGCCATGTGGTCCTGTCTGCTAATTCGCCTGAAGCCGGAAGCGCGACCGAGGAGCTGGAAGCGCGCTATGACGGCGCGTTGCTGGATGTCGGCTTTAACGCGCGGTATCTACTTGATATTTTGCAACAAATCGAAGGCAACGGCACGCGCTTTACGTTGGGCGATACGGCCGCGCCCGCGATCATTCAAGATGTTTCGGATTCCAGCGCGCTGTATGTCATCATGCCCATGCGCGTTTAGGGGCTGTTTTTTCGAGGCCACACGGGATTCAGGCTTCTCCCTTCTTTGACCCATAGGCGTGTTGTGACGACTCTTCCTTCCTGCGAATCGTGCCCGACAGACCGCACAAAGATTGTTATCCTTGGCGGTGGGCCTAACCGTATCGGACAAGGGATCGAATTCGATTATTGCTGCGTTCATGCCGTCATGGCGTTGCGTGAGGCTGGGTTTGAGACGATCATGGTGAATTGCAACCCTGAAACCGTCTCGACCGACTATGACACAGCCGATCGTTTGTATTTCGAGCCGCTGACAGCTGAAGATGTCCTTGAAATCATCTATAAAGAACAAACAAAGGGATGCCTTTTGGGTGTGATCGTCCAATTCGGGGGGCAAACCCCTTTAAAACTAGCCCGGGCGCTGCAGGACGCGCAAATTCCCATTCTCGGCACCTCGCCCGACGCGATTGATTTGGCCGAAGACCGCGAACGGTTTCAGATTCTTTTGCATAAACTCGGCCTGCGCCAGCCTGCCAATGGCCTCGCCCGCAGCGTGGAAGAGGCGGAAGAGGCCGCAGAGAAAATCGGCTATCCGGTGGTTGTGCGCCCCTCTTATGTTCTGGGCGGCCGTGCGATGGAGATCACCTATGACAGCGCGGCTCTCCGCCGCTATATGGAAAAGGCGGTTTATATCTCTGGCGGCCATCCGATCCTGATCGACCTCTATTTGCAAGACGCGATTGAAGTCGATGTCGATGTCGTGGCCGACACGGATACCGTTTTTGTCGCCGGAATCATGGAACATATCGAAGAAGCGGGAATCCATTCGGGCGATAGTTCCTGCTGCTTGCCGCCTCATTCTTTATCGCCCGATTTGGTGCGCGAGATTGCGCGCCAGTCGGAAATTTTGGCCCGGGCCATCGGCGTTGTCGGTCTGATGAATGTGCAATTCGCCATCAAAGACGGCGCGGTTTATATTTTGGAAGTGAATCCCCGCGCCAGCCGCACGGTGCCCTTCGTTGCCAAAGCGACTGGCATTCCGATTGCCAAAATTGCCGCGCGAGTCATGGCGGGGGAGCCGCTCAAAAATTTCGGGCTTAACCCTCAAATTCTTACGCATGTGTCCGTCAAATCCCCCGTCTTTCCTTTTGCGCGTTTTCCGGGCGTCGATGTCGTGCTGGGGCCTGAGATGAAATCAACGGGCGAGGTCATGGGAATCGACCGCAGTTTTGCCCGCGCCTATGCCAAAGCGCAAATCGGCGCAGGGATGCGGCTGCCGCTGACGGGAACCTGCTTTATCTCAGTCAAAGACCGCGACAAAGGCGCGGCCATTACACTCGCATGGCAGCTTGTTAACCTAGGTTTTGACCTTATTGCGACAACAGGAACGGCGGCGGCGCTGAACGAAGCGGGCGTTCCCGTCCGGCGAGTCAACAAAGTTTACGAAGGCCAGCCGCATATTGTGGATGCGATTATCAATGACGAGGTTCAGATGATGATCAACACGACAGCGAGTGGCGCCCAAATGTTGGGAGATAGTTTCAGCCTGCGCCGCACGGGGCTAATGCGCGGAATCCCCAATTACACGACCCTTGCGGGTGCCCGCGCGGCCGTTGAAGCCATCGTCGTGCTTCAAAATGAAGGCGAGGCCTTGGATCCCGTCTCGATCCAGAGCTATCTGGCGGGTTAAAGCGAAATCTGACTATACTTAGCCGTGCCATAGATTGAGGTTTATACACAAGTGCCCCCCCCCCCTCATCATCCCCGTGAAAACGGGGATGGGGATGCCGCGCGGAGAGCGTTTTCAAAAAACACCAATTTATGCCGTGCTCAACTATACAAGAAATGGGGCGATCGACGGGACTCGAACCCGCGACAACTCGGACCACAACCGAGAGCTCTACCAACTGAGCTACGACCGCCATAAGTCTTCCAGCAAGGAAGGTCGCGCCAATCAACAGAAGATGGGCGTTTTTGTCAAGTTTAATGCGCGACAGTTAATGCGCGACCCCATGCTGCGCGAACAGATGAAACAAACCAGCGCAGCCAGCGGGGTGGATCTAGATAAAATCGCGCCCGAAAAGCCTGTTTTATAGGCTTCCCCGTCTCAACCTTGACGTTAGGGACTCATGAGGAAATAACCGCTTCAGATTTTAGGACAAACAATTCATCTTTTCATGTCCGGCGCGTGGCAATCCTGTCTCAACCGCTCGGGACATAAAAGGCTAACTTATGGTGCGGTATATCTGATCCATTCCTTCATCTTGCGGCTTGCTTGGCCCCTATGACTATAGGCGTTTTTTTCCGCAGCGGACATTTCGGCAAAAGTGCGAGTCTCTCCGGCGGGGATGAAGATGGGATCGCATCCATGCCCGCCTCTGCCGCGCGGTGCGGGGGCAATCGTGCCATCGACTCGTCCCTCGAAAGCCTCAAAACTGCCGTCGGGGCGGCATAAAACAAGAACGCAAACAAAGAAGGCCGAGCGATCCGTTTGTGTTTCCAGCTCTTTCAAAATACGGGCCATCCCCGCTTGCGGGTCTGGTTTCATCCAATCGGCGGTAGAGACTCCGGGCGCGTTGTCCAGTGCTGTCACGCACAGACCGCTATCATCTGCCAGAGAAAGACAGTCTGTGGCCTTTGCCGCCGCTTCGGCTTTTAACCGAGCGTTTTCAAGGAAAGTCGTGCCGGTTTCCTCGGGCGCGGGAAGGTTGAGGTCTCCGGCCGAGACGATTTCATATCCGCACGACTCCAAAAGCTCTACGCATTCGCGTTTTTTACCGGCATTATGGGTCGCAAGGATCAGGCGTTTTTGGGTCATAGAGGTCACCGAATGGGCAAAAGAGCTGTGTAATGGCCTTGGCTTTGCAGGGCACCCGCTTGCGCCTCGGCGCGGGGGCCAGTTCCCCAAAAGACATCGCCCCGCACACTGCCTT
Source organism: uncultured Pseudomonadota bacterium (assembly GCA_903824505.1). GTDB lineage: Bacteria > Pseudomonadota > Alphaproteobacteria > UBA9219 > UBA9219 > CAIXLI01. The sequence goes on along the minus strand of CAIJXG010000045.1, from coordinate 60,678 downwards.
TGATAGCGCCGCCTGTATCTTGGGCAATCATCAGGCGGTGGAAGGGTTTCCCCTCAGCATCAACTGTTTCAAGCCACAAAGGCGTGCCTAAAGGCACAAAAGAGGGATCAACCGCAAGGCTGCGCTCAGGAGTCAACGGAACGGATTGAGATCCCAGCACGGCATCCTTTTTCATCGGGCGAAAAAAGACGTAAGAGGGGTTCGTGTTCATCAGGCTTTCCGCCTCATCCGGGTGCGCGTGAAGCCAATCCCGAATGGCCCCCATGGTGACAGGGCGTTGAAGCGCCCCCCGATCCGCCAGCACGCGCCCGATAGGCGTATAGGGCAGGCCGTTCCCGCTGTCATAACCCAAAACCAAAACAGATCCATCCGTTAAACGCACACGACCGGATCCCTGCACACCAAGGAAGAACGCATCGGCAGCATCATCCACACAGGCGAGCACAGGCGCCCGATCGGACAAAGAGCCTCGCGTAATCGCGGCGCGGTCATCATAGGGGACTAAACGTCCCTTTTCGACCTTGCCTGTTACCGATTTGCCTTGCAGATCACCCCGAAACAGCCCCAGATTGACATCGATCTTATCGGTCGGATGCCCATAAAGAGGCGTTTTGTAAAGACCCGCGCACTGTGTATCGCCGCGCAATTCGGGCACGTAATAGCCCGTGAAAAGACCGTCCGCGCTTCCGGCGTTTTGAACGTCATAGGGACGAAAGGCGGAGTCGAAAAAGGCGCGGGCGGACTCTTCTGTTGGGGCGGTTTGTTTGGCTCTCGCGCAAACCTCTTTCCACGTGAAGCTCTGCCCCCCCATAGTGGCGCTTTTGGCAGCCATAGCTGAACAGGATTTCAGAAAAGCCCCCAACGCCTCGGCTTGGTTATCCTGCCCCCACCCGTCGAGAGCGGAAAAAGAAGTTGGTTTAAGCGTCACCCCTTCCGGTTGAGGGACTTCCGGCCCGATGCAAGAGGTCAGCAGAAGGGAAAGAAGCAGAAGTCCCCCACGGGATAACATCGGAAGAGCGGGGCGCTTCTCTAAAAGGAAAACAGAGTTCATTTCTTTGATCCACCAGAGCCTTCGGGCTTGACGCTGCACCTCAATTCCCGCAAGGGAGAGGAAATCCAGCGTAGATCCTCTTATACTCGGGTTCCTTCGGAACCCCTCACGTTTTGTCCGCGCAAAAGGCGCATCAGCTTCGCTGAGCGCGTGTTTTGCACGGAGCAGAATACTCGGCTTTCCAAGGAAACCGAGTATATCAAAGGGAACAAGGGGATCTGGGGGGATCTGGGGGGATCTGTAAAAATCGTTACACGTTACTCTTGGATCTGCTGTCTTCAACAATAGCGAGGCGTTTTTTATGTCCCCTCCTTTCATCATTGCCATCGATGGGCCTTCCGCTAGTGGTAAAGGCACGTTGGCGCGCAAACTGGCCTCTTTGCTGGATTTTGCGCATTTGGATACGGGGTTGCTGTATCGGGCAACGGGGCTGGCTGTTCTGCGTGCGGGGGGGGATCCTCTGGACAGGGAGATGGCGGAAGAGGCCGCACGGGCTTTGGCTCAGGCGTTGACCGACCCTGCTTCTCAGGCCGATTTTCAGGGTGTGGATCTGCGCGCGCTTTGGCAAGATGAGGCCTTGCGCGGGGATGCGGCGGGAGTCGCGGCCTCGAAAGTTGCGGCGATTGACAGCGTGCGGGCCTCCTTGTTGCGCTTTCAGAAAAACTTCTGCGCCGCGCCGCCCGAGGGGAAAAGGGGCGCTGTTTTAGATGGGCGCGACATTGGAACCGTGATTGCGCCTGACGCGAAAGCCAAGATTTTTGTGACCGCGAGCGCGGAAACGCGGGCGGACAGGCGCTTTAAAGAGCTGCAGATGAGGGGGATTCCGACTCTTTATACCGAGGTGCTGGCGGATATGCGGGCGCGAGATGCGCGGGATTCTGAACGCGCTATCGCGCCCACAAAACCAGCGCCGGATGCGTTTCTGTTGGACACAACGGCGCTGGATGCCGCTCAAGCGCTTGAGGCAGCGTATGCTTTTGTGCAGAAGAAGTTATGGCTCTAAAGAAATCTCGCCCAGACGGCAGCCGCTTTGTGAATGATGGTTTTTTTCAGGATAGGCTTCGCGAGCATATCGACCAGATTAATCGCGCTGCAGAGCAGCCAGTTTTTAAGACCCAGATCGCGGATCATAAAGGCAACACGCCGGAAGGTGTGGCGATGATCGCCGCGCCGGAATCGCTCTTGGCGCGAGCTCATGCCCTTATCGAAACGTCCGGCCTCAATAGAATCAATGGTCGACTTAAGTCGCCCTGCCTCCACAGGCGGCGGGAGAATCCCATAGCTTTCCATGCCGTGAAACCAAGGGCGCCGGAGATCATCGTCGAAGGTGAGACCGCGCACCCCATGCTGGAGAAATTTTCGCGCCCCTTGCGGGGTAATCAGATAGGCGCCCGCGCTGTTCGGGATACGCGAATAACGGACAAGAAGACGGTGGGTGCTGAGTCGCGCTATCGGCACATAGGCGCGGCGCGCGGGGCAACAAAGCCGCACAATATCCCATTTGGGGGGCAACGCCCGAAGAGCTTCATCAAGGGTGGTGATAAGATCCGGCGCGAGGGCAAGGTCGTCCTCCATGATCAAAACGACAGGGCCCATCGCGCCGTCCGCGATGCTTGTCATGGCCAGCAGATGACTGGCATAACAGCCAAGCTCCCCGCGCTTCATGCCCGTTTTGGGCAGACCGTCAGAGGTGTAGAAAAAGCCACGCAATGCCTCGGGCACGGCATCCCCCAAAATGCCAGATTGACGGGTGTGGATGATGCCGACCTGCGCCAGCTCGCGCTCCATATGGGTGCGGCGGCCCGTGTCGCGATCAAGATTGAGTAAAAGAGCGGTGAAGTTTTGGGGCATGGGGGGATATTTCTAAAAGTCAAAAGCAGAAAAAGAAAGCAAGGTGCCGAAGAGCGAGAGGGAATACCGCGGACCCTTCGGTGCGTTGGGTTCTCTCTACTTTTAGAATTGCTATACTCGGTTTCCTTGGAAAGCCGAGTATACTTTCAAGGCTTTTTTATCCGCGCGCCATGCTTTTTGACGGGTCTGTATAGACGCTGGAGATCAGCTCCTTGGCCATTTCTTGAATAACGACAGAAGTCGCTCCCGATTCGACTTCTCCTTTTTCAATGCGGAGCACAACGCGTCGCCGGACTTCTTGCCGTGCCGATCCGCCCGGGAAAAATTTGGCCAGAACCTGCCTCGCGATGGGTGCGCTGAGGGAGGTATAAAGAATACTGCGCAACGTCACATCTTCGACGGAGGTTGACAGGGCCCAAAGCTCGATAGGGCCAAGCGTATTGACCAGATGTTGTTCGTAGCGCCCTTCGTTAGTTGACAGAAGCAGGAGAACAGGCGCACCGGACGCTTTAGGGCCTGTCAGACGGTACCGCATGACCCATTTCGCTGTTTCTGAAAGGCCAAAACGCTCGCCCGTTTCATTGATCGCGCGGTCAGATACGGCGGTGCCGCAGATCCAAACGCCTGTCGCCAGATCCACCATGTCTTTCGAAAAATCGTCGAGCAGCTGCGAGGCCAAGACAATTTGCACGCCCCATTTCCGCCCCTCGCGCACATCGCGGATGACTTGCGCGCGGACGGCCGCTGTTCGGCTTGTGCGATGAAATTCATCGAAACAAATGCGTTTCGGCGTTTCGCGAATGTCCTGAATGCGGGCCTGATGATAGGTTTTATAGGCCTCGGGCACCGCGCGGAGCATATCGGGCCCCAGCCACCACCCGCGGATCAACGCATGCCGCGCGAGCATATACATAATGGCCGTTTGCCGATCGGCAATGGCATCGCCTTGGGGCGAGACATCCTGAAGATCGATTGCGGCGATGCGCGCCCCACCAACATCAAAACGTGTAATCGATGCCAAAATCGGAAATTCGCGCACGGCGGCAGCGATCATGCGCTCGAAGGCGTGAATGACGGTTTCGACCGAGGAGCCGATTTGCGTTCCTTCAAGCAGGGCCCGAATCTGCGGCCGACGCGCGGCGGTGACGGCATCTACCAAAGTCGGGGCCGCATAGCGTTGCGCCAGAATCGCTTGATGAACGGCGCCATGTTGAAACAAGGCATCGACGACATCCCACCAATACGGATCTTCTGGCAGATGGATGTTGTAACGGGATAACGCTTCATCGACATCGGATTCAACACGCGCCAGATAAGGGCGCGGTTCCGTATTCGCGCCGCTGTCGTCGCGCCAGCGATACATTTCATCGATGCACAGACCAACCAGCTGCGCCATGCCATCATAGGGTTCTTGTCCGGCAGCCGTGCAGAGAAGGGTTAGGAGCTCGGTCAGATAGGCGCGTTCCTCCGGCAAAGGATAGCGGCAGCCAAGCTGTGTATCGAAGGGATTCACCGCGTAGTCCGGTGTCATGCGGAGTTTGAAATGCATCGCCTCATGCCGCCGCTCAAGCGGCAAAGCATCCCTGATCAGCGAGATGAGGCCGGAGGAAGAGGGGCCAATATCCAAAATGGCGACATAGGGAAGCTGCGCCATGCCGGCCGAAAGGATCGTGCCTAAATTCAGCGCATTCATCAGGACGGATTTACCCGCGCCGGGCTGAGCAAAAATCAAATCGAACCAGAGGGATGTCAGAGAAGATCCCGACTGATAGGGCCAAATACGCCCATCGGGCGTACGTAAAATGACGGCCCCCTCCTGAAAAGGCGAGGAGGCCCGTTGCCACGGCAAAAGCTTGATAACTTCGCGGAAAGGCGCGACGACGGGCGGCGCGGTCGAGCCGCATCCAATCCCTAAGGCCGAGGACATGACCACTTCCATCGGATCGCCTCCGGCAGAGGAGGCCTGACAATAGCCCCACGCTTCGACGGCTTGGGTCAAAATGCTAATCCGTGATTCCAAAAGTTTGCGGTCGGTTTGGGGCGCACAAGTTGCCAAAGACACGCGCAGTTTAACGATCGGTTCGCTATGGGCCAGTTTTTGAAGCGACATCAGGGATTCGCGGATTTGCTTATTAACCTGATTGGTAAAGCCCAAAACCCCCGCCGCGAAAGATTTGAAAGAGGTGCCTTGCGTGCCCCCGCTTTCGATCAGGAAAGAGATGCGGAAAGGGACATCTTGTTCGATCAGACGCGCAAGCAATTGGGGAAAAGGCGCCGGCTCTGCGGGCGCAAGAGTCATATCCACGCCTCCCCACAGAATCGTCCCGATCCGCACGATATTGGACGAGACGAGAGCGGCATCCCCCACGCTGAGTTGTTCACGCAAAGGGGGCCACAAAAGATCCGAGGCGTCGTAATTCCCGTGCAAAGGCATGCGCGGCAGCATGGGATCGCCCGGGAGATTCGCCCGCCACTGATCATTCGCCATTTGGGGATAGATATTGCCGCGCACGGCGGCCAGCGCTTCATGCGTCGTCGAGACGGCGGCTTTGATACCGATTTCTTCCAACGCGCTAGAGATCGAGGACACAAAGGCTTTATGTTTGGTGCGCAACGCATCCAGCGCACGCAAGGGATATTGGGCGTTAGGGGCTGCCACCCATTTCTTTTTTGTCATTTGCTTCGTGGTGGAGGCCAGCTCTGATTTTGTAAGAACCGAAGGGCGCGTCCACAAAACGAAATAAATTTCCTCATGCGCGATATAGTGCGCCAGATTGCGGCGACGTTCGTTGAGCAGATCGGTCAGGTCCAGATCGGTTGCGCGCATGGCGGCGCGGTTGCCTTTCATCACCTGTTCGATGTCATGATCGGCAAGCCCGGGATCCCGCATAAAATAGACCTGCATCGCATAACCCGGGCGGTCGAACCGCGCCCCTAGCTTTAGCGTGGCTTGATCCAAGATCCATTGATATTCCGCATCGCCAATGATTTGCCGCGCGCCGAAAATTTTGACAAAAGTCACTAAAGACCCGTCATTGGCGACAAGAGTCGTTTTATCGTCCGCCGTTTCAAGTTGAATGAAGGATTCAACCGGTTGGCGCAACGCCATCATCAAGGCGGCAAGAGTTTGATCCAGAAGGTTTGACATAAGACCGCAGACAGGAAGGAAACACGTCTTTTCAACTGCTATTTAAACAAATCTGTATGAAGAAAGACCTAAGAGATGGTTAAGAAAAGATAAAAATTGGAAGAACACTCCTTTTAAGGCTGGGGCAGAGGAAAAAATCCTCCTTTAGGCCTCTAGTGCTCTGCGTCACCTAAAAAGAAAGGATTTGACTTGATCTTTTTCGCCGGGACAAAATCAAAAACCTTGCCTGTATGTCCAATACAGGCGTGCAGTTTTCGTTTTTGTCCCGTTAAGAAATCTCAGCGTCCTCTCCTTTCTTTTTAGGTGACGCAGGGCACTAGGCGGATTAATCGCCCGATTTCATCTTGCAGCTTTTGTGTCAGCCGATGAGGCATAAGCCCCGCATAGACGATTTGCTCATAGCCGAAGGCGGCGCCCATTTCCTCACGCGAGAAAAGAGCAAAGGCCGGAATCTCGCGACGATTATCAAGAGGATGCATGGCATCCGGCGCGTGCAGAAAAAGCGCAAGTTTCCCCTCACGCAACGCGCTTTCCGTTTGTGATTCGCCCAGAACCGCAAGACCTGCGCCTTTGGCCAGACCCAGAAGGGACAGGCAGCGTTTACGCAATAAGGCCGCGATATGATCCGCCAGATCGGGATCGGCTCGCGCCTGCTCCTTGGTGGCTTTAGCAAAAAGATTTTTCTGGACAGCGGTTTGGATAGAGGGGCGGCTTGCGGATACCCAAAGCCCGTGGCCGGGCAGATTTTCCCCAAGATCAGGCACAACGCTTTGATCCGGCCCAATGACAAAGCGGATCAGAGCCGTGTGTGGAAGGGTTTCGCGCGTGACGAGGCAGAGGCGATCCCCTGCCTCTACCCGTTTTTTGCCCTGTGGGCGATGCGCTTGCGTTATCTTTTTCATCCTATCCCCCTATATCATGAACAGAAATCTTGTCCACCCTTGCCGCCGATGAAACTTAAGGGGTTCCTTCGGTGCCCGAGTATATATGGGGCCCACCTAAACAAAAAACTTGATTTCATCAAGGAGATCGGGAATAAAGGGGGTGTCAGAGGAAAAGAAGTGAGGAGGTGGGCGAGAGCCCGCCTTTTTTATTGGCTCACCCTTTTTGGGATAGAGTGATGTCGAAAGCGGTACCAACAAAGGTAGCTTCCTTGATTGCGGAAGATGTCGCAAACGCCGGCTACGAGCTTGTGCGCGTGCATCTGAGCGGCAACGGGAAATACGCGGCGCTTCAAATCATGGTGGAGCGCGTGGATGGGTGTGGCATCAAGGTCGAGGATTGTGCGCGGGTGAGTTCTTTGGTCTCGGCACGGCTTGAGGTTGAACCAGATTTTGCCGGAAAATATGACCTTGAGGTTAGCTCGCCCGGAATCGACCGCCCCCTGACACGGCTCAAAGATTACATCCGGTTTCAGGGGCATGTCGCCAAAATTGACCTTAAGGCCCCCATGGACGGCGTCAGACGCTTTCAGGGAAAGATTGCGTGTGCATCGGAAGAGACCCTTGTATTTGAAACAGATAAGGGCCTGATTTCCGTGCCTTTTCAAGAGATCGAACAGGCTAAACTGGTGCTGACAGATGCCTTGATGAAGGAAGCGCTGAGGGAGAGCAAAAAGTGATCACGCTCAAGGATCCTCCGGTCGCCATGACCAAAAAACTGGTCGCGGTTCTCAACGAAAAGGTTGAGGCGGGCACGGCTGTGAACACGCTGGCACATATGGCTTTGGGGATGGGAACGCTTTTGGGGCCTCAAGACGGGTTGATGTGCGATTATGAAGATGCCTCAGGCACGCACCACCCGTCTATTTCAGCCTATCCTTTCATCGTGCTTAAAGGCAGACCGACGAAGATTCGGGAAGCGATGGAGGCGGCGAAACAAGCAAACATCCTGACGGTTGATTTTGTAAACACCATGACCGTCGGCACTTATCAGGAACAGCTGGCTCGTACGAAAGAAACGCCGCATGAGGCGCTTGAGTTTTACGGAGCTGTCTTTTTTGGCGATGCGGAGCTTTTAAGCTCCTTGACCAGAAAATTCTCACTCTACAAATAAGGCACACAGAAAGAAGAAAGGACACCGACATGGAACTTTTGCAAGCCGCCGAGATGGCCGCCCGAGAAAAGGGCATCGACAAAGAAGAAATTCTGGTCGCAATGGAACAAGCGATGCAGAAGGCTGGCCGCGCCAAATATGGGCACGAGCATGATATCCGCGCTTTTGTGGACCGCAGGACGGGCGAGATCATTCTGCAGCGCTGGCTGCAAGTGGCTGATCCGATCGAGAATGAATTGACGCAACTCAGTGTCAAAGCGGCGCGTAAGACGAAGCCGGATGCCGAATTGGGCGATTTTATCGTGGATGATTTGCCCCCCATCGAAATGGGCCGCATCGCGGCGCAAACGGCCAAGCAAGTGATCGTGCAAAAAGTGCGCGAGGCTGAACGTCACCGTCAATATGAAGAATACAAAGACCGCGTGGGCGAGATCATCAGCGGCGTCGTCAAGCGCGTCGAATACGGGAATGTCACGATTGATTTGGGCCGCACCGAAGCCGTCATTAAGCGGGATGAAAGCCTGCCGCGCGAGCATCTGAAAACGGGCGATCGCGTACGCGCTTACATCTATGATGTGCGCGAAGAACAACGTGGGCCACAAATTTTCTTGTCTCGCACCCATCCTTTGTTCATGGCCAAGCTCTTCACGCAAGAAGTGCCGGAGATCTACGACGGAGTCATCGAAATCAAATCCGTCGCCCGCGATCCGGGCAGCCGCGCGAAACTGGCGGTTGTCTCGAACGACAGCAGCATTGATCCGATCGGCGCGTGCGTCGGTATGCGTGGCAGCCGCGTTCAAGCGGTCGTCGGTGAATTGCAGGGCGAAAAGATCGACATTATTCCTTGGTCGCCCGATCCCGCGACCTTTGTTGTCAACGCTCTTGCGCCGGCCGAAGTCGCCAAAGTCGTTTTGGACGACGAAAACAACCGCATGGATGTTGTCGTACCGGATGAGCAGCTTTCGCTGGCCATTGGCCGCCGCGGGCAGAATGTGCGGCTTGCCGCGATGCTCACAGGCTGGGACATCGACATTCTGACCGAAAAGGAAGAATCCGAACGTCGCCAACAGGAATCAGCGATGCGAACGGCGCTCTTTACGGAAGCTCTGTCCGTTGACGATGTCATCGCGCATCTCTTGGTCGCGGAAGGCTTTACGAAAGTCGAGCAAATCGCGGAAACCCCCGTGGACGAACTGGCCGAAATCGAAGGGTTCGATGTCGAAGTGGCGGGCGAGCTGCAAGAGCGCGCCCGTAACTGGCTGGCCGAAAACGCGGCGCGTCTGGAAGCTCAACGCAAGGAATTCGGCGTGTCGGATGCCGTTGTTGCGCTGGCGGGTCTGAGTATCGAAATGGCCGTGAAGCTGGGCGAAAAGGGCGTGAAATCTCTGGACGATGTGGCCGATCTGGCAGGTGATGAGCTGCGCGAAATCGTAGGCGAAGACGCTCTGACGGAATCGCAAGCCAACGGCATCATCATGGCCGCGCGGGCGCATTGGTTTAACGATGAGGTGTCAGCGTAAAAGAAAGGGAACACGGCAGGAATGAGCCGTGTTTCCCTCTCTTCTGAGAGTTGGGGTCTTTCCATCGGTTAAAAGACTGCGTCTTGCCGCCCGAAGGTCGGGACGTTTGGCTGTGCAATCGGCTTGTTTGCGCTTCAGCTCACAACCGGATTCCATCCCGAGGAGCCCAAAGATTCCAGCGGCTGAAAGCGGGACTTATAGGCCATTTTGCGGGAGGCGGCGATCCAGTAGCCCAAATAAACATAAGCTAAACCGCGCGTCCGGGCATCCTCGATGACGGAAAGGATTAAGGCCGTGCCGAGGCTGCGGCGCGGGGCGTCCACCGCGAAGAAGCTGTAAACGGCTGACGTTCCATCACCCACATCGTCTGCGATAAGACATCCCTGCAAGACTCCTGTGTGATCGCGCAACACATAAAGTTCGGTATGGGCGCCACCGACCTCCAGCATCTCGCGAAAATCCGTTTCGCTCATCTGAGTCATATCGCTCTCGGCATGGCGGGATTTTTGATACGCAAGAAAGAGGGCGAAAAGCTCCGGCGTGAAGCGCGGCGGATGTTTTTCAAGCTGCAGATCCGCGTTGCGGGCCCGGATGCGCCGCAGGGAGCGCGATGGAGCAAAGCGCGTCACAGGAATGCGCACAGGCAAACAGGCCGCGCAGCTGAGGCAGGCCGGACGATAAGCGATGCTTTGGCTCCGGCGAAATCCCGCGTGACATAAAGCAGCATTCAGCGCAGCGCGCTCCTCTTCATCGGACGGGGGCAGGGGCGTGAAAAGCTTGCGCTCGGTCTGATCGGCCAGATACGGGCACGGCCCGGGACGAGAAAGGTAAAAGGGGCGAGAAATGTCAATGTCCGGAAGCATCAGATCAAACAGGTAAAAGGGAAAGCTTGCCGAGCACATGGCGCAGGGCGAGGTCTGTTTTTTCGGGCCCTTCCCCTGTCGGCAGGACAAAATCAGCGCGGCGGCGTTTTTCGGCTTCGGGCAATTGGCGGGCGACAATGGCCTTGAATTTTTCTTCAGTCATGCCCGAGCGCGCAAGAACCCGCGCTTTTTGAATCGCACGGGGTGCGGAAACGCATAAGATCAGATCGCAGCGTTTCTCGGCCCCTGTTTCGAACAAAAGCGGAATCTCAAGCACGACAGCAGGTTTTTTGGCCCGCCGCGCCGCCTGCAAAAAGGCGCGTTCTTCTTTGCGAACGATGGGGTGAAGGATCTTCTCCAGTTTCTGCAGCTGATCGGGGAGATGAAAAACGTGCCGCCCTAGAAGAGTGCGGTCAATCGCCCCACGCTTCAGCGTTTCGGGGAAAAGACGTCCAACCCGTACGACCGCCGCGCCGCCTTTGCTGAGCGCGGCATGAACCACCGCGTCGGCATCATGCACAGGGATTCCCATATGGCGCAGAAGACAGGCCGTCGCGCTTTTGCCCATACCAATCCCGCCCGTAAGGCCGATGATGACCAGTTTTTTAGACACGGCCAAGACGATCCAGCTTATCTCTTCGGGCCACAAAACGCTCTTCATTTGCAAAAGGGGTGGTTAAAAAGGCGTCGAGACAATCGCGGGCGAGTTCGGGGCCGATAATTTCAGCGCCCAGCACAAGGATATTCGCGTCATTATGTGCACGCGCGAGCCGCACCATCGTCGTATTGACGCACAAGGCTGCGCGGATATGGCGGTGGCGGTTTGCGGTCATCGCCATCGCCTGTCCTGTGCCGCAGATCAGGATGCCGATATGGGCCGGATGCTCCCTCAAATCGGCGACAACGCGCTGCGCGAAATCACCGGCATCGCAGCTTTCGCGCGTTATCGTTCCATGATCCACAACCGCGCAGTTCCGCATACGGGCGTGTTCGATAAGAAGGGTCTTGAGGGAAAGCCCCCGATGGTCGGAGCCGAAAAAAAGCGAGGAAGAGACGTCAAGCGAGGCAATCATGTCAGGAAAGTACACTCTTTTCTTCTTCGGGGCACGTGCAAAATTTAGGGCAAAATTTGGGGTCCAATCGATTGAAACGCAAATCTTTTGGAGCATATTGCCTTCCGGGGCATCCCCGCTTATAGTCGCGACCTCGGATCGGTCGGGGCATAGCGCAGCCTGGTAGCGCATCAGTCTGGGGGACTGGGGGTCGCAGGTTCAAATCCTGTTGCCCCGACCATCACTTTGATTGTTTTCTTTTGACGGCGGGGCCTGCATCTTTCCGTCCCGTTGTTTGTGGGACAGGAATTTACGCGCGTGATGGGTTTGACCGAGTCCTCCTCTGCTTCCAGCTCTTTCCATGTGGCCATCATTATGGATGGTAATGGACGGTGGGCGCGTGGCCGCAATCTTCCGCGTTTATTGGGGCATCGCGCTGGAATCGAAACGGTGCGAGGTGTTTTAGAAGCGGCCCGCGCATTGAAGATTACCCATCTGACTCTTTACAGTTTTTCGGCGGAAAACTGGCGCCGCCCGCCGGACGAGGTTGATGGCCTGATGGGTCTGCTGCGCTTTTATGTCCAAAGCGAAATGAAAGCGATGCATCAGAAGGGCGTGCGGATCCGCGCCATCGGAGACACAGCGCGTCTGCCCGCCGATATTACCCGGATCGTTCAAGAAGCCGAGACTCTGACGCGCGAGAACACCACGCTGACCTTGACTCTGGCGCTCAGCTATGGCGGGCGGCAAGAGATCGCCGCCGCCGCGCAAGCCATCGCAAGAGCCGTCAAACGGGGTGAGTTGGATCCCGAGAAGATCGACGAAAAACTTTTTCAAAGCTTTCTGTTCACAAGCGACATGCCGGATCCGGATCTTGTGATTCGCACCAGCGGAGAAAAGCGCATTTCGAACTTTTTGCTCTGGCAATCCGCCTATGCCGAATATGTGTTTATGGATGTCTTGTGGCCTGATTTTTCGGGCGCGCATCTGAAACAAGCGCTTGAGGAATTTTATCAGCGCGACCGCCGCTATGGCAGAACAAGGGCAGAGGGCGCACCATGATCCAGCGCCTTGCGATCTATCCAGGGTCTTTCGACCCCGTGACCAAGGGGCATCTGGACATTGTGGTGCGCACGTCAAAATTGGCCAATCACGTGATCGTTGCGATCGGCAAAGCGCACGACAAAAGGCTTTTGTTTAGCCTTGAGGAAAGAGTGGCGCTTCTGACGTCTGAAATTGAAGGGCTTAAGCTGCCTTCAGTTTCGGTTGCCGCCTATGACGGGCTTTTGGTCGATTATGCCCGCACCGTTGGAGCGTCGATCCTTGTGCGAGGCCTGCGCACGATCGCGGACTTTGAGCGTGAAAAGACGATGAGCGCCCTCAACCACGCCCTTGATCCCACGCTTGAAACCATTTTTCTTCCTGCCAGCGAAGACACGCGCCTGATTTCCTCCAGCGCCGTGAAAGAACTGGTGCGGTACGGGAAGACTCTTGGTTTTGTCTCGGATGCCGTGGCGCAGGCTTTGTTCAAAAAGCTGGAGGTCGGATAAGACGAAAAAGCTTGCTTTTTCTTTACTCTTTCCTTAAAAACCCCCTTCATCAAGCTTCGGAAGTGGTTTTCGAAGCCTTACATCGCACGCATGTTTGGTTTTTGCGGTCAATCCCGCGCGAAACCGTCCGGTGGGAACAACGTTCCTGCAACACATGCGGGTGGCTTAACCGGAGAATACCTACATGACTATGCCCGTCGTTTCCTTGCGGCAGCTTTTTGAAGCTGGCGTCCATTTTGGACACAATACCCGCCGCTGGAACCCCAAAATGCAATCCTATCTGTTCGGCGTGCGCAATAATGTGCATATCATCGATCTTGAACAGACAGTTCCTTTGATGCAGCGCGCGCTCCAAACGGTGCGCGACACGGCCGCTTCGGGCGGACGCATTCTGTTCGTTGGCACCAAGCGTCAGGCGCAAGATGTCATCGCTGACGCCGCCAAGCGTTGCGGTCAGTATTACGTCAATCACCGCTGGCTGGGCGGCATGATGACGAATTGGAAAACGATTTCGAACTCCATCAAACGTCTGCGCGACTTGCAGGAAAAACTGACGGTCGAGTCCAAAAAGCTGACCAAGAAGGAAAGCCTTCAAATGTCGCGAGAGCTGGACAAGCTCGAGAAAGCCCTCGGCGGCATCAAGGATATGGGCGGTCTGCCGGATTTAATCTTCGTCGTGGATACGCTGAAGGAAGATATCGCGGTGGCAGAGGCCGTCAAGCTGGGCATCCCCGTGGTTGCCATCGTGGACAGCAACTCTGACCCCACCAACATCACCTTCCCCATCCCGGGCAATGACGACGCCGCCCGCGCGATCCATTTGTATTGCGATCTGGTCGCTCAATCCGTCCTCGATGGTATCGAGGCCGAACTCGGCTCTGTCGCCAAGAAAACAGGCAAAGACCTCGGTGCTGCAGCCATCGTCCCGAGCAGCGAAACAACACAGGTTGAAGAACCCAAAGCCGCCGCGAACGGTTAAGGTAAGGATTATCCCCCTTCCCTGATGAAGGGAGGGGGGATCAGAATGAGGCCAAACACCATTTCTGCGGATCTTTTTTAACCACAAGAAAAACAGGAGGGTAAAATGAAACAGACGCAAATCACTCTTCAGCAACAAGCATTAGACGATCTTCTTACCGGAAGAGAAAGGACTCTGAAGGCTCTTCTTAGGTATATAGATTGCTTTCAGGGATGGAACCCAAATATCGCCCTCCATTTGTGGCTAGGAGAGGATATTAATCGAGGCTATTTAAAAAAAAGATATCCAGATGCTCAGAATATTACACATTTTGGGGGTTATGAATCTGCAACGGCTATCCCAACTTGGCCTTCTCTAAGTTGCGTTATGTCGATCAAAGACGTTAGGAGCCTTCAGAGAAACCAAGATGTATACAGCTTTCGGTTAGCCTGCATTGAAATAGCCAGTTATGGCCCAAAAGACTCTGAGGAAGGTCGAGCGGCTTGCGTGACGCTAAAGGTGGTGGGACGAGAGGATAAATGTGATTTTCATTTGGATTGGACCACTTTTAGGCCAGAGATTGGTTTGCTAGGAAAGGCTCTGTGCTTTAGAGTTAGCTATAGAGAGGATGAAGGAAATCTTTTCAAGCAATCGCCTGCAGAAGGAGTAGCCAAGCAAGTATGCCAAACCCCTTGTATAATCGGTTAGAGACCCGTGTGCAGGAAGAGCCGTAGAATCCCCTCCCCCTCGTGGGGGGGGGGTAGGCTGGTGGGTGGGGGGCGCAGAAAGAGATTAATGTAAAGATTCAGGACAGAAGTTGCAGAAGGAAATCCGCGTCTTTTGTCTTTGATTCTGAATCTGATTTCTTGTGACTTCTCCGCCACTCCCACCAGCCTGCGGCCTCGACGCTGCACGTCAAGCCCCTCACGAGGGGGAGGGAATCCTACGGCTCTTCGGCACCTTGGTCTTTTTGAACTGATGAAACTGAGCACCTTCAAACCAACAAAGAACCCTTAACGGAGAAAGAAACCATGACAGAAATCACCGCAACGATGGTCAAGGATCTGCGCGAAAAGACCGGCGCAGGCATGATGGATTGTAAAAAAGCTTTAAATGAAAGCAACGGCGATATGGAAGCCGCTTTGGACTGGCTCCGCAAGAAGGGTCTGTCGGCGGCGGCCAAAAAGGCGGGACGTGTGGCGGCCGAAGGGCTGGTCGCGGTCGCCGCAGCGGCCACGAAGGCTTCTATGGTCGAAGTCAATGCCGAAACGGATTTTGTGGGCCGGAATGAGCAGTTCCAAAGCTTTGCGCTCCAAGCTGCCAAGACTGCGCTGGAGACAAACGGCTCGCTCGAAGCGCTGCAAAACGCCGCGCACCCTGCAGGGGGCACGATTCAGGAAGCCTTGACCCATCTGATCGCGACAATTGGCGAGAATATGTCCCTCCGCCGCACAGCGCAGCTTTCCGTGCCGCAGGGCGTCGTGGCCTCTTATGTCCATAACGCGCTCGCCCCGAATTTGGGCAAGATTGGCGTGTTGGTCGCGCTGGAATCCTCGGGCGACACGACCAAGCTGCTGGAGCTGGGCCGTCAAATCGCGATGCATGTCGCCGCCGCGCGGCCGGATGCGTTGTCGATTGCCGATCTGGATCCCAAGGCGGTTGACCGCGAACGCGCAATTTTCGCCGATCAGGCGCGCGCCTCGGGCAAGCCGGAGGAGATCATCACCAAGATGGTCGAAGGCCGCTTGCGTAAATACTACGAAGATGTCGTGTTGCTGGAGCAGGTCTATGTCGTGGACGGCGAAAGCCGCATCGCGCAAGTGATCGAAAAAGCCGCGAAAACTTTGGGTGCGCCCGTTAAGCTAACCGGCTTTGTGCGCTATCAGCTGGGCGAAGGCATCGAAAAAACAACGGACGATTTCGCCGCCGAAGTCGCCAAAATGGCCTCTTAGGATTCGAGAGGCAATAAGGCGTCTTTTTCCGATGGCGATGCAGCACGCCCTCTCCCTTTCATGTCTGCATGGAGGGAGAGGGTTGGGGTGAGGGCGGCTCTTTCTAACCATCAGAAAAGCTTTTCTTTATGTGAAGTTAGGCTCTTATACTTAGCCACGTAACAGATTGATGTTTTTTTATACAAGTGCCCCCGCTTGTCATCCCCGTGAAAACGGGGATCCATCGCCGCGCGTCTGCGCGGCACAAGAGTTATGAGCATAATAACAGTTTGTAAATCTTTAATGTTTTTGACTCATGGGGGCGCTATCGCTCGCGATGGATTCCCGCTTCCGCGGGAATGACGAGCGGAGAGCGTTTTAAAAAATTCTAATTTATGCCGTGCTTAAGTATAGTTGACTCCCCCCTCACCCCTTCGCTTCCGCGGGCGGGAGAGGGAGTTCTCGGGGCACTGTTTGTCCTGAAATCTGAAGCGGTTACAGGGATTAATCGTAACTATACTCGGTTTCCTTGGAAAGCCGAGTATTCGATTCCGTGTAAAACACGCGCGAGGGCGAAGCTGATGCGCCTTTTGCGCGGACAAAACGTGAGGGGTTCCGAAGGAACCCGAGTATAATTGAATAGATTTGTTCTTTTAAAAGACCCCAATCAAAAAAAGAAAAAACCCATCTTTTTTCAAAATTCTTGCATTTTTCTCTTGACGTACTGTTTTTATCCCATTATAGTCACCTCAGTCTTGTGAAAGAGACGTTTGACGCGGATCGATCCCACCAACGCTGCAGCTTGCTGGGGGAAAAGTCGAAAAGCGTCAAACAGGGAGACATGTCTTCCGGAAAAGGGTCGTCGGGATGGGGGGTGCACCTCCCGCCTCACAAACGAAAGAAAGAGAAGGAACCGAAAATGAAAAAAGGGTGATTTTCTATACCGCGACATACAGCCCCCAAACAGGCAATAATCGATTATCGCCTATGGGTTATTCCGCCGTTCCATACCGATGCGTTTCGCCGTGCGGATCCTCGATCAGCCAGCCTGTCGCCTCGCGCGTTGCGTAGCTGCGGCCGACGGGGACTTTGCCGTGCCCATCCGGAATATCCAGCACATAGGTGGGCTGACACAGGCCCGATAGGTTTTTGTGCAACGCATGGACAAGCGCTTGCCCTTCTTCCAGCGAGAGCCGGAAATGGCTCGTGCCGCGCGCCAGATCGGGGTGATAGAGATAATAGGGTTTGATCCTATTCTCAACCAGCGTGCGCATCAGGGCCGATAGAATCTCCAGTTTGTCATTCACCCCGCGCAGCAAGACGGTTCCCGACAAAAGCGGAAGTCCGGCATCCGCCAGTAGAGCACAGGCGGCGCTGGCTGAGGCCGTGATCTCGCGCGGATGATTGCAATGAAGCACGACATAGACTGGCCCTGCCGCGCGCAAAAGATCAACAAGGGCTGGGGTGACTCGGGACGGCTCGACTATCGGGGCCCGCGTATGAAACCGGATGATTTTCACATGAGGGATCGCGCGGAGCCTGTCCAGAATCTCCCCCAACCGCCGATCTGAGAGAGTCAGCGGATCGCCGCCTGTCAAAATGACCTCCCAAATTTCCGAATGATCCGCAATATAGGCCAGCGCCTGATCCAACGCGGAGGGCGACAGAATTCCTTCCGCAGGCCCGATCATGTCGCGGCGAAAGCAAAAGCGGCAATAGGCCAGACACACGCCCGTTACTTTCAACAAAACACGGTCCGGATACCGATGCACAATCCCAGAAACAGGCGAGAACCGATTATCCCCGATGGGATCTGCCCGTTCCTCGGGCGCGACGATCGCTTCCGCCGCCGAGGGTAAAAACTGCGCCGCGATAGGATCCATTGGGTCTAACGGATCAATCAAGGAGTCCAAAGTTGGCGTAAGGGCGACGGGAAAAGAGGGGGGGGCCGCATGTTCTATCTTTCGCTTTCGGACAAAGTTTTATATTTGGGCACCGAAGGAACCCCTTAAGTTTCATCCGCGCAAAAGGCGCATCAGCTTCGCTGCGTCCGTGTTTTGCGCGGAATCGAATACTCGGCTTTCCAAGGAAACCGAGTATAGAGATCTGGTTCCTTCCTTCTCTTGCACGGACGAGACGCGAACGGCAAGATGGACTTCATGCTTGCCTCTTTTCGCCCTCTGTTTGATCTTAAACGCGCCGCGCATGCTGGAGGGGCCTTTCTTTTTTCTATTATTTTATGGATGGTTAGCCTGCCCGCTTGGGCACAGGCAGACGCGGATATATCCGAGTCCGCCATTTCGGGGCGAATCGCCGCGCTCCTTTTCGGGCTTCTGATCGGGGTTGTTCTAGCGGCCGCCGCCTATTTGTTCTTCATTTGGATCGCTATGCGTGACCGAGGACAGATCTTTTTACTTCTCTTCCTGCTGTGTGTTGCTGTCCATATCATCGGCTCGAACGATCTTCTGGCCTATGGTGTAACGCCTTTACCGCCCTTTGGCCGGTTGATCCTGTCCGACACGAGCATGCTGGCGGCTTGGGGAGCCGCCTTGTTTTTTACCTACCATTTCCTTGAATTGGATATGAACAGCCCTCAATACGGGCCAATCTTCATGAGTGTCGGCTTTTTGCTGGCCTTGATGTTCTTCTACGCTTTTCTTGACCCGGGAACCGTTCATTTGATTATGCCGGCGGCGGCGACAATGGCCATATCCGTCATCCTGATCGCGGGCATTTCGGGAGTCCATCACGGCACAAGTGGTAGTCTTGTCCATATCGTCGCCTTTGCCTGCTTTCTGGGCGGCGGGTTAACGGATGCGGCCTATGCCGTTGGTCTGATTGCAACGCCTGAGATCGCAAGCCGTGTCGCGTCTTTGTCCTTGGCTCTGTCCGTTCTGATCTTCGCGATTGTGATTGTTAGCCAGTTCGCGGGGCGACAAGAGGAAAAAGAACACGCGCTGGCGATTAGTAACGAGCGTTTTATGCTCGCCACGCGCGGTGCCAATGAAGGGCTTTTCGACTGGAATATCGCGACAGGCGAGGTTTTTTTCTCGGACCAGTTCCGAAAAATTCTTGGTATGCGGATCGAAAACGCACCTGACGGGCTTAAAAGATGGGCGCGCATGATGGTGCCCGCCGATCGGCTTGTGGTTGCCGAGGCACTGCGCCGTTTTCGCCGCAATCCCCGCACTAATACGTTGAATGTTGAATACCGTATTGTGCAGCCCGGGGGAGAACGGCGCTGGATGCACTCGAAAGCCGTTGCAATGCGCGACGCGCGGTCGAACCGGATTCTGCGGTTGGTCGGCTCGACCAGCGATGTGACCTTACGTAAGCAAAGTGAAGTCGCGTTGCGGGCCAGTGAAACACGTTTCCGCAGCATTACCGAGGCGCATCCCGTTCCTGTCTTGATTGTGCGCGCCGATAACGGTTCGGTTTTATACGCAACGCCTGGTGCGGAAGGGCTTCTAGGCGCCCAGCAAGAAGAGATCATGCAATGCGCGATCAGCCGCTTTTTTCCGGACTCGGACAAAAGGCGGGAATTAGAAAATTCTCTGAAAATGGGACAATCCGTCGATTTGCTGGAAACAGAGATGATCCGCGGTGATGGAAACCCCTTGCCGGTCGCCGTCTCTGCGCGGCGCATCACCTATCAGAACGAAGACGCCTTTGTGTTGGGGCTTTACGATCTTACGGAACGCAAGAAGGCCGAAGCCCAAATCGCGCGGCAGCAAGAGGCCCTGCAGCAAAGCGAAAAAATGGCGGCGTTGGGCGGTCTTTTGGCTGGCGTGGCGCATGAGCTGAACAACCCGCTCTCGATTGTCGTTGGCCAAGCGACCTTGTTGATGGACAGTGCGCCCGAGGCCAAGGTCGCCACGCGGGCCGAGAAGATATTTAAAGCCGCTGACCGATGCTCGCGCATCGTGAAGAGTTTTCTGGCGCTTGCGCGCCGGAAGCCGCCCGAGCGCAAGCCGGTGGATCTCAATCAAGTGGTGCGCGGTGCGCTCGAGCTTCTGGGCTACCAGATACGCACAACGGACATAACCGTTCAGATGGCCTTAGATCCGGCTCTTCCACCTATTCTAGGCGATGCGGATCAAATGACTCAGGTTGTGACCAATCTTGTGTTGAACGCCACGCAAGCCTTACAGGGATGGAAAGGTCCACGACGCATAGCCGTGACGACTCGGCGCGACATAACAGGAAGCGTAAGCCTTTCGGTCGCCGATACGGGAGCGGGCGTTCCCATTGCAATCCGTCCCAGAATCTTTGAACCTTTCTTTACGACCAAAGGCGAACAAGGCGGAACGGGTGTTGGATTGGCCCTGTGTTTGAACATCGTTTCCGCGCATGGGGGCAAGCTTTGGGTAGATGACGCGTCCGAAGGCGGCGCCGTTTTTACGATTGAATTTCCTGCGGCTTCTTTTCAACAAACCTTGGCCGACGACCAGCCGGACGCCGAAACGTCTCCCTTGCCTTTTTTGCATATTCTTCTTGTGGATGACGAACTGGATATCGCCCAAACGCTCGCGGATCTTTTGGAGCCCGACGGGCATCGCGTGGATATTGCGGTCAACGGAGCGATCGCGCTGCAAAAACTGAAAAAAGAATCTTTCGACGTGATTATCAGCGATTTGCGGATGCCCGTCATGGATGGCCCCGCCCTTTACGAAGCTTTGCAACGTGAGTTGCCTTCTTACGCGAAGCGCGTTATCTACGTAACCGGAGATACCCTCTCTACCCATGTTCAAGCCTTTCTATCCTCGCACTCCGTTCCCCTTGTCGAGAAACCCTACCGAATCAAGGAAATACGCCGCGCTCTCGGGGATCTCCTCCAGCGTCTCGGCACTCAATGAAAGAAGTCCTTATGCCCCCTTTACGCCTCTTGGTCATTGATGACGAAGAAGATATCTGCGATTTGATCGCCGAAGTGGCGGAACGCCGTGGGTTAGAGGCGCATGCTGTGAGCAATGCGGAAGCCGTCCCTCAGGCGTTGGACGAGTTTACGCCTGACATCATCATGCTGGACCTCATGATGCCAGGAACGGACGGGGTCGAGCTGTTGCGGCTCCTTGCAACGAAGGCCAAAGACACAAGACTCTGCTTGATCAGCGGCAGCGATTCTCGTGTGTTAAACAGCGCGCGCCGCTTAGGAGGCGCGCATGGGTTGAATGTCGTGGCTGCAATGGAAAAACCTTTGGCGGTTTCTGCGCTGAATGGATTTTTTGATTCCCTGTCCAACGCGGCGCAAACGCCGGAAGATCACGCCGGCGCCATCGCGTCGGGACAATTCACGCTTTACTACCAACCGATTGTCGACATCGCCACGCGGCGCATCAAAGGGGTCGAGGCGTTGGTGCGCTGGCAACATCCGGAACGCGGCCTGCTTTCTCCCGATGAGTTTCTCGAGAAAGTCGTGCAAGATGGGCTTATCCAAGCCTTAACGGATTTCGTCGTCAAGACGGCCGTTCATCAGTCTTCGCTCTGGCGGCGTGCCGGAATTAATCTGACTATTGCTTTGAATGTGACGGCGACAACCCTTTTGGATCTGACCCTTCCCGACAAGATCAGCGAGCTGTGCAAGGCGCATGACATCCCCACGGATCGGCTTATTCTGGAAGTGACCGAGACCGAGGCCATGCGCGATGTCACGCGGACGATGGATGTGCTTTTGCGCATGCGGCTGCGGAACATCGGCGTCTCGATTGATGATTTTGGCACAGGGCATTCTTCTTTGCGCGAGTTGCAGCGCATGCCCTTCAGCGAAATGAAAATCGATAAAGGATTCGTCACCGACATGACCTCGAACCGCGACTGTGCCGTGATCGTGAATTCCATCGTGGATCTGGGGCATAATCTGGGGTTGAAAGTCATCGCGGAAGGCGTTGAGAATCAGCGCAGCTGGGAAATGCTCCGCGAAAAAGGCTGCGACTTTGCCCAAGGCTTCTTTATTGCTCGTCCGATGAGCGCGGAGGCGCTTGTCGTCTGGCGCGACACATGGGAAAAGGCGAATGGGGATGGTTTGATTTAGTCGCCCTCTATACTCGGCTTTCCAAGGAAACCGCGTCTATCTTTCTTGGCCTCCCTTCTTCCGGAGCAGTGTCTATGTTCGGTAAGAATATCCTTATCCTTGTGCCTCACCCTGATGACGAGGTTGTCATGTGCGGCGCGGCGATTGGACGCGCGAAGGCTCAAGGGGCCCGCGTCTCAGCCCTTTATCTGACCAATGGCTGTCTGGATCGTCCTGTTTTGTGGCCGTGGCAGCGGAAACACCATGAGGAACGCGTGCAAAAGCGGCGGGCGGAAGCCGAATCCGCGGCGCTTTTCCTAGGGCTGACTCCCGTTGGGTGGTCAGACCGTCCGGCCCGCCATTTGTGGCGGAATGTTTCTGACGTTTATGCCGAAGTCCAAAAAATGATGGCCGTGCACCGCCCGGATCAGGTCTGGGTTCCAGCCTATGAAGGCGGCAATCCCGATCACGATGCGCTCAACGCCCTCGGGGCACAGTTAAAAAAAGGCCGAAGCGTGCTTGAATTTGCGGTTTACACCTATTTTGCCGCGCGGGTGCAATCTCAGACTTTCATTTCATGGGATGAAACAGCGCGGCTCTTTACGCTATCGCCCGAGGAACGCAGGGCCAAACAGAAAGCTCTTGATATCTATGCGTCCGAGCGGAGAAATCTTTCCTCCTTGCGGGTGGATCAGGAAAGCTATCGTCCTCTGGCAGCCTACGATTATGCCCAGCCCCCCCATCAAGGCACCTTGTGGTATAACCGCTTTCAGTGGGTTCCCTTCCGCCATCCCTTCATAGACCGAACGTCTCCTGCCGACGTTTCGGAAGAAATAACGGCGTTTCTATACCGCACCACGTCCTAAGTTAGCCTTTTGTGTCCCGAGCGGTTGCGACAGGATTGCCGCGCGCCGGACAGGAAAAGATGACGCAAAATAAAGACCAAGTCCGGCCAGCGGCACTCAGGACGCAGGGCGCGTGGTGTTGAGCAAAAAGTTTAGCCTGTAACGTCTCGCAGTATACTTGGGCACCGAAGGAACCCCTTAAGTTTCATCCGCGCAAAAGGCGCATCAGCTTCGCTGAGCGCGTGTTTTGCACGGAATCGAATACTCGGCTTTCCAAGGAAACCGAGTATATAAAAGGATCCCCTACACATTCTGTCTGATCCACCGTTTCAGGCGGTTGATCACGGTCCCCCCCCCTCTCAGACGGGTTGAAAAGCCGGAAGTCGGTGCCATGAAACCGGCCCATTCGGGCTGCATCGCAACCGCGAGCAGTCCGGCCGTTGTCGCAAAAGCGGGGCCTGAGGTCGACTCGGCCAATCCTGTAAAAGCCGCGCCCACGCTTCGTCCCCCTCCTCCTCCTCCCCCCCCTCCTCCTCCTTGAGTATCATGCCGCGCCACGCGCAAAGGGCGCCCCAAGCGAACCTGTTTATCCAATACACGTTGGGCAAGTTCACGCACGCCGGAAAGCTGGCTTGCGCCGCCCGTTAGTACGACGCGTCGTCCCGCTTGCGCCGCGAAACCGCTTTGCTCAATCTTCGCGCGGACAAGCTCCAGCGTTTCCTCGATCCGCGGCTGAATGATTCGGATCAGATGCGCCTTGGGCACCGTGTTGGGGTCTTCGGATTCCTCCTCGCCAACCAAGGGAACCTCGATCATGTCGCGCGAATCCATCGGGCTGGGAGTCGCATGGCCGTAGAGAGTCTTCAACCGTTCGGCTTGAGTGACAGAAGTTGTAAGCCCCCGCGCGATATCGCTTGTGACATGCGCACCTCCCAAAGGAACGCCGCCTGCGTAAATCATGTGACCATCGAAGAAAAGCGCAAAACTGGTTGTCCCTGCGCCCATATCAATGACCACGCTTCCCAGTTCCATTTCATCTTCAACTAAACAGGCAAGCCCGCTGGCATAAGGTGCCGCTACCCGCCCAGCAATATCCAAATGACACCGCGCAATCACCGTTTCCAAAGTCCGAAGCGCGCCAAAACGCGCCGAAACCAGATGCATCTGCCCACGGAGCAAATTTCCGGTCATGCCAAGCGGATCGCGGATGCCTTTTTGATCATCAAGAGCGTAAGAAACAGGCAGGTTATGCAAAAGCTCAGTCGCAGGCCCTCCGTGAGGATCATCGGGCAGCATCGCGGGGCCTTGCGCCTGAATCCGCGCTAGATCATTTTCCGTCACCTCGTGGCTGTTCAAGGAAAGCTCAAGCTCGGCGCGATGCGATGTTAGATGCACCCCTGCAATATTGATCGTGACCTGCTGGAGAGTCTCTCCCGCCATATCCTCGGCCGCGCCGACGGCTTGACTAATGGCATATTGAAGGGCCTCCATGTTTGATACAGCGCCTTGCTTCATGCCTTCCGCCAACTGATGCCCAATTCCTACAATGCGCGGCGTTTCGTGTCCGGAGGCCCGCGCGATAAAACACACAATTTTGCTGGAGCCGATATCAAGAGCTCCATAAAGATCCCCGTCCGCGCGGCGGGAAGAGGGGAGAAGAAGGTTTTTAAGCTGTTGTTTCATGGAAGGACTCCCCTCTTGGTCTGCGCGGGCTGAACAGGGGCAAGGGGTTCAATGGTCAGGCGGTCAGACAAACGCAGATCCACGGTGGCAATAGCGCGATCGAGGATCCCTTGCTGCTCGATCAGAATCGATAGACGGCGCAGCGCAGCCCCAACATCCTGCTCGGGCAGACGTACAATGATACCCTGTTTCAGATGCAAATCCCAGCGTCGTTCGCCCACCCGAACCGCCGAGTCCGTTTTTTCTTGGATTGTTGGATAAGTTTTTAAAACCGAAAGCAATGCCTTGACCGCGCTGTCAGCTCCCGTTCCCACCACAAGAGGCAGCGGGGCAAAACTGTCCGGACTAACATCGGGGATTGGATGGCCATTTTCATCCAGCACATCCATTTGACGCTCATGCTGCCACCGCGCGATGGGGGCGCGTTCAAACAAGGTCACAGAAATGGTATCGGGTAGACGGCGCTCGATGATGACGTTCGCCAGCCAAGGCAGCTGACGCAGCCTTTGAGCCGCCAATTCAGGATCAAAAGCAAAAATCGGCATCCCTCGTGCCGCGCCGATGGCATCATAAAGAGCGTCTTTTTGGGCTTGCACGCGCCCCGTTACTGTAACATCGCGAAGTTCAAACCCGATATTTTTGGTGACAGACAAGAGAGCCAATTCACCATGTCGGGCCAATTTCTGTGGCCAGCCGAGATGCCAGAAAAGACTCCCCGTTCCGGCAAGAAGCAAGAGGGCGCCTAAAAAAATCCCAAGCTTTCTTAGTCTTCTCTTTCCGTTCCCCTCTCGCCCACGCGTGCGGGAGGGTTTGGCCGAAGATGCGGCGCTGCGAAGGGGGGATTTTGGCTGTCTCATCGGGCGCAAAAATCAGGAAGAATCGTCTTTTCACTATCACAAGCGGCGCGAAAGGGGGAGAAGAGAAAACGAACGCTCAAGAAAGCATCTTCTGGATCTTGCTGATCACCTCTAAATGAACCAGATCGTTCCATGTCGCAAACAGCATCAGGGAGCCGATAAGGGCAAGGCCAATTTTGAACCCAATCTCTTGCGCCTTTTCATGCAAAGGACGGCGAAAGAGTTTTTCGATAACGAAGAAAAACAGATGCCCCCCATCCAAAAGCGGGACGGGAAACAAGTTGATCAGCCCCAGATTGATTGAAATCACCGCCATAAACCACAAAAGAGCCCATGCGCCGTCTTGGGCCACATGGCCGGACATTTCTGCAATCCGCAAGGGCCCTCCAATTTCATCGGCGCCTCGTGTGCCCATAATCATCTGTCCGACCCCGCGCAGCGTGTCGGTGGTCAGAGTCCACGTCTCGACCGCGGCATGCCCCAGCGCTTCCACAGGCGACCATTTCTTGTATTCCAGCCTGTCCGAAACAACGCCAATCCGCCCCAGAGGATGTTCTCCCCCGAACCGATCTTTTTGCGTCACGACTTCAGGCGTCAGAGTCAGCGTGCGCTGGATTCCGTCTTTTTCTAGACGAACGGTGACGGGCGAGCCGACATTCAGCGCGATCAGCCGTTTGATATCCTCGAACCGGTCGATGCGGTGCGAGTCGATGAACAAAAATTTGTCGCCCGGGACGATGCCCGCATGTGCCGCCACGCTGTTTTCCTGCACACCGCTGATGACAGGGGAAGAAAAAGGCTGTCCTTGAAAAACAAACAAGACCGCCAAAACTACAATCGCAAACACATAATTCGCCAAAGGCCCCGCCGCTACGGTCGCGAAGCGTTTTTCGACAGACTGATGGAAGAAGGAGACTTTTTTCTCCTCTTCCGTCATTTCCTTAACCGATGCGTCAGGTGTGCTGGCGGGATCCGCATCGCCGAACATTTTGACATAGCCGCCCATCGGCAGCCAAGCGATCTGCCAGTGTGTGCCGTGCGAATCGGTCCAACCGAATAAAGGCCGTCCAAAGCCAATCGAGAAAGAAACAACCCGAATGCCACAGCGCCGCGCAACCCAATAATGACCAAATTCGTGAGCAAAAACGACCACGCTGAGAACCAGAATAAAGGGCAGCGCGTAATGGGTAAGGAGAGAGAGCAGAGAATCCATGAGCGAGAAATCCAGACAAAAGCGGAAAGGAGAGAAACCGTGCCACAGAATCATGGCCAAAAAAAGACCCGGCGGACGCCGGGTCTTTAGACGTGAGTGTATATCAGGCCGCGACCCGATCGCCTTGGACAAGGCGTTCGATTTCATCTTTCAGCGCCAATTTTTGCGCCTTTAGTTTGTGCAGAAGCGAGTCGTCCGAGCCCGGGCGAATCTCCTCCTCATGGATCATGCGGTCAAGTTTTTCATGCTGTTTCTTAAGGGAGTCAATACGATTCTGAAGCGCCATAGCTGATCTCCTAAAGGTTGAGGGGTGATCAATTGTGCAGGGACTCATCCTATCACAAAAAGGATAAAAGGGGGGAAAGAAATTTGAGGGCGCAACAAGGTAAAAGCGCGGGTTGTTAACAAATTTTTAAGACCTCACTTGGTGCCAAACCGTATAAAGCGATACGGCAACAGGGTTAAAGGCCATATGTTTTTGGGGTGAACCTTACGGTCTTGCCGCCAAACCATTTTCAGGGTCTTGGGGTTTTTCCCCGCGCCGCCATTCAAAATACAGATTCTGCCGCACACCCACTTTCACGGGCAGGACTCCTAGGGGTTCTCCGGCGTCGACCTCTTGGCCCATTTCGGTATCAATGCGGCCAAAGCCCGACAGAAGGCTGTGATACCCGCCCTCATGCTGCAAGATCACGATATGTCCATAGCCACGAAACAGGCCGACGAAAACAACCTTCCCCCCATAGGGTGCGACGATTGGCGCGCCTGAAGGCGCCGTGAGCGTGATCCCTTCACTCACAACCCCATCGGCATCCTTCTCGCCATAATGTCGCAACAGACTCCCTGAAACGGGCCATTTTAAAGCGACAGAGGCCGCGCCCTCTTTTATGTGGGGCAGGGAGCGCTTGGGCGCGATTTTTTGCATGAGTTGCCGCAAATCCCGCGCCTCAACCGCCAATCCGGCCAAATGTTCTGCGATTTGGGCTTTTTGAGCCTCGGTTCGCTGCAACGCGCCTTGCCGCGCCGCGATCAGTTGTGAGAGATCTTTTTGCTGATGCTCCAGATTTTCCTCAGCCGCCGTGGCCAGTGTGCGCTCCGCAGCCAATTGCGCCTTCATATCATAAAGAGTTTCAAGATCCCGCGCAGCACGCTCGGCCTGATCCTTCAAAACGGGAATAATCGCCTTTAAAAGAAGGCTGCGATGAATGTGATCCGCTGTCGTCTGATTCTGTAAAAACAGGCTTTCCGGCGGACGACTGGCAACCTCCATAAGGACCGACAGCGTGGCAGAGAGTCTTTGGCGCTCTTGCGCCAGCTCTTTGCTTTTGCGATCAATTTGCGTTGCCAGAGTCGTTAGCCTGTCTTCCAGCACCTGCAGGTCGTTCTGTTTTTCCTGTAACGCTTCAGTGGCCGCAATCAATTTCTGCCGCAACTCAGCAAGGATCGCCGCCGCTTGCTGTTCGTCTGTGTCAAGCGCCTGTTTCTGCTGCTGACTTTGGCTCAGTTGCGCTTCGATGGTGCGCAGCTGATCGACCGTCCCCGCGAAAGCCGGAGACACAAAAAAGAACAAAAGAAGAAGGATAAAAAGAGGGCGCATACAGGGAAAGGAGAATCTCTAAAGAGCCGCAAGCTTTCTAACTTTTCGCATGAGGAAGCGGCGAAGTAAACGGCCCTCACGAGTCCTTAAGGCACAAAAAAACCGCCGCGCGGACGTCCCAAGCGCGGCGGTTTCTCTTTGTCTTGCGACAATTAGGCTTACTGAGCCGTAGCAGGAGCGGCTTCAGGCGCAGCTTCCGCAGGAGCAGCCGCCTTCTTGTGGGCATGCTTCTTCGTGGCATGCTTCTTGTGGTGAGCCTTGTGGGCCGCCTTCGCAGGCGCCGCAGGCGCAGCCGATTCAGCCGCAGGAGCTGGCGCCATTGACGCGCCTTCTTCTTGAGCCAAAGCGGGGCCGGCAACCAAAGCTGCTACCAACGCCGTGGCAGCCAACAGTTTCATTGAACGCATAGCAGGATCCTTTCCATGGAGTTTAGATCGGGCTCAAGAAAGAGCCGTCAGAGATTGATCCGAAGAGAGCATGCCCACTTCCAAGCGTCAACGGTCTTTTCATCTTTTTCGCAAAGTTTTCCGCACTATGGCTAAAAAGACACACCTTAGACCTGAAGAACCTCTCGCGCGGTCTTTTGATCCTGAATAATTTGCGCGCGCAGAGCGTTGAGATCAGGAAAAGTCTGCTCGGGACGGATGAAATCGATTAAGGCGATTTCCCATGACTCGCCATAGATATCGTGGGCGAAGTCAAATAAATGCGCCTCCAAATTGGGCTCACTCTCCCCGAAAGTCGGGCGCAGGCCGATATTCGCAACGCCAGTGTAAGAAAGACCTTCTCCTAAACGCCCTGCTTTTATCGCGTAAACGCCGAATCGGGGGCGCAGATAATCACCCAACGCGATATTTGCTGTCGGCACGCCTAGCGTGCGTCCACGGGCCGCCCCCCGGATCACCGGTCCCGAGATCGACCAATCTCGGCCAAGAATCTGGGCCGCGTCGCGCGGCTGCCCTGCTTCCAAAAAAGAGCGAATGCGCGAGGAAGACAAAATCTGCCCATCGGCACAGGTGACAGGGGGCACAGCGGTCACATCAATTTTATGGGGCGCGAGCCACGCGGCTAATTTCTTCATATCCCCGCTGCGCGCACAACCGAAAACAGACTCTTCGCCAGCTACGACATGCCGAACGCCCAAGCGATCCAAAAGAATGTCTTGCACAAATGATTCGGCTTCAAGCTCCGCCAGCGCGCGGGTGAAGGGCAGCGTAAGGATGTCATCGATTCCGCAGGCCTTCAGCAACCGATCTTTGTCCGGCTCAGGAGTCAGTCGGAAAGGTGGTAAAGAAGGATTGAAAAAAGCGCGCGGGTGGGGGGCGAAAGTCAGAACCTGCGCCGGGCATGTTTTGTCAAACGCCAAGGCCACGGTCGTCTCGATCACGCGCCGATGACCCAGATGAAGCCCGTCGAAATTGCCGAGCGCGAGGACGCCGCCTTTTCTCAAGGGTTTCCCTTATTCCACCGTCAGAATCTCGTACATTTCTTGGCTATCCTTAGCGGCCCGCAGACGGGCGCAGAGATCCGCATCGCGCAAGCGCCGCGAGATTGTCGCCAAAGCGTGCAAATGATCGGCTCCAGCCTCTTCAGGCGCAAGGAGAAGAAACACAAGATCCACGGGCTTTTCGTCCACGGATTCAAAATCAACAGGCTGGGGGAGGCGGGCGAAGAATCCGACAACCTGTTCCACACCCGGCACGCGGCCATGCGGAATGGCAATTCCATTCCCGACCCCTGTGCTTCCGAGCCTTTCACGCTCCCACAAAATGTCAAAAATCGGCAAGGGATCCTTGGCAATCAGCGCGGCTGAAGCCTCCGCTATGCTTTTCAGGATGTCTTTTTTCGAGGAAGCGCTGAGGGAAGCCAAGACGGCCTTCGGGGACAGCAGCTCCTGCATCGGGAGAGATGGGGGAGAGGACATGAGTGCGCCGATTTAACCGGCCTTGCGCGGAAGGGCTTTTTCAGCGGGGTCAACCCAGCCGATATGCCCGTCCGGACGGCGATAAATCATGTTGAGCCCGCCATGCGAGCGATTGCGGAACATCAGCGCTTGCAGATCGCCCAGATCAAGCCGCATCACCGCCTCGCTGACTGTCAACAGCTCGATGGGCATAGTCATTTCGGCGACGACCACGGGATTGTCATTCACCTCTTCTTCGCGGCCGTGATCCTCGCCATGTAGGACGAAGGCGTTGGCGACGAGGGACTCCGCCACGTTAGAACTTTCATGGTGATGATGCTTGATCTTGTTTTTATACCGGCGCAACCGACCGGCCAGCCGTGTGACGGCCGCATCAAAAGCGGGATAGGGCTCCGCCGCCGTATCCTTGCTTTGCAACACGATCCCGCGTCCGGCATGAACGGTGATATCCACGCAGAACAGATGCGCCTCGCGCGAGAGGGTCACCTGCGCATCCAGCGAATCGGTGAAATATTTGGAAACGACTTCTTTTAGCTGCGTTTCAATATGCTGGCGAAAAGCATCGCCGACATCGACTTGCTTGCCTTTGACAGACAGTTTCATGGGGTGTCTCTTCGGATAGGGTCAAACGGACCTTGTTGTTTCAGAAACGTCTCGTCAATCCATCTGGATTTTATACGAGAACGGAGCGCCTGCCGCGTCATCAGGATCATCAGGCGGGTTGAGGCCTAAATAGAAGCAACCCCCGCTTCTGTCAAGAAAAGGGAAAGACCCCAAAATTCGGAAGGGTTTTGGGGGTTTTTTTGAGCAAAATTTCCCTTATACTCGGGCCCCCTCACATTTTGTCCGCGCAAAAGGCGCATCAGCTTCGCTGCGTCCGTGTTTTGCACGGGGGAGCATCCTTTCCGCTTTCCAAGGAAACCGAGTATACCCTATCAGTCTCAAGAAGAAAATCCCGCTTCCATCCGCGTCAAAAGAGTCTCTCGGCTCCATTCCGCATGGGCGCGGCGGATTCCTTCAGCGCCCGTTGTCTCGCGTAAAGCCTTGTCGTCCGCTAACTGCCGAATGGCGGCCGCAAAAGCCTTGGCATCATCAGGCGGCACGGCAAAGCCACAGCCCTGAACCGCATCAAAAAGCTGTGTGCCCGAGGAGGCTCCCGCTACTACAGGGCGGCCGCTAGCCAATATATTCCCCAGCTTAGAGGGCATCACAAGATCCGCCGCCTGCGCCCGTTGAGGCAAAAGATGTAGATCAGCCGCGCGCATCATCGGAACGAATGAGTCTCGCGGCTGCACAGGCAGGAACGAGATGTTCGACAACCCTCGCGCCATATCCATCAGCTGCGCACGCCCGGATCCATCCCCCGCAACGATAAAGCGGATCTTGGTCTCGGACTCCAGCAAGCGCGCTGCGCCGACAATGGTCTCAAGTCCCTGTTTCTGCCCCAGATTGCCGGAATAAAGCGCAATGATGGTGTTTGGATCGATTCCCTGTTGCAGCCGCCACTCTTGGCCATCGGGCGCGTGATCGAAATCCTCGACATTCGCCCAAATCGGCAACAGCAACGCACGCGCTTCGGGCACACCCTTGGCCAACAAACGCTCGCGCATGCGGGGCGTCAGTGTGCTGACAATCCGAAAGCCGCGCATCAAGAAACGCTCGACGGCGGAAACCAGACAAAGCAGAATCTTCGGCTTGAGAATCCCAAGTTGAAAAGCCGCATCAACTTCGAAATCCAGCACATGAAGCTGCGTGCGCGCGCCGCACAAAAAAGCCCCCAAAAGCGCCATCGGAACGGCGGTCAAAGGCGGCTCGGTCACAAACACGACATCCGGCCTCCAAAGCAACGTCTCCTTCAGGATAACGGGCGCAGAGGTCACGCCAAAAGACAAAAGATGCAAAACGCGCCTCAGCCCTGTTGGAGAAGCGGGGACGTAAACGGGCACGCGAACGACCTTTGCGCCGTCCAAAATCTCGGTGCGATAGGCGCGGCCTGTATAGCCTGCGTGAATCTTCCATTCCGGATAATGGGGCGGTGTGGTAATCACGCGGACGCTATGGCCGCGCCGGACAAGCCACGCGGCCATTTCGCCCTGATACTTGCCGATACCTGTTTGCTCAGGCGCATGATTTACCGAAACAAGAAGAATTTTCATAAGAAACAAAGCTCCACGGGATTAACGTCGTTTCTTTTTAGCAGGCTTTGCGGGTGGGGACAAAGTTACCCCTAGCTCGGCCGCTTCCAGCCGCCTTATTTCATCCCGCAGCCGCGCGGCTTCTTCGAATTCCAGATTCCCAGCCGCCGCTTTCATGCGTTGATCCAAATCTTTGAGGTGCGTTCTCAGGTCTTTTCCGGACAGGTTGGTGTCCCCCGCAAATCCCGCAGGAACGGTTACATGATCCCGCTCATAGACCGAAGAGAGAATATCCCCGATGGATTTCTTGACCGATTCCGGCGTGATGCCGTTGGCGCTGTTATAGGCTTCTTGTTTTTCGCGGCGGCGGCTGGTTTCCTCAATCGCCGCTTTCATGCTGCCCGTGATGCGGTCGGCATACAAAATCGCGCGGCCTTCCAGATTTCGCGCCGCGCGACCGATGGTCTGAATCAGCGCGGTGCGCGAGCGCAAATAGCCTTCTTTATCCGCATCTAAAATCGCCACAAGGCCGCATTCGGGAATATCCAACCCCTCGCGCAACAGATTGATGCCCACCAGCACATCATACAAACCGAGTCTCAAATCCCGGATAATCTCGATCCGTTCAATCGTGTCCACATCGGAATGGACATAGCGCACTTTGATTCCCGCATCGCCCATATATTCCGTCAGCGCTTCTGCCATTTTTTTGGTCAGAGTCGTCACCAGAGTGCGCAAGCCTTTCGCGCGGACAAGCCGGACTTCCTCGAGCAAATCATCCACCTGTTTATCGGTCGGGCGTATGATCACCGGAGGATCCATAAGGCCTGTCGGGCGCACGACTTGCTCGACGAAAACGCCCCCCGTCTGATTGATCTCCCACGGGCCCGGGGTTGCCGACACAAAGACCGTGGGGGGACGCATTTTCTCCCATTCCTCAAACTTTAACGGCCTGTTATCCGCACAAGAGGGCAGGCGGAATCCATAGGTTGACAGCGTTGTTTTTCGCGCAAAATCGCCGCGATACATGGCGTTGAGCTGCGGGATCATCACATGGCTTTCATCCACGAACAGAACGGCATTACGGGGCAGATATTCGAACAAAGTCGGGGGTGCCTCACCCGCGCCGCGCCCTGTCAGATAGCGTGAATAATTTTCAATCCCCGCGCAGCCACCGGTGGCCACCATCATTTCTAGATCAAAAGTCGTGCGCTCGCGCAATCGCTGTTCTTCCAGCAATTTCCCTTCCGCCAAAAGCTGGGTACAACGCAGTTTCAGCTCAATTTTAATTTGCTCGGCCGCCTGAGCCAGAGTCGGTTTCGGCGTCACATAGTGGCTGTTGGCGTAGAGCTTCACGGCCTCTAGGGTTTCGCCTTTTTCACCTGTCAGCGGGTCGATCTCGATGATCTTTTCAACCTCATCCCCGAACATCACCAAGCGCCACGCGGTGCTTTCCATATGGGAGGGGAAAATTTCGATGGTGTCGCCCTTTACACGAAAATCCCCGCGTCCAAAGCCAATATCGTTGCGCTTGTATTGGAGCTCAACCAGCGTCGATAATAAAACCTGCCGCCCGATTTCTTGCCCCTGCGCCAACCCCAGCACCATGCTTTGATAGGTTTCCACCGAGCCGATGCCATAGATGCAGGATACAGAAGCCACGATGATGACATCGTCGCGTTCCAGCAAGGCGCGGGTGGCGGCGTGGCGCATCCGGTCCAACTGCTCATTCACCATGGATTCTTTTTCGATATAAGTGTCCGAGCGCGGGACGTAGGCCTCAGGCTGATAATAATCGTAATAGCTGACGAAATATTCGACCGCATTGTGGGGGAAAAAGCTTTTCATCTCGCCATAGAGCTGGGCGGCAAGAGTCTTATTCGGCGCCAGAATCAAAGCCGGACGCTGAAGGTTTTGAATCGTATGCGCGACCGTAAAAGTCTTGCCCGATCCCGTCACGCCCAGCAAAACCTGATCGCGCTGCGCTTCTATAAAACCTTGGGTCAACGCGGCAATCGCCTGAGGCTGATCGCCCGCGGGCCTGTAATCCGAGACAAGCTGAAACCGCCGTCCCGCCTCGGGCCGGAAATCAGGACGCACAACATCGGCAAAGACAGGAAAGGTCATGGGGGAAATCTATGACAGGCGCAGGGGGAAAACTATCTTTTAAAGGAGGTTAACCTAAGGAAGGGGGGGGTGGTTTGGGAGACCGTGAGAAAATTTTAGGGCTTTTCCATGTTCCTGATTTGCAGTCCGCTCGTCTTGCCTCTCTCTCTTCTTCTGCCAGATTGGGAAGGGGGATTTTGCCCGCTGAGGGGGGGACATAAGGTTTTATGGGTGGATACCATTCTTGCGGGAACCAGTATCGTTTTAGATTCTCTATCCTTTCCGGTTGACGGATCCTCATTTCCCGCTGAGTTTGACGCTCGCGCGGAGGCCACAACCTGTACATAATCCGTTCGAGTTGGCTCACCCGTTTCTTGGACTCATCCTCAATACGCCTTGGCTCCTCACTGAAATGAGAAAGTCCAAGATCCTTCCAAAAGAAAGTCCTCTGTTGGCCCTCTTTTGTTATGAGAATGATGCGGTCTTTATGCCATTCGAAGTTGGCTATTTGTCCATCTTCGTCCCCACCTGTCCCTTGCACATGTTCGGTGCAACTTCCATCATTCACCAAAAGCTTTCCCCCGGGTGTCTGGCGAATGCTTGGCATATGAGAATGCCCGTAGATCTCGATATCTGTATCGTGGTGTTTATTATCCAGCGCATCCGTAATAACGCGAAGTACGCCAAGACAATTTTCAATGGTTTTCTTTGTCGCTCTTTTTAGGATGGCCTGAATAGATAGGTGTCCGAACCCGGGGACGTGATGAACGGCTGAATCAAGGGTGCCAAGAATTTCATAAGCAGCGTCCCCAAGGTGATACCAAAACTCTTTATTTTTACCAAAAAGGTCATCGTCATATTGATCGCCATGGATCAGCTTGATGCGGCGGTTCTGTGGATCAACAAAAAATGCCTCCTCAACAACCTTCATACCTAAAAAGGTCCGCCCACAAAGATTATGGTGAAGTTTTTCTTCTTTTTGATTTGCTGGCCCATGCCAAATTGTTTGCTTGCGGACATCAATATCATGATTGCCGGGTATATAGGTGACCTTCGTTCCCTTAGCCACAAAACGTAAAATATGGGCCATTCCCTCTTGATGCCAAAGGGGAAATTTCCACTTTTTTTTCGTCCCTAACCTTTCACCGTCAACAATATCCCCGATTAAAAACAGAACATCTATGGATAGATTCTCAAGGGCTTGTGCAAGTCTTTTTGCGCGACAAGCTGCGGTTCCCCAATGGATATCCGAGAAGGTCATAAAGGGAATGTGAAGGAGCTTATTAGCCGTGATAACGATTTTGAAATTAAAATCCGGAATCGTGACAACTTGGCTTCCGTCGTCGCGAGTCTTTGTGTTGGCCTTTATCTCTTCCGCTGTAACAACAATGCCGCCATGTTGATCGTTCGACACGCGAAGCTCCTTGACTATGGGGTGACGTAGAATTTTTTTTCAAAAAACTTTGGCCGAGCGCGCTTACAGGGCGGGATATGCAACAAAATAATGCGTTTGTGAAGCCCCTACAGCAATCTTTCGTCCGATATAGACAAAAACCCGTGCGTTGGCTATTGAGCTGGGTACCTTTTCTCTCCCCCTCCAAAAGGCTTTTCCATGACCGTATCTTCTTCCAAACTAAAATCCGGTGTTGTCTGGGGCGAGTCCTATCAGAAGCTTGTGGCCGCCTGTAAAGCGGGCGGTTATGCGCTGCCTGCCGTCAATGTCGTGGGCACGAACAGCGTGAATGCCGTGCTGGAATCGGCGGCGCGGAACAAATCCGACGTGATTATTCAGCTTTCCGGCGGTGGGGCGCAGTTTTTCGGAGGCCCCTCTCTTGCCGATGGGCTGCAAGCGAAGATTCTGGGCGCCGTGTCGGCGGCGCAGCATGTACATTTAATGGCGGAACAATATGGCGTGTGCGTGGTGTTGCACACCGATCATGCCAATCGCGGCCTTTTGCCTTGGGTCGAGGGGCTGATCGCGCAGGGCGAGACGTTCTTTAAGAAAAACGGCACGCCGCTTTTCTCCTCCCACATGATTGATTTGTCGGAAGAATCTTTGGATACCAATTTGGCTGAATGCAGCCGTATTTTGGCGCGTCTGGCTCCTTTGGGGATGAGCCTTGAGCTGGAGCTTGGCATTACGGGAGGCGAGGAAGACGGTGTCGGCTCGGAAGATCTTTCGGAAACCGATCACAGCCGTTTATACACCCATCCCGAAGATGTTCTGCGGGCCTTTGACACGCTGACCCCCATCGGGCATTTCTCGGTTGCCGCTTCCTTCGGTAATGTGCATGGAGTCTATGCGCCCGGAAACGTGAAACTGAAGCCCGAAATCTTGAAAAATTCTCAAGATTTGATCGAATCGCGGCACAAGAAACAAAAGCCCGTGAATTTTGTCTTTCATGGCGGATCAGGCTCTGACAAGAAAGACATCGCGGATGCGATTACCTATGGCGTGTTCAAAATGAATATCGACACGGATACGCAATTCGCGTTTTCCCAAGGCGTCGGAGCCTATGTCACGCAAAATCCGGAAGCCTTCCGGTATCAGATCCATCCGGAAACGCACAAGCCGTTAAAGAGCCTCTATGATCCTCGCAAATGGCTCCGCGCCGGAGAAAAGACTCTCGCCACCCGTATGGACGAGGCGTTTAAAGATTTAGGATCGGTAGGCAAGACACAAGCGGGGTAGGGGGCTTGAGGTAGAAAGAGCTTTAGGATTCCCATGCCTTATGATTAAGACTCAAGAATGGTGGGAGGTTCCTTATGGCAAAAAAGATAAAAAGGTCGGGTTCCTTTGCAACCCGAGTATATCGCAGCAAGATCGCTGAAGCCGTTCATAACGGCATCAGCGGTTTGCATCGCCTTGGGTTGGTTGATAAGAAAATACAAAAGGACTTCGATGCCCGCTGCTTGACGGTTGAGGTCTCGACGCCGTCCTTTGAAATCATTTAATCCCCCATGTCCCATCATCCCCACCATCTGATCGCGAATATCCTTCATCTTCTGGCGGGGGGAGGGCTGGGGCTGTTGGCTGCCAGCCTGTGTCTGACCTTCGGCATGCGGTCGGCCGACCGCATGCCCGGGGAGAGCCGATTCCCTCATTGCGCGTGGTGTTTCAGGCCTTTAACGGGGCAAGAAGCGCTTCCCTTGATCGGCTGGCTCTTGCGGCCGGGTACATTTTCTTTTCCTTGCCCTTGCGGATTACGCAAAAAACTTTGGCAACAGCCGGTGGCCGAATTGATGGGATTCCTTTTGGGAATTCTGGCGATGTATCTTCAAGATTGGTCGCTGACGGCGGTTCCTCTTTGCTTGGTGATGGGGCTTTTGCCTGCGCTGGCGCTCGTGGATCTTCATTACGGGATTATTCCGGACGGGCATAATTTGCTGTTGGGGATTTTGGGAATCATCTTTTTGGAACTTAGCGGCGCGGATCTTTATCTGGGCGTTGCCGTCGCGGGCGCTTTGCTGGGGTTGGGGCTTTTTCTGGCTCTGGTCTACAGCAAATGGCGCGGCATCGAGATGCTTGGGCTGGGGGATGTCAAATTCTTCGCGGCGGCCGGATTCTGGCTGCACCCCCATTCCGCCCCATGGTTTCTGGGCCTTGGCGGGTTGATTGGCGTTTTGTTTTCCCTTCTGCATCGATCGAAAGACGGCAGCAAACAATTTCCCTTTGCCCCCGCTTTATGCGCTGCCTTGGTCTTTATTATCCTCTATCAGATTATAGACGCACCATGAGCTTCGGGCGCGCCCTTGCCACCGTCAGCGGCCTGACCCTGCTGAGCCGCATAGGCGGATTCATTCGCGATTCTCTGACGGCGGTATTTTTAGGCGCAGGGATGGAGGCCGATGCGTTTTTTGTCGCCCAACGTCTTCCGAACCTTTTCCGCAGCCTGTTTGCCGAAGGCGCATTTTCAGCGGCCTTCGTTCCCCTTTATACGATCGAGCATGAACGGCACGGCGAAGAAGCCGCGCAGCGTTTTGCTGGGCAAGCGCTGATGGCTCTGCTGGCTTTTCTTTTGCCTTTTTCAATTCTGGTCATGTTTTGGATGCCAAAATTGATGCTGATTCTTGCCCCGGGCTTTGAACATGATCCGCAGAAATTCGATCTGGCGGTACGTTTTTCAACGATTACCTTTCCCTATCTGGCCCTGATCTCGGTGACCGCTCTGCAAACGGGGGTTTTAAACGCACGCGGGCGTTTTGGGCCGGGCGCAGCTGCGCCTATTGCTCTTAATCTGGTTCTGATCGCGGGAATGCTGTTGGCCCAGTTTTTCGGCTGGGATGTCGCCTTGACCCTCGCTTGGGCCGTCACGGTGTCGGGTGCGGTGCAATGCGTGTGGCTTGCCATCAGTTGCGCCCGCGCGCGGCTTGCAATTCCTCTTTTGAAACCCCATTTTGGCGAGGCTGTTCGAAAACTTTTTCACCGTATTGGCCCCGGCGCAGTCGGCGCGGGGGCGGCGCAAATTAATCTTTTGGTTTCAACGATTCTGGCCTCAACCCTGCCAACCGGAGCTGTTTCCTATTTGTTCTATGCGGATCGTCTCAATCAACTCCTTTGGGGATCATCGGCATAGCGGTCGCGACAACCCTCTTGCCCTTGTTGACGCGGCATATCGAAGCCGGAGAGGAGGATCAGGCGCGTCGTCTCAACAGCCGCGCAATCGTCTTTTGTCTCGCGCTGGGGCTGCCCGCCACGCTGGGCCTGTCGCTTCTCGCAACGCCCATTATTCAAACGCTTTTCCAACATGGCGCCTTTACCGCAGAGGATACGAAAGCCACAGCCCAAGTCCTTGCAGCCTATGCTCTGGGCGTTCCGGCTTTTCTGTTGGTTAAAGTCTTTGCAGCGGGATTCTTCGCTCGACACGATACAAAAACGCCCGTCCGCATCGCTCTGATCGCCATCGGCGCGAATATTGCCGGAGCGGTTCTTTTGGTTGGCCCCATGGGGCCTGTCGGAATCGCGCTGGCCAGCAGCCTTGCCGTCTGGATCAACGCCGCGTTTTTGCTGCGGCGCTTGAGGCAAAAACGCATCCAACTGGCCGAGGCAACTCTTCCGGTTTTGATCCGCAAACTGATCCTCTGCGCCCTTTGGATGGGCTTGCTCTGCCTCGCGCTCGATCACTTTTTGTGGGATCGGATCAGTGCCCCTTCTTTGATCCAAGAAATCCTCGCCCTTTCTGCGCTGATAGGGGCATCAAGCCTTGCCTATGGGGTGGCGTTGCATTTTTCGGGCGTCGTGCGAGGACAGGATATATGGAGGCTTCTTGTTCGGCGAGGTTTCCAAAAAACGCTAGCACGGCCTACCCCCCAACCCGTTGCAGGCGACAGACCCCATATTTGACCATCCAGCCGATGCAGCGCCACAGGCTGTCCTGTCGTTCTGTCGGAAAGGGCGCGAGAAGATCTTGCACATGGACCGATCCTGCGCGGCGAATCAGGGCGATCAGCTCGAGAAGAGTCTCGCGGGGCACAAGCAAAGCGGGGACGAAGAAATTCATTTCATGTTTCAGAAGCGTTGTGACTTCTTCTGCCCCCATCACCGCGTGCAGAATATCCGTGGGCAGAATGGGGGTTGTCGGAAAACGCGCAAACATGCGCCACGGGTTCGGGAAAGAGGGGTGCGCGGCCGCCCAATTTTCGGGCGTTGCGGGGGCTCGTGGCATCATGCGCCGTTTTTCGGCAAGGTCGGCCCATAGAGCCTCATAAGAACGCATCACAGGTTGCCAATCGAAAACGGCGCGGGCGCGGGCACGGCCCTTCTCTCCCATCCTGCTGCGCAGATTGGCATCTGTCGCCAACAGGCTGAAGGCGCGGGCGGCCTCGTCCACGTCTATCGCCGTGCTTTGGGCGGCAGCCGTCAAGGCGACTCCATAATTGCCTTCATTATAATAAGTTTGGGCCAGAGCCATCCCCGCGGATTCGGGGGGCGTCAGAGTCGGGATCAAAAAACCTTCTTCGCCATTTCGGATGCCTTCTCGATACCCGTCCCAATCGCTGACAACCGCCGGAAGCCCGCTGGCCATCGCTTCAAGGGGGGTGAGGCCGAAACTTTCCTGCACATTGTCGGATAAAGACGCGAAAATATCTGCGGCGGCCCAAAGCCCGTCTGGAAAGCGCGGATCGCCATTTTGAACGAACGTTACCTGTGCCGCGCCTGCATAATCCGCCGCCAAAGCGCGGAACGGCGTTTCCATATCCTTGGGCTTGAAATAGCCATACAGGACAAGGCGGATTCTCTTTTTTGTTCCGCGCGCCGCGCGATCGGCCGCCATCAACAAAGGCAGCGGATGAGCCTTGGTCGCAAAGCTCAGCCGTCCTACAAAAAGAATAATGATTTCGTCTTCAGGACTATTCAGCTGCGCCCGTTGAGCCTGTCTTTTCTCGGGCGTGGTGCGGCCTTCAAAAATCTGCGTATCGATCCCAATCGGCAAAACAGGTGTTTGAACGGGACAGGTGAAAGATCCGCCGAAACGGTGTTTAAAATAATCAGCTTGAATGTCCCATAAATTCCGGACGGCCGCGCCTATCGCCTGAGACGGGCAAATCAGCGCGTCTGTCGCGTCACTGGGGGCCAGCATCAAATCGCATGCGGCTTGGGCGATACGCTCACCGCTCATGGTATGCACAAGCCCACAAGTAGCAAAGCCGCTGCCGCGCATTTGTACCCGCCGCCAGACAAGATCCGCCGTTAAGGGATCGGGCCGAAAGATGCAGGAAAGAGTTTGCAGATTCTTTTCAGGATGCCGAGGATCCAACCCGATACAGTCCTTTTCGGCATCGATCCCTTGGGACGCCGCGACCTCTTTAAAATGATCGAAACTCTCCAAAGTTGTGGGACGGCACAGAAAAGGCCGCGCGGTGCCATAGCGAAACCACGCCGAAAGAAAGCGCGTGACGGCGACGTCAAGGCCGTAAACTTCGCCTTCCTCTTGGCCGGAATCGGGGCGGCTATATTGGATGCACAGAGACATAAGGGAAAAGACGGGTTAAAGAAAAGATCACCCTGATTGAAAAACATCCGCAGGCTTCGCGCAAGAGTCCTTATATCCTTTCCGCTTTCCAAGGAAACCGAGTATGTCCTTATAAAAAGAAGCAAAAAAAGATTTTTCACATTTTTTAAAAAAACATGTTGACTTTCCCACTTTACTAGGTTATATATCCCTCACGCTTCTTGAAAGAGGAGCGTTGGAAGGGTCAAACCTCCTCCCGCTATCCTAGGAAACTGGCGGGCTGAGAAAGACTTTTTCAATGGGCGGCATGCCGTCCGACAGAAACCTCAGGAGGCGGTAGTGGGTCAGTTTGAAATCTGAAATTTTTTGACCTGTTCACAATCCATGCCATAATAGGAGTATGGCAATAAAACGCATCAAAAGACCCCGCGACCCGCTTCAACTCGCCAAGCTTATTGGCGACATAGCCACGGGGCAGACCGTCGATAAGGTTGAGGATGGGAAAAGCCCCGATGCGGTCGAGCGCGGCAAAAAAGGTGGCACGATAGGTGGGAAAGCTAGAGCAGCAGCCCTATCATCCAAAAAACGCAAGGAAATAGCCCAGAAAGCTATTAAAGCTAGATGGGAAAAGCCCTAAGCTAGTTTCCACTTTCCGGTACCCGCCACCGCTATCTTGCAATTTTTCTTCTTTTTTACCGACTTATAAAGTGTAGTTGCCACTATTACGCGAGCATTATCACCTATTTTTTTGCCCCCATTAATAAGACCGTCAACAATTTCATCTGTTGTAAGTGATTG
The DNA here is from genome assembly GCA_903824505.1 of uncultured Pseudomonadota bacterium. GTDB lineage: Bacteria > Pseudomonadota > Alphaproteobacteria > UBA9219 > UBA9219 > CAIXLI01. The sequence goes on along the minus strand of CAIJXG010000045.1, from coordinate 18,578 downwards.
TTTTTTCTGCATTAGAAGTGAAACAGCCCCTTCATATACGCTTAAATCTGCAAACTCACCTTGTTTATACAATGGCTCGAATAATGGCGTTTCTGCCACAATGCCATACTTCGGAAAAATACCGCTTTTTTCCAATTTATCAAATACTTGGATAGCATCTTTTACTTGTTTTAATGCGTCCTCTAACTCTACTTCTTTTGCTTTTAAATCAAGCAGAGAGAAGCCACGTTCGCCCACGGGCGATTGGATGTTTTTCATTGCTTACACCGTCAATATATGTTTATATGTCCCTACAAAGGGGCGGGTCTTTCAACCCGTTCTCGTCCGTACCACTAAACGCTCAAGGCCGGTCAAAGCATCATGGCGTCGTGGGTTAGGACTATATCTCTCTAAGCAAGTACATAAAACCCCCTAGGTTTTGGAACGGTTCAGAAACATCTTCTGAACCGTTCATTGCTTATGCCCCAATCAATAACCAAGAGTCAAAGGAAAAATAGCAATTATTCTACTTTTGCTTATTGACAAAATAATCATTCTCAAGTATAAGAGTCATTATGAATAAGCTTTCCACCACACAACGCGCACAAATCCTCGGCATGATGGTTGAGGGTATGTCTATTCGTTCTATCAGCCGCTTAACCGGAGCAAGCAAAAATACGATTGCAAAGCTTCTGGTTGATGCAGGGAAGGCCTGCGCTGATTATCAGGATGGGGCCTTTCGTAATCTGTCATGCAGGCGTTTACAGGTCGATGAAATTTGGTCTTTCGTTTATGCGAAGGCCAAGAATGTGCCAGAGGAAAAGCTTGGCGAAGCTGGTGATGTTTGGACATGGACAGCGATTGATGCCGATACCAAACTTGTTCCTTCATTCTATCTTGGTGGACGCGACGGCGAATGCGCCAAGGCGTTTATATCCGATCTGGCAAGCCGTCTTGCAAATCGTGTCCAGCTTACCAGCGACGGCTTGAAAGCTTATGTTGAAGCTGTAGAGGGTGCTTTCGGGAATGATATTGATTTTGCCCAACTTGTAAAAATATACGGCGCAGATTTTTCTGGCGAGAAGCGTTATAGCCCTGCGGAATACGTTGCTTCTCGCAAGGAGGTAATAAGAGGCAATCCCGACGGAAAACACGTTTCGACAAGCTATGTTGAACGCCAGAACCTAAATATCCGTATGGGCAACCGCCGCTTTACGCGCCTAACCAATGCGTTTTCAAAAAAGATTGAAAACCATTACTACGCGCTGGCGATTTACTTCATGCACTATAATTTTGTGCGTATTCACCAGACTTTGCGGGTAAGCCCTGCAATAGCGGCGGGTGTGAGTGAAACGCTATTCTCTATCGAAGATATTGTGCGAATCACTGATGAGTGGGAGGCTAACAAAATGGTTGGCTGAAAAATGCCGTTTAACATCACACGAAACAGATCAACAATGACCGATCAAAACCCGTATAAAGATTTTACCAACAGGTTGAAGCTGTTTATAAGCAAACATCCTGCATTAATAACAACGACACTGAGCAACATTTTCACGATGCGCCTCATAGGAAATAAAACTCATGGTGATTTGGCTGAGATTGCAATAGCTGAATTTATCAACCAATACATGTATGACTTTAAGTCACTCCATGTGGGCAAAGACTTATATCGAGCAAAGTCGAGAGAAGAAGACATCACTATTACCAACGAAATCACTAAAGCCCAATTTCCAGTTAGCTTAAAGGCGTATGGTGACGGCCCCCTTCAATTATCAACCGATAAAAATACGTTGATGTATCCCAGATTGATGAAAGAGATTGATCACATCATCGAGGGACGCGAGAGAATTGATGCAATTTTTTCTGACCCTGCGTTTGCTGTGTTCTTGCAGATTAATGTATTGCCTCTCATATACGATGAGAAAAAACAAAGATGTAACATTTTGGTTTTCGATTATGAAGCGGCTCGTACCCAGACAGCAAAGATAGAGCGTGCCCATGAAGGCAGCGGAAGAAAGCATCCTGTTTTTCGATTCTATGATAGTAACAATGATTATATTTGCGAAGTTAGATATGGGGATGCCGCAGCAAACGCCCTACAACGTGGCTTATGGACACATACTCGCAACGCATTAAAGCATTTCGACAGCATCACTAGTGGATGGGTCGATTATTCCCACAACAAGATACTGGTGCAGTTGTTTTCTCATGCTCTTGTTTCATCAAGTGCCGGACATGACAGGGCACTCATTGAAATTAAAAAAGATATTCAGCAGTTAAAAGAAAGCAACCAATTATGAATCATCTGGCTCTACAAAAAGAGCTTTTTACTACAAGCTACCCCGTGCCCCCACCTACGGAGGGCATCAAGTATGCTGGATCAAAACTAAAATTGCTGCCCCAGATTTTATGGTTGGCAGGAAAAACTGATGCGAAAGTTATCTTCGATGGCTTCGCTGGTTCTACCAGAGTTTCGCAGGCACTCGCCCGATATGGGTACAAGGTAATTTGTAATGACCGCGCTGTCTGGTCAGAGGTATTAGGGCGTTGTTATTTAAAGGCAGGTTCAAAAACTAAATATCAGAAACTCATTGATGATTTGAACGCATGTAAGCCTCGAGATGGGTGGTTCACACAACACTATGGCGGCGACCCTTCCTCGATTGACATGGAAAATCCGATAAAAATGCCGTGGCAAATTCATAACACGCGAAAACTTGATGGAATACGGGAAGAAATAGATCGTCTTGGACTCGATGTTAACGAAAAAGCTGTCGCCTTGACCAGTCTTATGATGGCACTTGATCAAGTTGACAGCACGCTAGGGCATTTTTCTTCATATCTGCGGGACTGGTCACCCCGCTCATTTAAACACATGCGCCTACAGGTTCCTGACATTATTGATTGTGAGGATGTGCATGAAGTCACCAATGGCGATGTATTTGATATTGCACTGGGCATTAAGGCCGATCTAGCTTACTATGACCCACCGTATGGTTCTAATAATGAAAAAATGCCCCCATCTCGCGTTCGCTATTCGGCCTATTACCATGTATGGACGACGGTTTGCCTGAACGACAAACCCGAAGTTTTTGGCAAGGTAAATCGACGAGTCGATACTAGAGATGATGTGGCGGCTTCTATATTTGAAGAGTTTCGCCGTAATGATGATGGCAACTTTATAGCTGTCGAAGCAATCCACAAACTTATCAAGGACACCCCAACCCAATATATAATTCTATCATACAGTTCTGGTGGAAGGGCAACAGCTAGAGAACTAAATGAAGCCATGAGGGATGCAGGGGAGCTTATCGAGGTTATCGAGCTAGACTATAAGCGCAATGTGATGGCAGGAATGACCTGGACTAATGAATGGCTTCGTGACGCACAAGAGCAGAATAGAGAGTTTTTGTTTCTTTTAGACAAAGGTTAATTATCGCCTCTCAGTTAAGATTCAAACTGACCCACTACCCAGGAGGCTGGAAGCTTGACAGGCCCAGATCCTCAGGTGGTTTTCTGTGAAGAGGCTTTCCGGAAGAAGACGGGAGCCGCGCGGCTTTCCCTCGGCCAACGAGGGCGCAACGACAGGAAACAACAAGAACAAAGGAGACAAAAAGAAACCGTCGATATTAAGGCTGATCCTGAATATATTTCAACAGAGTCTTGCCATAAAGGCTAGGCAAAAGAGCGCGCGCGCCCAAAAATTGAGCGCCGTATTTTGTCACATGCATCCGATCCATGCTTAGAATATGCCCGGCCTCATCGGTTACGGGAATGGCGTTGTTGCGGGTAATCGGCCCTAGAAGAGAGATGAAATGGGCGGGGGGAATCGTCCGCGTCCTATAGGCCTCCTGCTTGATCGTATCTGCCAACAAAGGATTATATTGGTTCTTCCGCAGGGCCGGATCCAAGCGGATCAACCAGTTCAGATTGTATCCGAATTGTTTAAGGCCGACATAAAAAATATCCTTTCCTCGATGGGTGGCCCATGCAATATCCGGCGCAAGACAGGCTTCTTGGAAGCCGCTTGCAAAAACAATCACCTGCGCCGAGTCAAAAAGACGTTCTTCTAAAGGGCTTTTATAAGGGTATATGCAATCGGACAGATCATCGCGATAAATAATTTCAAGCCGTGTGGTGTCAAAGGTCTCACGCGTCATATTCACGAAGTCTCTGCCGAAGCTATCGCCAATGACCAACAGCTTGAGCGTTGGATCAGAGGAAAAGGCATCGCGTTTCAGGGCAAAAACTCTCTCATTATAAAGGCGCTTATCAAGATCCTGACTCGTTAAGCTGGGATCATCCATGCGCGTGGGCATGCCATAACTTTTGTTGAGATAGAGTCCTGCGCTGACAAAGAAGAGAGAAAAACACACGGCAAGGATCACAAAAGTCTTCGTCTTGATCCTCCGCCCATCACGAAACGGCGTTTCGACAAAGCGCCAAGACAGATAGGCCAAAGGGACGCTGAGCAAAAGGAGCGCGGCGCAAAAAAGAGGGGTCGGCGGCGTGACGCAATAAACGCGCGCAAAGGACAAAAGGGGCTGATGCCAGAGATAGAGGCTGTAGCTCATCAAGCCCGTGGAAACCATGAACGGAGACCCCAGAAACCGCGCGGCCTGCGTCCTAGGCCCAGCAAAAAGAATCACAAGAAGGGTGCCCAGAACGGGGATAAGCGTGTCGTATCCCGGCGAGGGATAGCGCGCATCGAAAAGAAAAATAGAAAGACAGATCAGCGCGAGACCCCCAAGACTGGCGTATTGATTCACAACGACCCGATGAACAGGACAGGACTTTTTGAAAAGAAACACAGCGGCTAAGGCGCCTGATAAAATCTCCCAAGCGCGTGTCGGAAGAATATAAAAAACAAGATCGGGTTTTTTGTGAATAAATTGACCCGAGACCATGAGGCTTAAGATCATGAAAAAGCCAAGAACAGCGAAGAGTTTTCCCTTGCGAGAATGCTGCAGATAGAAGGGGCCAAAAAACCAAAGGATAAGAAGCATCACAAAGGGAAAAAGAAGGTAATATTGCTCCTCAACGCCCAGACTCCATGTATGAAGAAGGGGTTTGAAGGCGCTGGCGAGCTCCCAATAGCCGCTGGTAAGGGAAAGAAGCAGATTGTTGGAAAAGAGGGCCGTTGCCGAAAGAGACTGCCCAAAATTCTTAAATTCATCGGGCATCATCCATGCATAGGCGAAGGGCAGGCAAACGAGCATGACCAGATAAAGGGCAGGCAGAATGCGGCGCGCGCGTCTTTCATAAAATCTGCCGATTGAGAAACGCCCCTGCTCAAGATCGGCTAACAGAATGCTTGTAATCAGATAGCCGCTGATGACAAAGAAAATGTCCACGCCTACAAAACCCCCGCTTAGGGTTTTAAACCCCGCGTGAAATAAAAGGACGGGGACGACCGCCAGCGCGCGCAGCCCATCAATCTCACGTCTATACTCCATTGTTAAACCTTCCGCATTGTACGGCCCCCCCCCCTTTATAGACAGGACTCCTGCGGAGTCAGAGCGTTTTCAGTAAGGCTAAGACCAACAACGGACGCGGCGAAGCTGATGCGTCTTTTGCGCGGATGAAACTTAAGGGGTTCCGAAGGGGCCCAAGTATCCTTTGCAGGATAAATCAATGCGCTAACCCCCAATTTTTTTAGTTGCCGCCCGCGCTCTTTTTGGCTAGAAAGCCCTATCCCCCAGAAAGTAGAATGCTTAACCCGACGCGCAAGCGGCGGGTGGGGGAGTTTGAGCAGGTCAGGAAAAGTTTAGGAGTGTAGCTCAATTGGTAGAGCGTCGGTCTCCAAAACCGAAGGCTGGGGGTTCGAGACCCTCCACTCCTGCCAATACGTTCGGGAAGGGTTAAGAATGGCGGAAGAGCAGAGCCTCGTGGCAGGCAAAAAACTTGGCGCGTTTTGGATCGAAACGCGGCGGGAAATCGCCAAGATCACATGGCCTTCGCGGCGGGAAATTACCACGACGACGACGTTGATCGTCGTTTTTGCGCTTGTCTTCGGCCTGTTCTTCCTGATGGTGGATCAGGTTTTGGGCTTTATCGTTTCAAAAATTCTAGGCATGTAAGGAAAAGGGGCTGTCATGGCGCATCGCTGGTATGTCATTCACGTTCATTCGGGCTTCGAAAAGAAGGTCGCGCAAACCGTACGCGAAACCGCTCTTAAAAAAGGGGTCGAGGATCGTTTTTCTGAAATCCTTGTCCCGACCGAAGAAGTCGTCGAAATGCGGCGCGGCGCAAAGGTCAATGCCGAGCGTAAATTCTTCCCGGGCTATGTGCTGATCAAGATGGAGCTGACGGACGAAAGCTGGCATCTGGTCAAAAACACGCCCAAGGTGACAGGTTTTCTAGGCGGTGGCGGACGTCCGTCTCCTATCAGCGACTCGGAAGCGCAGCGAATCCTCAATCAGGTTATCGAGGGTGTCGAGCATCCCAAGCCTTCCATTCTCTTTGAAGTGGGCGAGCAGGTACGCGTGGCCGAAGGGCCTTTTGCGACCTTTATCGGCACGGTTGAAGAGGTCGATGAAGGCAAGGCTCGCCTGAAGGTTGCCGTGTCGATCTTCGGTCGCGCCACACCGGTTGAGCTTGAATATACGCAGGTCGAGAAAGTTTAACACCCTTGACGTCACGCGGGAACTAAAGTAGAACATTCCTGTTTTGTTCTCATCCTTTCCGTGATCGTTCCATGCTGACCCGCAAGCAAAAAGAACTGCTCAATCTTATCCGCACCCATTTGGAGGAAGGCGGAATCTCGCCCTCTTTTGATGAGATGAGGCAGGCGCTGGGCCTCAAGTCGAAATCCGGCATTCATCGCCTGATTACAGGGCTTGAGGAGCGTGGTTTTATCCGCCGTTTGCCCCATCGCGCCCGCGCTCTTGAAATTCTGCGTCTTCCGACAGAGGAGGGGGGGGCTGACGCGTCTGTGCCGCAGCCGGAGAACGCCGCCGTTCAGACTCTGCCTCTTTACGGGCGTATCGCGGCGGGCACGCCTATTGAAGCGCTCCGCAATCCGCAGTCAAACCTTGAAATTCCAGCTTCTTTGTTAGCCTCATCGGTGGGAAAACAGACCTCAACTTCCCACTACGCGCTTGAAGTTTCAGGCGATTCCATGATCGAGGCCGGGATTAGGCATGGGGATACTGTCATTATCCAGTCTTGCGATACGGCCGAGACAGGGGCGATTGTTGTCGCCCTGATTGACGAGCAGGAAGTGACACTGAAATATCTGAAAAAAGACGGGGCATCTATTCTTCTGAAACCCGCTAATGAAGCCTATGAGACCCGCCGCCTCCCCGCCTCGCGCGTGAAGGTGCAAGGCCGACTCGTCGCCTTGATGCGGCGGTACTAGAGCCCTGCGTCACCTAAAAAGGAAGGAGAGGACGCTGAGATTTTTCGCCGGGACAAAATCAAAAACCTTGCCTGTATGTCCAATACAGGGGTGCGATTTTCGTTTTTGTCTCGTCAAAAAATCTCAGCGTCCTCTCCTTCCTTTTTAGGTGACGCAGGGCTCTAGAGACTCCGCTCGGCTAACAGCTTCTTCGTCTCCGCAATCGCTTTGGCGGGGTTTAGACCCTTGGGGCAGGTCTTGGTACAGTTCATAATCGTATGGCACCGATAGAGACGGAAGGGGTCCTGCAGCGCATCGAGTCGCTCTCCCGCCGCCTCGTCACGGCTATCGACCAGCCAGCGATAGGCTTGCAGCAAAACGGCAGGTCCCAGATAGCGGTCGCTGTTCCACCAATAGCTAGGGCAGCTTGTGGAACAACAAAAACACAAAATACATTCATACAGCCCGTCCAGCTTGGCTCGGTCTTCGGGCGCTTGAAGTCTTTCCCGATCCGGCGCGGGGGTTTCGGTTTTCAGCCACGGCTCGATCACCGCATATTGCGCGTAAATGGGCGTCAAATTTGGCACAAGATCCTTGACGACTTCCATATGGGGCAGGGGGTAAATTTTCACGTCACCTTTGATGTCCTCAATGGGTTTGGTGCAAGCCAGCGTGTTCGTGCCATCGATATTCATGGAACAAGAGCCGCAAATCCCCTCGCGGCACGAACGGCGGAAAGTCAGCGTGCTGTCGATCTTGTTTTTAATGTAAATGATCGCGTCCAAAACCATCGGGCCGCACGCATCAAGATCAATCACATAACTGTCCACATGCGGTGGCACATCTTCTTCCGGCGACCAGCGATAGATCTTAAACGTCTTCGGACGCTTACACTCAGGCAGTGCAGGAAAAACCTTGCCTTGCGTGACGCGGGCATGTTTGGGAAGCGCGAGTTCGACCATCGACTATTCCTTCAGCAAGCGATTGGAGGTTTTTCCTTCGTCCAGCTTCGCGTCTTGTTCAGCGCTTCTTTTTCACGGAAGGCCTGTTCAAGATCAATGTTCAGCCGATTGGCGATGGAGAGAAGAATCATTAATACATCCGCGCATTCATGAGCCGCATGAGTCTCTTTTAAAGCTGCATCCACGATCATACCGTCTTGATGGCGAATGGCTTTGCACAACTCGCCCACCTCTTCGGATAAAAGAAGGCATTTTTGCACGATGTTTTGCGTGATGAAGCCGCGTTCGGTTTCCATCTCCACGATATAAGTCTGGAAATCGGGCAACGAGGGGGTCTTGGGAAGGGTCGGCATGGTCTCTCCATCGGAAGCCACGAATAGAATCTCTACCCGTTAGAGAAAAATGCAGAAAACAAGCCGAAGACGCAACCCTGAAAATTTGATCACCTGTCCGTTAAGAACAAAGGGAGGTTACCCCCGCAACTGTCCTCCTGTGGCCTTGGCGACTGAGTCGGTGATTTTTGCCGCAATCGCATCGATTTCCGCATCGGTCAGGGTTTTCTGAGTTGGCTGCAGCGTGACACTTAAGGCGACGGATTTTTTACCCTTCTCGACTTTCTCGCCTTCATAGACATCGAAAACTGTCACGGCGCGAATAAGGCTTTTCTCGGCATCTTTGACGGCCTTCACCAATTTCGCCGCCGTAACAGACCCTTCCACCAAAAAGGCGAAGTCGCGGGTAACGGGTTGCAGAGCATCCAAAACCAGCAAGGGTTTGGCTGAGCCGGCGTTACGCGCGACAGGAATCGCCTCAGGGAAAATCTCACACCCAACCATCGGTCCTGAGGCCCCGCAGGCATCAATGATCTGCGGATGAAGAGCCCCGAAGAAAGCCAACGGATGAGGACCAAGACGCAACACGCCCGACCTTCCCGGATGATACCAAACAGGCGCATCGGTTGTGATTTGCAGATTCGCGGTTGGCACGCCCAAAGCCGCCAGAACAGCCAGCGCATCGGCCTTAGCATCGAAAACATCGACCGCGCGGGTGGGGGCGTTCCAATGACGCGGCGATAATCCCGCACGCAGGGAGGTCGCGATCGTCCGTTGTCCCTCTGGCGCGGCCGAGGCAAAAGCAGGCCCCACTTCAAACAACGCGACATCCGCCGCGCCGCGATCCACGTTACGTTTGGCAGCTAGAATCAGATTTCCCAGCAAAGAAGGCCGCATGACGTCCAGATCACTGCTGATCGGATTGACGAGCCGGAGCTCATCCGGAATCGCCCCAAACAACGCGGCAATCTCTGCAGGCATGAAGGACCATGTGACGGCCTCCATCAAACCCTGCATCGCCAAAACCCGCCGCGCGGTGTGAAGCCGCGCCTCTTCCGTATCGATGGCGGGACGCGTGATCGCTTCGTGGCGCGGCAGAGAGGTCGCGGGCAGATGCTCATAGCCTTTGACGCGAATGATTTCCTCGATCAGATCCGAGCTGCCGTCGATATCCGGCCGCCAGCTGGGGGGCGTAACACGCAGCCTTCCGTTTTCCTGTTGAACCGTGAAGCCAAGCCGCGTCAGGATTTGTTCTTGTTCGGTAACCGGCAGATCCACGCCCGTGTGTTTAAAACATTTGGCGAGATCAAGATGGATTGTTTTTTCAAGTACAGGCGCTTTCCCTGCGACTTCAACCTCGCTGACAATAGTCTCTGGCGTTCCACACAGCTCGACAACCAAGCGCGTGGCGATTTCCATCCCGTCCAAGGTAAACAAAGGATCCACGCCGCGCTCGAACCGGTAACGCGCATCCGAGGTTAACTGCAGTGCGCGTCCCGTCAACGCAATCCGCAACGGATCGAAATAGGCCGCTTCGATAAACACATCGGTTGTGTTTTCGTCACAGGCGGTGCTGGATCCGCCCATGATACCGCCGAGGCTTAAAACGCCTGTGTCATCACCAATCGCGGTCATGCCTTCGCTGAGCGTATAAATCTTCCCGTTCAACGCCTCAAAGCTCTCGCCGCCTTGGGCGGGGCGAATCCATAGATTGCCTTTGATCTTTTTCGCATCGAACACATGCAAAGGCCGCGCCGCGTCAACGGTCAGATAAGTCGTGATATCCACCAGCGCGGAGATAGGCCGTTGCCCGATCATCCGCAGCCTTTGCTGCAGCCAAGCGGGGCTTTCGGTATTTTTGATATTCCGCACCAAACGTCCGGCGAAAAGAGGACAAGCGGGATCGTCCAAAATAATTTGAATGCGCGATTTTTCTGTGCCTTTGACCGCCGTTGTGTCCAAAGGCTTCAGCGTGCCCAACCCTGCCGCCGCCAGATCCCGCGCAATGCCGCGCACCCCCGCACAATCGGGACGGTTCGGAGTCAGATTGATCTCGATCATCGCATCATCATAGCCCGCATAGGCAGCGAAAGAGCTGCCGACAGGCGCCGCTGCATCCAATTCAATAATCCCTTCATGCGCGTCGCCGATGCCCAGCTCATCCACCGCGCACATCATGCCTTGAGACTCAACGCCACGGATCGCGCCTTTCTTCAAAGCCTGTCCGGTATCCGGCATGACATCTCCGGGTCGCGCCAGCACAATCTTGATTCCCGCACGTGCGTTCGATGCGCCGCACACGATTTGCAATGTCTCTGTCCCCGTATCAACGGTGCAGACACGCAAACGGTCGGCATTGGGATGGGGAACGGCCTCCACAACATGCCCGATGATGAAGGGCGCGAGTTTTTGGCTGTAATCCTCGACGCCCTCGACCTCCAGCCCCAAAGCGGTCAGCTTCGTGCAAATCTCCGCGAGCGAGGCGGTGGTATCCAAATGCTGTTTAAGCCAAGAGACGGTGAATTTCATAAAGACTCCAAAAAGTTAGTTGTTTCCCAATCCACGCATCCCGCGAATCCTATCGGCAACACGCTGCACATCCTCCAGCGGCTTGGGATGCCAGCGCTCCACCGCCCCTTTGAACGGACGGGTGAGGCCGTCCTCGTGCAAGGCTTGGTGGAAGCGGCGAAATTTGTCCGATCCGCCCGGCAAGTCAAGGATCATCACAGGCTTTCCGGTCGCGCAGGCTTCAGAGACTAAATTCACACTGTCACAGGTAACAAGAAGAATATCCGCCATATGTAGCATCGCGTAATAGGGATTAGGGCCTGTGCCATCCCAAATAAAAGCGGGAAGCCCCTGCAGAGCCTCTTGCAAAATCCTAAGATTTTCCTCTCCCGTCCGGCGGGACGCGGTAATCAGCAAACTGCCCCCCTGCGCCGCTACGGCCCTTAACTGCGCGGCTAACACCGTCATTTCCTTCCGAGTCAGCTTATACACAGCGTTGCTGCCCCCAAAAAGCACAACGTGATAGGGCGGCTTGAAGGGCGCGAAGGCCGATGCGAATTTTTCCGCCTCTTGAACAAGACGTTGGGGCGTAACGCGATGCAGGCTTCCTGTAGTGCTCAGAACATTCGGCCCGTTTAATAAGTCATGACGCGGCACGACCACCAGATCAAAATGGGACGGATCAATGACCGGATTTTGAATCTGAACGGTAAAAGTCCCGCGCCCCCCCGCACGGCGCGATTCCTGCCGCACGTAAAGCGAGGCCAAAACGCTGGCCCGTCCCGAGGCAATCAATAAATCCGGCCAAGGCGGTGCAAGACGATCGCCCTCGGCGCTCAAAGCATGACGCAGCCCCCAGCGCAAAAAGGGACTAAGCTGCCTCCACGGCGCGCGCAGCGTGATGCGCTTGAGGGTAGGGGTAAGCCCTAACGCCTCGGCCACGCCCAAACACTGATTTTCGACGCCGGGCACGCCGTGGGTCACAACCCAACAAGACGGAGAAATCAAGGTCACGAACCTACTCTGAAAAACGGATCGATTCCGTGCAAAACACGGACGCAGCGAAGCTGATGCGCCTTTTGCGCGGATGAAACTTAAGGGGTTCCGAAGGTGCCCAACTATACTACAGCCACAAACAATTTGATCTTCTAAAAGTCCACGTCTCTCAAAAGATTAAATCGTTCACGGTTGCGGCATATCACCCAGATATTTCTTTTAGGCATGAAAGTATTTCTTTATGGTTGCTGTGCTGGTATAATCGCAGACATGCCATGTTTTGGACTTTTTGATGACTGAAACAGACCCAGCCTTTTTAAACGCGGCCATTCGGGCACTTAATCAATTTCAATGGGGGAGACATCCCTACATCACCGTGCAAAAACGCTCTCTTTTAAACACCGCTATTCGTGCAGTTAAGCAGTTTCAATGGGGGCGCCATTCTGATGTTGTTGTGAAAGAAACATCTTTGACAGTCCCAGAAAGCAATGTCTTTGCAGGGTTAAAATACATTCGGGAACAGATTGCCAGAAAAGATGGTGATCAGGCCATTTTCCTTCTGGGCTATGATCCCTATAAGCAGAAACCTATTGACCTCAAAATATGGTCTTGGCCCGGGCAGACAGAGGATCTCGTACACACGGAAAGAGTTAGAAAAACCATCATTCAAGCCATAGGCCTCATGAAAGGCATTGGGTATGATCTTCGTTTGTCCGAGGTCCTAAACAAACACGGGATGGGGCCTTTTCCGGCTTTTATTGTCTGTCCTAGCAGTGGAAGCCGTTTCACAGGCACCTATGACCGTGCTTATAATGGGACCTGTTGCCAAGTAGAAGGCAGTTTTCAAGAACCTATGACTATGGTGCATGAATGGGGACATCAGCTTCTTCAGCTAACAGGAGCGCCTATTCTGGGGTCGTCCCGTCAAGACCTTATGCTGTATCATGCACTTGATGAAGCCCATTCGTGGACTTTGCAGTATATTTCTGGTTATATTGCCTATTTAAATGGACAGCCTGAGTATTTGAAATCGTATGGGAAACGATGGGATCTTGTCGCTCCACCTCCTATAAGAAAACTTCTGGACGCAGCATCGACAATCCCCGATCTTGAGGAAAAAATTAAGCAAGGGGATATTCCTCAAGAATTCTTCCAAGCCCTGTTTAAAGCCCATGCGCTTGATCCAACTTATGGTCACCTTAGTTTGTACCATGACGATGCTCTTCGTGAATTGCCTGCTGGAGGCTTGACGGTATCGGATGAAACCCTCTCGACCCATATGCCATTTGGAAAAGATCCCACGCTTATAAAGGCTATAAGGGAGGCAGATTTTCTTCTTTTGCTTGATCAAAGTCCTGATGGCAAATGCTTGGTCCAAAATTTAAAAACAACACGAGAAGAGGCGCGGGTAAAAAAAGAAGAGGCGCGGGTTCTTGAGGCCTTTAATCGCTTTCAAGAGATAAGGGGCTCGAAAGCTGGAGATAAAGAAGCAGGGCAACTTTGTGCGGCTTACTTAGAAATATGGGAAAGCATCGCCCATTATAGACCCTCAGACCCTGATTACGACATCCCTGTTTCTGTTGTAGAAACTTTAGGATTTCTGGATCCTGCGGCATTTATTGGTTTCTTGAATGACCTAAAGCCAGAAGCGAAGCAAGACGCGATAGATCATCTGAGAACAGTCGATTCTGAAAACCTCTACGATTACGGAGTGGATCAGAGAGAGGGGCTGTTTAATCAAAGAAGCATCCTCACTTGCTCGGACATCGAAACAAATGGCTTAACAGAAATTGCGGTTTTCCTTGATTTATGGAACTCTTTTGATTTTTACAGGAAGGACGGAGGCGAATCTTCGATTAGGGATTTAGCAACCAGATTATTTGAAAGAAAAGCCACGATCTCTTTCTTTCAATCTTCCGATGATAGGCGCACCCCTTCGGAGTTTGCCAGAGATATAGGTCTCTATGACGCGATAGAGGCGGCCGAAGCGTTCCAGATAAAATGCAGGAGAACCCCTTCTTGGTCTTCTGAGGAAGTTTTGGCTCATCTAGGCATTGATTCTTATCCTACGGAACAGCCGTCTTGTCCGGAGAAGCCCCCCTCCAAAATGAAAGCAGGCATCTCAATAGGCGGCGGTGTGGCCACCGCTGAATGCGGTTAAATCTTTTTTCGACTCGCCGTTTCAGGCATAAAATTTGACTTAGGCAGATGAAATGGTGCAGTTATACGAAGGGTTCTAAATTTTAACCTCTGCCTAGTCTTTGAAGAAAATTTAGGACCTTCGGCGGCATAAGCCGCTGGGATTATTCGCCGCTGTGCTCTTATGGCATTCTTTTTCTATGTGTTGACCGATGTCTGTTCTTGTTCGTATCGCCCCCTCTCCCACCGGATTGCTGCATATCGGCAATATCCGCGCGGCGTTGTTTAACTATCTGTTCGCGCGCAAGCTAGGCGGGCGGTTCATGCTGCGGCTGGACGATACGGACAGCACGCGCTCAAGCGCCGAATACGCGCAAGCCATTCAGCGGGATCTGTCTTGGCTGGGGCTGACATGGGATCTTTTTGGCCGCCAATCCGACAGGTTAGCCCGTTATGCTGAAGTCTTAGGTGAGCTGAAAAACAAGGGGCTTGTCTATCCCTGCTATGAAACGCAAGCCGAACTGGATCTGAAGCGTAAGACTCTTTTGGGGCGGGGTTTGCCGCCCGTCTATGACCGCGCCGCTTTACGCTTAACCGATGCCGATCGCGCTGCGCGAGACGCGCAGGGGATCAAGCCTCATTGGCGCTTCAAGTTGGAACATACGGAAACTGTCTGGGATGATTTGATTCAGGGGCCCAAGAGCCTTCCGGCGGCCTCGCTGTCCGATCCCGTGTTGGTACGTGCCGATGGCGTGCCGCTTTATACTTTTTGCTCGGTCGTGGATGATGCCGACGACGGCACAACGCATGTGATTCGCGGCGCGGATCACGTCACCAATACTGTTGTGCAGATTCAGCTTTGGCAGGCCGTGACCTCTGCCCCTGTTCCTATTTTTGCCCATATGCCTCTTTTGGTTAGCGCGACGGGGCTAGAGATGAGCAAGCGGCTGGGCACCCTTTCCATCGCCAGCATGCGCGAGGAAATGGGAATCGAGCCGATGGCGATCAACGCGCTTTTGGCCAAACTCGGCACATCGGATCCTGTCGCGCCGCGCCTGTCGCTGGATGAGCTGGTGCAGGAATTTGACATGGCGCGGATCTCTCACGCGACGCCAAAATTCGATCTTGAGGATCTTCGGTCCATGAACGCGAAGATCCTGCATCTGACCCCCTTCGCGTCGGTGCTGGACAGGCTGGCTGCGCAGGGGTTGGAGTCCGTCGATGAAACATTCTGGAAGGCCGTACGCGCGAATATCGAAAAGATCGCGGATGTCCGAAACTGGCAGCGTATCGCCCAAGGGGACTATAGCCCCGTCCTCACGGAGCCGGATTTCCTGAAGGAAGCGGCCGCGCTTCTGCCCCTCGCCCCGTGGGATGAGACGACATGGGGGACATGGATGGACGGTGTTAAAGCCCGTACCGGCCGCAAGGGGAAAGAGTTGTTCCGGCCTTTGCGTCTTGCTTTGACCGGCCTCGATCACGGGCCAGAGATGAAGTATTTTCTGCCTGCGATGGACAGGGATAGGGTGCTGAGTGTTTTGGAACAGTGAAGGCTTTGGTCTAATTTTACAACCAAACAAAATCTTAACCATTCATTAACCCCTGCTCTGACACTGTTTCCGCGCCGACCGGAAGCGCGGCAAGTATAACTTGTAGAAGGGATACACACGCATGCAAACGCGGTTACAACTCCGCTACGGTGGGCCCGCTGTCGATCAGGGGCGCATGGATGTGTACACGGCTTCCTCGAATATGATTGCGTTTTCCGAGTTTATGGTCGCCGCCGTTAAGGCGACATACGGAAATGAAGCCGAAGCACGCGCGGAAGTTGCCGGATATGGCAAAGGATCTTTCTTAACGGATATATGGGTTACGGTTGGTGGGCCTCTTGCGACTCTTTTTTCGAGCGACATTCCAAAAAATCTTTTCGAGTGTGTGAAAGAAGCCTTCAAACTTTGGAAATTCCTGCGTGGTGGACCGCCGAAGGATATTCAGTCTCTTGGCCCCATGGTCTCTGTCACGAATAATGATGGACAGATTATACAAGTACAGACGTCCGCACTTACTCTTGTTCTTTCTGACAAAGGATCGGACGCCGTTTCTCGTTTTGTTGGCGCCGCCCTTCACACAGAAGGAATCGAAGAAGTCAGTATCGGCCTCTCTGATGGGGATATAACCGAAGAACTTGTTTCCGCCAAACGAGACGAGTCGGCCTATTTTAGGCCAATTGATATCGAAAAACCCGTGTCGGAATTTGCAGCAGAAATGTCTTTAGTGATCGAGTCGGCTGTTTTCAAAGACGGAAATCAGTGGCGTTTTTCAGATGGATCGACTTCGTTCAGTGCAGTTCTTGAGGATCAGGCTTTTCTTCAACGCATCGAGGAGGGAGAGCGCTTTGGTAAAGGGGATATTCTCCGCGTGAGGGTAAGAATCTCACAAAGCAGCAGTGGAACCAAGCTATCCGTCAAGCGCGCGGTCACTGAGGTGATTGAGCATCAGGACAGAAAATTTCAACCCGTGCTTTTTTAACGCGCTTTAATGCCTCAAACCTTTCCTTTGACCACACTCAATGGTTGTGTTTTTCTGAGCATCTCT
Source organism: uncultured Pseudomonadota bacterium (assembly GCA_903824505.1). Taxonomy (GTDB): domain Bacteria; phylum Pseudomonadota; class Alphaproteobacteria; order UBA9219; family UBA9219; genus CAIXLI01. The sequence continues at coordinate 1,725 of CAIJXG010000045.1, read as the reverse complement.
TCCCTCTCGCAGTCAGGCGTTTTATGGCTCAGGATTATCTTAAACCCATGCTGGATGTCGGCTCGCCGCGTGTCCTGAATTGCAACGTGATCTCGCGCCGTCTGGGGGCGGAAAATCCAGAAGCTCAGCTTTTCTTCCGCTGCAAGCCATTGAATAAGCTTGTTTTGATTAAAGACACGGATCTGCAGGGCTATGGGTCGAAAGCGTCGATCGGCACCAAACTTTATGTGCCTTTTAATGAAAACGATATTTACGAAGGCGGGCGCACCGTTTTTGTCCATGACAAAATGATGCCGCAGGCTTTGGAAGATTCGTTTGGCGCAGGCGCGTTGCCGCCCGTATCGTTGGAGGAGGATTTGCGGATTTTGCGGATTCTCGATTCCCTGCCCTCGATGGATCCGTTTTTACTTAAAGACGTGTTTATTAGGGAAAAGATCGAGATGAATCCCGCCTATTTCGACGTGCCGGCAGATTTATGGGATCAGATCGAGCTTTACATTCTTCAAGGGTTTGAACCTTTGGCCCGCGCGGCTTTTCCGGATGCCATCGCTTCGGACGAGATGGCCCGCAAGCTGATCGAAAAAATTTGGGAAGGCCGTGATCTGGACGCGCTCCGTCCCTTGATTATGGCCTTGCGCCTGCCCAAGGGGGAGGAGCTGGAAATCTTTGCCGCGTGGAAAGGTGTTATTTTCTATGGGTTTCAACGCCAGCGCACCTTGCCCTCCATTGGAGATATGCAAAGCTGGATTCAAGAAATCAAAATTCCGCTTGCCGCCGTTTCCTCGGTAGAACGCGCCGAAATCAAAGCGGCGATTGAGGAGGTTAAAACAAGTCTGCAGCAAGAATGGGGCCTCGCCGACAAGGTCTTGAAGACCTATCAAGAAGCCTATGAGAAAATGTTCAAAGAGCAAGCCGGGTCGGGCGATTTTGTGAAATTTATGCAAAACAGCAATCAGGCCTATCGGACGCTGGGCAACAGCCTTGGAAAAGTTGGCCATGCGGTCTACTGCTGGGACTCCATGACCAAACGCTATAAAGACCGCAAAATGCCGTGGGAGCCTACGCGGGAGCTGCTCGGACTCTTCGGCAAAGTCTTTAGCGTCGAGAAAAAAGCAGCCCAGACAGGGGCGTGGTAACTGTTTTATCTCTTTTCACTCGGACACCTCATGCCCCTTTACACAATTCATCCTGAAGATTCCGGCTTCACTCTTTATCGGGGAGAAGCGCCGCTGCAGACTCCGAAATCCATGCCCGTGACAGTGCCGACCCGCGCTTTGGCGGAAGGGTTAGGCACTGAATGCGCGGCGCAGGAGGAACGATTGGATCTGAGCAAGATGCCGCTGATGCAGCTGACTCTGACTTCCATCGATATCACCGCGCTGAACCGCGCCGATGTGCTGAAAGGCATTCTGCGCCACGGCGAGACAGAGCTGTTATGCCACACCGCGCCCGAGCCGGACGAGCTGCGTCTGTCTCAACACGCCACATGGACTCCTTTTTTGGATTGGAGTCGCGCGACGCACAAGGTCATTTGGAAAACGGCTGCAGGGATTCAGCCTGTGGATCAGCCGCCCGAAACGTTGGAGAAAATCCGCGCAATTTTAGAACCGCGTGAGTCGTTTTTCCTGACGGGCCTCAGCGAAGCGGTGGGGCTGAGCGGCTCGTTGGTTCTAGGACTCGCTCTGGCGGAAGACGGGGCGGATGTTTCGTCCATCTTGAACGCCG
>CAIJXG010000044.1 GCA_903824505.1 uncultured Pseudomonadota bacterium | reverse complement strand
GCCTCGATTACCTGCGCCGATTGTTCTCAAATTCAAGCCTCCCCAAAATAATAACCACACTCGCCCGTTTAATATTACCCGGAACGAGCGTTAACATATTGGTATTGCTGAATGTTAAAAAATGAGTCCGGTACTATGCGATCGTGCAGTATTTAGATCCGGAAATTTTTGGCTCCCTGTTTCATTTCAACCGCGATTTTTATACGTTGGATGAGCGCGGCCGTCCGGTGGGCTTTAAAAATATGGGACTGCTGAACCGCCGTCTGAAACACGTCATGCTGCGGCGACGCAAAAAAGATGTTGAATCGGAGCTTCCGGGCCGCACGGTGCAAAATTACTTTGTGCGCATGGACCCCGAACAACAACTGCGCTACGATGACTATAATTACAAAGCCTCAATTCTTATCGCGCAAGGTCAAAAAAGGCCGCTGTCGCCGAAAGATTTTGAGAAACTGCAAATGTTCCTCGCCTGCATGCGCATGTTGTGCGATACCCCCGCCATTCTCGATCCCTCGTGCCGCATCTCGCCAAAGCTTGAGGAGCTGGAACATATCCTGCGTGATTTGCTGGAGGATCCCACGCGCAAGATCATTATTTTCTCCGAATGGGAACGGATGCTAGAGCTGGTGCGGGGCTTAGCCGGCGAGATGGGCGTTGAATCGGCATGGCATACAGGTTCGGTGCCGCAGCATAAACGCCGCGATGAAATCGGACGTTTCAAGACTAAACCCGCTTGCCGTTTGTTCCTGACAACCGATGCAGGCGCGACAGGGCTTAATCTTCAGGTCGCAAGCGCGGTCATCAATATGGATTTGCCGTGGAATCCTGCCAAGCTAGAGCAACGGATCGCCCGCGCATGGCGTAAAAATCAAACGCGCAGCGTCTCGGTCATTAATCTTGTCGCCGAGAACACCATCGAACACAATATTCTGCATCTTCTGGCTCAGAAACAAGCGATGGCGGATGGCGTTTTGGACGGATGGGGGGATCTCGATGTGATGGACATGCCTTCTGGCCGCAAAGCGATGATCGATCGGATGCAGTCGATGATGAAGCCCTCCACGCCACCGCGTATTGTCTCGGCCGAGGAGGCTCTGACGGAAAATTTAAGCACGCGCTATGGTGAAGCTTTACATTTGGTAGAGGCGCGCTCCGTGGAAGGCGGCGCGGATCAGATTCTCGTTGTTCTAGATGTGGCAGCTTCTGTGTTGGCAGAAGAACGGGCGCGGATCGCGGCACAAACCAGCGGTCTATCCATATCGCTCATTAACCGTGAGACATGGGAGTCCTTGCAAAGCCTGACCGCCTCAGGACTTTTGGCGTTTCCTGTGACGGCAGTCCGCACCTTGCACCGCGCCTCTGATTTTGTTGAAGAACAGGAAAGAGCCCCCCTCCGCGCTGCAGCTTAAAAATGCCCGCCCATGACTGAAACCCTCCTCAGAATCAAAGGACAGGACGACACGGTCATTTGGGGCAAGCTGTGCGCCGAAGGGCATCGCCGTTTGGTTATCCATATTCACGGACTGACTCACCAGATGAACTTCTTGCTGGAAGTCACCTCCAGCGAGTTTTTTAACGCCAACGGGTTCGACCATTATCGCGTCGGGCTTTATGAGGGGTTACGGGGATCCCGTCGCTTGCACGAATCGACTCTGTCGACGCACACAAAAGATATCCAGTCCGTTCTCGATCACTTTTGCAATTCGTATGACGAGATTTTTATCACCGCCCATAGTCTCGGCGGTTTGGCGATGTTGATTCTGAACCCCAAAAATATATGTGCAATGAGCCTATGGGATCCGGCGTTGGATGTGACAAATTTTTGGAAAACAGGGGATTATTTGACCCCGCTTCCTGAACAGCGCCAATACGCGCTCAACTACGGCAATGTCTTTGTCCTCAGCGCGGATATGGTCGAGGAAATGAAAAAATATCCGGATGATGTCTGTTTGGATTTGGCTCGCGCGGTTGTCACGCCGATGCAATTTGTGATTCCTGAGCGCAGCATCTTCGATGCCAGCCCGCACACATCACCGGAAAATTATGCCTCCGCTTTTGGCGGCGCGTTCGATTTGCGCCGCATCACGGATGCCCCACATACTTTTTCAAACAGAGGAAACCGAGAAGTGCTTTTCAAGGCTTCTTTAGACTGGTTCAACCAGCACAGGGCGATTCAGTAAAAGGGGGGAGTCTTCTACGCCCTTAAGGCCGGATTCGGGGTATCCATCGGCAAGAAGCCGTAATGTTTCAGCCAGCGCATGTCGGACTCGAAGAAGGTGCGCAAATCGGGGATGCCATATTTCAGCATCGCCATACGCTCAATACCCATGCCGAAGGCGAAGCCTTGATATTTGTCAGGATCAATGTTGCAGTTGCGCAGCACATTGGGATGCACCATACCGCACCCGCCGATTTCCAGCCAATCGCCATAATTGCCCAGCTTCAGCGTGCCGCCCTTCCGGGAACAGCCCATGTCAATTTCCGCGCTTGGCTCTGTAAAAGGGAAAAAAGAGGGCCGAAAGCGCACAGGCAAATCCTCGATCCCAAAAAAGCTGCGCAAGAAGTCCAGCAAACAGCCTTTCAAATGCCCCATATGGGTCGTTTCATCAATCACGAGCCCTTCAAATTGGTGGAACATCGGCGTGTGAGTCTGGTCATAATCACAGCGATAGGTACGACCGGGAACGATAATGCGGATAGGCGGCTTTTGCGTCTCCATGGTCCGGATTTGAACAGCCGAGGTTTGCGTTCGCAAAACCATTGGCTTGCCGTCTTTGGGCGGCATAAAAAACGTATCCTGCATCTGACGCGCAGGATGGTCGGGCGGAAAATTCAGCGCTTCAAAACAATAATAGTCCGTCTCAATATCCGGCCCTTTGGCGACAGAAAATCCCATACTGGCGAAAATCGTGATGATTTCCTCAAGGGTTTGCGTCGTCGGGTGGATGCGCCCTTCGGATTGAGGCCGCGCGGACAAAGTGACATCCACGCTTTCCTGCGCCAATTTTTCTTGAAGCGCGCCTACGGCCAGATGTGCCTGACGCGTTTCAATCAGCGCAGCGATTCCGTCCTTCAAGATATTTAGGGCCGCGCCGCGCTCTTTCCGCGCCTCAGGCAGCATCGTGCCGAGGCTTTTCATCAGCTCGGTCACGCGGCCTTTTTTGCCCAAAAGAGCAACGCGGATATCTTCCAGCGCAGCCAGCGAGGAGGCTCCCTCGATAGAAGCAGCCCATTCGCTTTTCAACCCGCTGAGATCGTCGGAAGTCATGGAGATTACGCCGCTCCGGCCAGCGGTTTCTGATACAAGACCGAATCCAGATAATCGGTCACGCAGTCCGTCAGTTCCGGCAATTGATCGGCAAAGAAGTGCCCCGCATTGGGGATAATCCGGTAATCGACCGAGACTCCCCGTTGGCTAGAGATCTTCGCCACCAATTTAGCCACGGAAGGCTCCGGCACGATTTCATCAGCCGCGCCGTGAATAATCTGTCCCGAGGCAGGGCACGGCGCGAGGAAGTTAAAGTCCAGCATATTGGCCGGAGGGGCGGCCGAGATAAAAGCGCCAATTTCCGGACGGCGCATCAAAAGCTGCATTCCAATCCACGCGCCGAAAGAAAAGCCAGCCACCCATGCGCGTCCCCGCGCGTTCGGATTAACGCTCTGAAGCCAATCAAGGGCACTGGCGGCATCGCTCAATTCACCCTCTCCGCGATCATAGCTGCCCTGACTGCGGCCAACGCCGCGAAAATTAAAGCGCAACGTTGCAAAGTCTCGTTCAACAAAGGCGTTATACATGGCATAGACGACTTTACTGTTCATCGTGCCGCCATGATGAGGATGTGGGTGCAAAATAAGAGCCAAAGGGGCTGTCGGGGACTTACCGGGGGTGTAACGCCCCTCAAGACGTCCGGCAGAACCGGGAAAAAGAACTTCAGGCATGGATCTCCTAACGCAAAAGAAAACACGATATAGAAAGGCATTCTAGCATAGATGGGGGGGGCTTTTTCAAGCATGGAATGAGGAGTCTTCAGGAATCGAGTGAGTTATACTCGGTTTCCTTGGAAAGCCGATTAAAACAAAGGGGCCCAACAAAGGGACTTAGAAAAATAGGCCAGAAAAATTAATGTGTTACCGCTCCAACAAACTCGCGTCCCCGTAGGAATAAAAACGATAGCCTGTCTCAATCGCGTGGGCATAGGCTTCTTTCATCCGCTCTAACCCCATAAAGGCCGAGACCAGCATGAATAAGGTTGATTGAGGCAGATGAAAATTCGTCAGCAAGGCATCCACGGCGCGGAAACGATAGCCCGGCGTGATAAAAATCGCCGTATCTTGGGCAAAGGGGTGGATGGTGCCTTGAGCATCCGCCGCACTTTCTAAAACCCGCAGGCTCGTCGTGCCGACGGCGACAATCCGTCGCCCCGCGCTTTTTGCACGGTTCAGGGCAGCAGCAGTCTCAGGCGCAATTTCACCCCATTCCGCATGCATGACATGCGCTTGGGTATCTTCGACTTTCACGGGTAAAAAAGTTCCTGCCCCGACATGCAGCGTCACCCTGTGCTGTTCGATCCCTTTGACCGCCAATTTTTTTAAAAGTTCCGGCGTGAAATGCAGCCCCGCTGTAGGCGCGGCGACGGCGCCCTCTCGCGCAGCATAGACGGTTTGGTAGCGCGCGCTGTCTGCCCGCGCAGATGATCCCGCACGTTTGATATAAGGCGGCAAAGGCGGCTCACCATACACAGAAAGTTTACTAAAAAGATCGGGATAGGGAAGCAAGAGAACCACATCGCCGCTCTCGCTTTTTGCCTGAACCGTGGCCGTAAAATCGGGAGCAAAGAAGATCGTATCGCCCGTTTTCAGGCGTTTTGCCGGACGCGCAAAAGCGCGCCAAAAATCTACGCTTTCTTGTTTATGCAAAAGAATTTCAATCCGCACACAGCCACGCATTCCATAAAGCCGCGCCGGAATGACCTTAGTATCATTCAAAACCAACACATCGTCGGGACGCAAAAGATCCGACAGATCATAAACATGTCGGTCTTGCAACGCGTCCGGCAAAACGCGCAAAAGCCGCGCCGAATCGCGCGGCTCAAGAGGCTGTTGCGCGATGCGTTCAGAGGGAAGAAGAAAATCGAAGGCCGCGGTTTTCATCAAAGAGAAATAGTCTTACGCATCCGGATTCTTCATCAAATAAATCGCAAAGCCTGTCAAGCAAGCGCCTAAGGCTAAGACTCCCAATCCGACAAACCACCGCCCCGATATCAGAAAGAAAAAAGCCGCAACGAACAGAAGGCTTGCGCCGATTCCATACACGATGCTGGCATTCGGCAAGGTGGTGCGTTGCGGCTGAAAACGCGCATCCGTGGCGGGCAAATTGCTTTTCCGCGTGGGAACCGCCGGAGGCGGAAAGACTTTCTGTAGCCAGTTTCCCATCAGTGCCCGATGTCCCCAAGAACAACCCCGATTTGGCTTGGCTCGCCATTCACGACCTTGACCTTGCCATCCTTTGCGCTGCGATAAACAAGATAGGGTGTCACATTAATATGCCAACGCATGACCAAAGACAAATTTGCGTCAATGGCTGCGCGGACCGCTGGTGATGGAGTCCCATCCAACGCCGTTTTGTCCCCGCCGATATATTTGTCCCACGCGCTCATAGGATCCGCGCTGCTCAAAAGCATGGCTGCCGCGCGTTCGCTGTCGCCCCCTTGAGCGCTGATGGGAATCAGCCGTACATGCAACATCCCCTGCGCCAACGAATCATGCAAAGCCCGCCATGTCGCCTGACAGTGAGGACAGCGCGGGTCCATAATCATCAACAGCTCAGGCGAACGCGGATTGCCCGCAATGACTCCGGCCGCGCCGGATAGATCGCGCAACAGCATCTCGCCGGGCGAAAGAGGCGCAGCAGCCGTTTGTTGCGTCGGTTGCACCCCCGCCCCTGTTGCCAAAGGCACCCCGGTCGGAAGACCTTTGGCGTTGAAAGCTGGCGCAGGCTGCACCGGAATCTGGCCATTTTCTTGACCGGGCAGGAGTCCAGCCCCTGCTGTCGGCGCTTGCTGCGCGTTTTGAACCAGCGTTGCGACCTCTTTGTTTGAGCGGATCAGATTTTCGACCTGAACCGCCGTGATATTCTCGCCGCTTTCGCCGAACAGAGCGCCCACAATGACGCTGTGTCCGTCCGGAGCCGAATAGGCCATCTGCACCTGCCCATCCTTAACGATAAACCAGCCCTCCATCCCCGCGCGTTGCCCCATATAATAAAGCTTCGCGCCCATTTGCAGAAACATCCCCAACGCCGGATTGGCGGCAGGATCAAGGGCGCGGGAGGGTACAGCCGTTCCCTGCGCTGTGGGAGACAAGGCCATCGGCGGAGTCTTGGACAACGCGACGCCCCCCTGCGTGCCGGCAGCCGAAGCCACAAACGGAAAGAAGACGCATAAAGCGCAAACAAAAAGGGCAAGGCGTTTCATCCGGCGATCTCTTCGATGATGCTTAAAACAGAAGACAGGGTGGCGGATGCGCTCTTTCCAGTCAAGAGCAGGGTCGAAGTTTTTTCTTTCTTTGCGCCTGCCGTGGTATAGGCCGGAGACATGGATCATCTTTCTCCTCTTCTGATTGCGGTTCTTTTCGCGGGATTAGCCTTTGATTTCGTCAATGGCTTTCACGATGCTGCGAATGCGATTGCCACAATCGTGGCCACGCGCGTCCTCACGCCGCGTCAGGCGGTGGCATGGGCCGCTTTTTTCAATATCACGGCTCTTTTTGTGTTTGGCACAGGCGTGGCGGCCACTGTCGGGTCGGGGCTTGTTGATTTGACTTATGTGACGCCTCAAGTGGTTCTCAGCGGTCTGATCGGCGCGACTTTGTGGGGGCTTATGACATGGAGGCTTGGACTTCCCAGCAGCTCCTCGCACGCGCTTTTGGGCGGCTATGCGGGCGCGGCAATGGCGGGCAGCGTGGCGCATACGGGCTGGGGCGCTGCTTTCGCGCCGATCCTTTGGGCCGGATGGATCAAAGTTACGCTTTTCATTGTGCTTGCCCCTGTGATGGGCCTTGGGCTCGCTTTTTTCTTGATGAGTCTTCATGAACGCTATGCGATCTTACGCGCGCATGAGCCCGTCTATCGCCGCATTCAGCTTTTGTCCTCAGCTTTTCTCAGCCTCATGCATGGAGGCAATGACGCGCAAAAAACAGCAGGCATTATCGCCAGTGCGCTGACCTCTGGCGGGGTTTTTGCGTCTTTTCATGTTCCCTTTTGGGTGCTGGGAATTTCTTATACCACCATCGGGCTTGGAACCTTGCTTGGCGGGTGGAGGATCGTCCGGACCCTCGGGCATCGGCTGACCCACCTGACCCCCGCAGGGGGAGTCTGTGCCGAAGGATCGGCCGCGCTGGCCCTTTTAGGCGCGACTTTGGCGGGTCTTCCCGTCTCAACAACCCATGTCACGACGGGCGCGATTTTGGGCGTTGGCGCCGCGAGCCAACCGCGCCGCGTCAAATGGCATATCGGACGGCGGATTGCATGGGCATGGCTGATTACCATTCCTGCTTCCGCTTTGGTGGGAGCTGGAATCTCATTGTTGCTCCAATAAATTGGCGGTAATTTGTTTAACAACAAACAAATCGTCCTGTAATATTGACTGCATTCCAAGTGATTCTCTCTATTCAAGAAGTTTCCGAATGAACACGCAGCAAGGAACCTCTTATGCCGCATAACGCTATCGTTGACGCTCTGACATCCGCCCCTTCCGCCTCCCCCCGGGCAACGCGCGAGGGAAGTTATTTTACGGAACAGGCTTTGCCCGTCTCGGCTCTGCAGCTTTCCGTTCAAGGGGTTGGCGCGCTTTCTTTTCCTTTGGCTCCAGAGGTTCTGAAAAAACTGATCGCCATTTCCCATGCGGCCTCCTATGGCTTGCGTGAAAAAACGCTGACCAATTCGCAGGTGCGTCATACGCATGAAATCAGGGGCGATCAGATTCATGTCACCTATGACAAGAAAAACTTTAAGTCCATGATGGAGAAAATACGCGTCCGTTTGGGGCTGGATTCAACCTCAAAACTCGTGCCCCATTTGCATAATATGCTGATTTATGAATCCGGACAGTTCTTTAAAACACATCAAGATACAGAAAAGCTTGAATCCATGGTCGCGACTCTTGTCGTTTCGTTGCCCTCGCCTCATATCGGCGGCGACCTTAAAATTTATCATAACGACAAGAAACATATTTTCGTTTCTGAAAATTTGGAGGCCGACTCAATCCCCTGCGTCGCTTTCTATGCCGATTGTCCCCATGAAATTGAAAAAGTCAAAAAAGGCACCCGTATTGTTTTGACCTACAACCTAACGCTTGAGAGCGCTCATGCACAGCCGAGCCCTGTCAACGCAGCCCTTGTGACCGCCTTAAAGGATTATTTTGATCGTCCTGAAGGTTCGGCCGAACCTGTGAAGCTCGTTTATTTACTTGAACATAGCTACACAGAGCATGGATTAAGCTGGCAACGTTTAAAGGGTACGGATTCTGCTTATGCGCGAGATCTTGTCGCGGCAGCGCGCGCTTGTGGTATCGCGCCTCATTTGGCCTTGGCTGAAATTCATCAAAGCTGGGGAGCGGAATATCAAAGCCGGTCGAGCAAACCGAAACCCGGTGACTTGATCTGTGACGATATGGGGCTTTCGACTTGGTTTGATTCTGAAGGGAAGCGTCTGCCCTATGGATCCTGCGCCCTTAAAGAAGACGAGATGGTAAGCCATGTTTCTTTGGAGGGCGAAAAGCCGGATGAGGAGGAATATGAAGGCTATATGGGCAATTACGGCGAAACTTTTGAATATTGGTATCGTCGGGCTGCGATTGTTTTATGGGCCGAACGAGATCAATTCGCGATGCAATTCAAATTTGATTATCCGTCGGCGGTTGAGGCTTTGGTTACATTAACCCAGAAAAAAGGGAATGAGCAAAAGATCAGAGATCATCTGAAAGCGGCCGGAGATCTTGTCTATCAGTATCGGCATGCGTCGCATCCGGACAAAGAAAAAAGAAAAGATGCTCTTTTCTATTTGCCTGCTTTCGCCCGCATCGCGGCCTATATAAATCATGCAGACGAGGCAAAAACTCTGATGCAGTTTTTTGCGATTGAGCATCTTCGCGCCGACCATGTCGAGGCTTTTGCTCTCTTGCATAAACAATATGGAAGTCCTTGGTGTTTAGATCTTTGGGCCGCGGTCAGACAGAAGACGAAGACAGATTATTCTTTCCGTATTGAGGTGCGTCCGGCAAAGGAAACGGAAAGTTTACTTCTTGCGGCTCTCAAGGCCCATTTTCCTGCCGAACTTCTGAATGCAATCGTTGCCAATGCGGTCGATCGCCATGTTTCTGGCGATGTTGAAGACGTTTGGACAAACCAAATCCGTTTGCAAGAAAATCTTGAGGGACGGATGGAGACCGTCAAAGCGTTGCTCCGGACAACACTAAAACTTGAAAATCCGGTTCAAACGCTTAAACTATTAGACCATATCAAGGCGATGCCAGCCCGCTATCCTGTGGAAGCCTGTGCGGCGTGGCTGATTGATTTACAAAAGATCAAGATTCCCAGCGCGCATCAAGAAGGAGTCTCCGCATGGCAAGCTTCTGTTGCGTCCGCGATTGACCGTGAGATCGCCCAAGGGGAAAGACAGGCGGATGATTGGCATCTTGATGATCGTCTCTCTTGCGCCTGCCCGCATTGTCAAAAGGTCAATGTTTTCTTAGCCTCGAAGGAAGAGACGAGTCAGACCCTTGCCATCGTCCAGCAACATCGCACCCATGTGACAGAGAAATTCAAGGGCAGCCTCGTTCCGGTTGATCTGACGACTATTGCGAAGGGCTCGCCCCATAAACTTGTGCTTACAAAGCGGAAGCGCCTGCATCACGATGCACAGGAACGGTATCGTTTGCTGACGGAACTGCGGCGTCAGATGATCTAGTGCCCTGCGTCACCTAAAAAGAAAGGATTTGACTTGATCTTTTTCCCCCCGACAAAACCAAAAACCTTGCCTGTATCTCCAATACAGGCGTGCGGTTTTCGTTTTTGTCGGGGCAAAAAATCTCAGCGTCCTCTCCTTCCTTTTTAGGTGACGCAGGGCACTAGGCGGAATATTCTGTTCAGAAATTTATATGAAACGCTGGAAACTCACCCTTGAATATGACGGCGGCGCGTTCTGCGGTTGGCAAAGGCAAGCGCACGCGCCCTCTGTCCAACAGGCGATCGAGGAAGCCGTCGCAGGATTTTCGGCCGAGTCCGTGACGCTTCACGTGGCGGGACGCACGGATGCGGGCGTTCATGCGCGCGAGCAAGTCGCACATATGGATTTGGAAAAAGAGATGGAAGGAAGCCGCCTATGCAGCGCAGTAAATTTCTATCTCCGCCCCCATAAAATCGCGCTGTTGAATGCACAGGAAGTCGCGCCGGATTTCCATGCCCGTTTTGACGCCAGAGGGCGCGTTTATCGCTATAGGATCGTCAACCGCCGTCCCCCCTTGGTTCTGGATAAAGATCAAGCGTGGCATGTCACGCGCCTCTTGGATGTCGTCGCGATGCAACGTGCGGCGGATTTACTGATCGGACATCATGATTTTTCGACCTTCCGCGCAGCCGATTGTCAAGCCAACTCGCCCCACCGCACACTGGATCGGCTGTTTTTCACGCAAGAGGGGGAGGTCCTCACCCTTCAGGCCGAGGCGCGATCTTTTCTCTATCACCAAGTGCGGAATATGGTCGGGACTCTGGCGCTTGTCGGCGCGAACGAGTGGACTCTGGACAATTTTGCAGCCGCCTTTGCGGCTTGTGACCGAACCCGGGGCGGCCCCACTGCTCCCCCGCAAGGCCTGTGCCTGTGGGACGTGAGGTATGGCATACCGCACCACCCCATAAGTTAGCCTTTTGTGTCCCGAGCGGTTGCGACAGGATTGCCGCGCGCCGGACAGAAAAAGATAAAGCAGAATAACGACCAAGTCCGGCCAGCGGCACTCAGGACGCAGAGCGCGTGTTGTCGAGCAAAAAGTTTAGCCTGTAACGTCTCGCAGTATAAATGCACGAGCAGACACATACTCACGCTCACGTAAACCAATTCGTAAGGATCTTCGTATAACATGACATCTCTAGTTCTGGACGGGATGTGGAGTAATAATATGGCTGAGGCCCCAAAACCTTTAGGCAAGACCTACGCTCTGACAGACTTGCCCATCGCCGTGGAACTTGGCTCCAATCAGCAAGCGGCCATTACGGTTAAGAAAAGCATTTTGGAGTGCAACCCCGACAGTACTTGGAAATTGACTGTTCAGGAGGGCTACGTAGCCTCTGACAGTAGGGACTCCTCCCCTACATTTGGCCCCTATCAACTTACAGCCGAGAAAAGCGCCTCTAATCGCATTTCTCTGAAAGTAGAAGCGTCCGCAATGGCTCCCTTGAGTTTGGCTGCCCTTACCCTTGCAGAGCACCAAATCCCTCAGAACGCAAGAGCCCATTTCGTTGAGGGAATTATCGATCAGTTATGCGAGACGCTTGAGGGCGAGGGGCAGGACAATGGGAATAATCCTGTTCGTGAATCATTATTGGCTCACGTCATATCTCTCACCCCCTAATCAAAATCAATCTCCTCGGCAGCCCAAGACAAAGCGCACATAAGCCGCCGCAAAATCGCTTTCACATCTTGCCGTATGGATCACATTATCGCAGGGCGTCTCGACGATTTTCCCCGCCGGAATAACAAAAGTATCGTAAGCGGGGGATCTGAACTGATAGCGTAAGCTCTCGGCCTCGCATTGGGCAGGCCAAAAATTCTTGCCTTTCAAAAGGTTTGCTTTTTCAATGGCATCCCCTTCGGTTCGCGTGACCGTCAGGAAAATCACCTCTTGCCCATCATAAAGGCGATGGGCGTTTTTCAGCGCCGCCTCAGCGCCGCTTTCTGTCAGAACAGGGGTCAAATCTTGATAGTCCTGCTTATAGAGAAAATCCACATCGGCCGGATCCAGAGTCACGCGGTCTGTCCTTAAAATCGTAAAGCCCTGCTTTTCGATAAACTGACAAACCTCCCCTTCCCTTCTGTTTTTCAGCAAACTGGGCTTCAAAAGGAAAAAGGCGTACTGGCCTTGAAATTGGTGGTGAGCGAGGGCGACAAATTTTTGGACATACCCCTCTTTTTGCAAGGCGTTTTGCCTTGGCGCATAGGCCTTTAAAAGAGCCCCCTCATCCACAACCGAAAAATTCATGCCGTGAAGAGAAACAGATCGGGCCGAAAAACGATCCGGAAACACAACAGCCGAGTCATGGATCGAGAGCTTAGCGCCCCCCATAAAAAGACGCACAGACGGAAGCGGCGTAAGCTCATGTAAAACATGAGGATTATTCTGAAATATATTGATAATGCGAAGAAAGTTTGAATTCTCGGTTACAAAATCCAGATCGTTGATATCGATATCCCAATCCCCAACATAATGAGCATAGGCCAGAGAGCCGTATAAATGAACCTGAATCCCAAAAGAAAGAGTCTCTTGCAGAAATATCCTGTATCCGGACAGAAGCTGCTCGAAGACCGCTCGATTACGGGGAAACAAAAAGGCCATCAGAAAACTCCCAAATCATACAAACCTACCCCACATCCACAATCACGGGCACATGGTCGCTGGGCTTGGGATCCCAGCCTCGGGCAGCGCGAAGGACGTGTGCGCCCCGCAAGGCAGGAGCCAAAGGCGGCGTCACCCAGACGTGATCCAAACGGCGGCCTCGGTTTGACTCTTCCCAATCCTGAGCGCGGTAACTCCACCACGAATAAAGTTTCTCCTCAAGCGGAATAAAACAACGCGGCGCGTCAATCCACCCTCCGGCTTGCTGCCACGCCGTGAATTTCTCAACTTCTATAGGCGTATGAGAGACAACCCCCAGCATCTGCCGATGAGACCAGACATCTTGCTCCAACGGCGCAACATTCAAATCGCCCAAAAGGATACGGGGCCTACTCACCTTTTGTTCACGGCTCCACGCCGCGCCTTCATCCAGAAACCCAAGCTTATGCGCGAATTTCGGATTAACATCGGGATCCGGAACATCTCCCCCCGCAGGCACATACAAACAGTGAATCTCCGTCTGATCGGGCAAGGTCGCAAAAATATGACGGCAATCCGCGCGCCCCTGCCAGTCTCGCTGCCCCATCTGCATCAAGGGAAGCCGCGAGATAATTGCAACGCCATTATAGCTTTTCATCCCCCAAATATGCCGATACGCATAGCCCCGCGCGGCGAAAGGCGCATGCGGAAACGCCTCATCCGGACATTTTGTTTCCTGCAAACAAAGAACATCTGGCGACAAGGCATCGATCAGCCGTTCAATAAGCCCGATGCGCAACCGAACCGAGTTGATATTCCACGTGACAAACCGCATGAAGACCTTAAGAAGGGGAGGAAGGTAGAGTCTTATATACTCGGTTTCCTTGGAAAGCGGAAGGATGCGATTCCGTGCAAAACACGGACGCAGCGAAGCTGATGCGCCTTTTGCGCGGACAAAACGTGAGGGGTCCCGAGTATAGAGCCATTATCCCAATCATTGGAGTCATTCCGCAAACCGTTTCTTTTTGCGCAGCAAAAAGTGCGGTTATGGGATAACACCCGTTCTTGTTGCGCGTTTTATCGTTTCACTGAATCGCCCTGTAAAGCCCCCTGATCTCATGCCTCCCGACAGCCCCCCTCCTCTTCTTTTCTTCCTGATCGCGGGCGAGGCCTCGGGCGATATCCTTGGGGCGCGGTTGATGCGCGCACTGAAGAAGCAAACGCACGGCACGGCCCGTTTTGTCGGCATTGGGGGCCCACATATGGTTGGTGAGGGGCTAGAGCTTCTGTTCCCCCATACCGAATTAATGCATTTCGGCGTTATAGAAGTGTTGCGCCACATTCCGCGCTTACTGGGGCGGATTCACGAAACGGCCCAACAGGTGATCCAGCGTCACCCCTGCGCCCTGATCACCATCGACTCGCCGGATTTTTGTTTCCGGGTCGCGCAACGGGTGAAGCGAGCGAGAATCCCAAAAATAAAACTCATTCATTACGTCGCGCCGACCGTCTGGGCATGGCGTCCGAGACGGGCCAAAAAAATCGCACGTTTCTTGGATCATTTGTTGGCCGTCTTTCCGTTTGAGCCGCCCTTTTTCAACCGCGAAAATCTTGCCTGCAGCTTTGTCGGCCATTCCGTTGTGGAAAGTGGGGTCGCTCACGGCAACGCCGCACAATTCCGAACGCGCCACGGGCTTGGGCCGGAAACACCTCTTCTGACTGTTTTGCTGGGCAGCCGCAGAGGGGAAGTCGCACGGCTTCTGCCCATTTTCCGCGCTACAATCGAGCTTTTGCGGCAATCGCAGCCGGATCTACAGCTTGTCGTGCCCGTTGTGCCCCATTTGAAACAGCGGATCCGCGATGAAATCGCAAACTGGGCCCTGCCTTTTGTGATCGTGGAGGGCGAGGCGGATAAATATGACGCGTTTGCAGCCTCGCTTGCCGCTTTGGCCTGTTCCGGCACGGTGGCTTTAGAGCTTGCCTTGGCGCACTTGCCCGCCGTCATCGCCTATAAAATCAACCCGCTCACGGCTTTTTTGTATCGCCGCTTCATCCGCACGCCCTATGCCAATCTTGTGAATATCATGCACCAAAAACAAATCGTGCCAGAATTTCTACAAGAAAACTGCACGTCCCAGAAACTCGCCGCTGCGCTGTTGCCTTTACTGATGGACGACTCCGCCCGACAGACTCAAATTAAAGGGCTTGCTGAAACGGCCGCATGGCTCGGTCAAGGGTCCTTCATCCCCTCCGAACGCGCGGCAGAGATCGTCCTTCAGACGATTTTATGAAACGACAGAGAGAACAGGAGCAGGGGCCGGGGCCCAAGCAGCAGCAACCGTTTCGGGCACAAAGGCATACGCGCCACAGGCGTTAAAAATCTCGTGCGGCTGGCCCTTCAGATTGCACAGGCGAAAAGAAGCCCCTTTTGTCTGAGCCGCGCGCGCGACATTCACAAGGGAACGAACCCCCGCCCCTGTCATGTAAGTGAGCGCATCGCAATCCAGAACGAGCGAATCCGCGCCGCCTTCCAGACACAGGAGAAGATCTTTTTCCAGATCATACCCATTAGATCCGTTCAGATATTTATCCGCATTCATGACCCACGGACCCGTCACAGCCCAATAATCTTGGGGGATACTTTGTGCTGACATAGGACACCTCTGTTAACAGAGTTGAATATTCCCTTGATACAAGCAGAACCATACAATTTTGCCGCGGAAAACGCAACAAAAAAACACCCATAAAAAACGGTAACTACTTGATAGGATTTAACTTCTTCGATCGCCCATCAGCTGGAGCAGAAACTGGAACGCATTGATAAAATTCAGATAAAGGGTTAAGGCGCCGAAAATCGCAAGCTTGTCATTCGATTCAGCCCCAACCCCTTCGGCATAGGTTTGCTTCAGCCGTTGCACATCCCACGCAGTCAGCCCCGTGAAAATCCCGACTCCCATGACCGAGATAACCCATTGAAGCGTCGAAGAGGCTAAAAACATATTCACGAGCATGGCAATAAAGATCCCCACGGCCCCCATGATCAGGAGAGACCCCATATCGGCCAGATTCTTCTTAGTCGTATAGCCCCACAGGCTCATCGCGCCGAAAGTTCCGGCTGTAATGAAAAAGGCCCGCGCAACGCTGGTTTGAGTGTAATAAAGGAAAATGCTGCCCATCGACAGCCCCATCGTGCCGCAGAAAAGCCAAAAAAGCGACCGAAGCCCCGAGACAGTGATGGTGTTCATCCGAAAACTCATGACCATGATAAAGCCCAGCGGAGCCAACATCAGGACATATTTCAAAGGCGATCCAAAAAGAATACCCGCCAAGGCCGTGTTCGCAACGATCCACGCCAAAACCCCCGTGAGCGCAAGGCCCCCGCCCATATAGCTGAAGATACGCTGCATAAAGCTCCGCAGCCCGGCATCAAACGTCACGCCGTCAAGGCCGGCGACATGAGAACGGAAAAAAGGTTCAGTCATGGGATCAT
This sequence comes from uncultured Pseudomonadota bacterium, assembly GCA_903824505.1. Lineage (GTDB taxonomy): Bacteria > Pseudomonadota > Alphaproteobacteria > UBA9219 > UBA9219 > CAIXLI01. The sequence continues at coordinate 279 of CAIJXG010000044.1, read as the reverse complement.
CCTTATTCTGTGAACAAAAACGCAAGAGGCCGATTCCAACGCGGCCAGCCCGTGCAAACGAATATGGGACGAAAGCGATCGGATTTCAATGGCTGAAAAATGATGGCAGTCAAGCAGCCTGAATTATCCACAAACCGTGTCATGTGTGGACGGCTTGTGCAAGTCAAGGTGAAAATAGGGAAGGGCAGAAGGTTGCGGTCATGTGTCCGGCCTACGTGTGTTGGTTTTGTCCCACGTGTGGGAGGAGGCCAACTGGCCCTGATGGAATCCGCGAACGAG
>CAIJXG010000043.1 GCA_903824505.1 uncultured Pseudomonadota bacterium | reverse complement strand
GGCCACCATTGCGCCCAGCCCTTGATGGAGCGTTTGGGGATTCCCGCAACAGCCCGCGCCTCCTTCGGGCTCTACACCACGAAAGAGGATATCGACGCGCTGATTGATGGAATCGGAAAAGTCAGGCGGTTGTTCGCGGCGTAGATTCCAAGTAAAAGACCGCATGGACAAAAATCTCATCGGTCTTCTTTCCATCCCTCTAACGGTTGCCGTGACGGTTCCCTATTTGGTGAATATTTGGAAAGGGAAGATACAGCCACATATTTTTACATGGATTATTTGGGGGGTGACAGGAGGCATTTCAGCCACGGCGGGCCTTGCAGCAGATGCTGGCCCGGGCGCGTGGGTGCAATGGGCGGATGCTTTATCCTGTCTTTCTATTGCCATTCTGGCGGGATTTAAGGTCAAACTCAATTTAACGCGATCAGAGATTTTGGCTTTTGTTGGCGCTTTGAGCGCGCTACCCGTTTGGATCGCAACGAAGGACCCCCTTTATGCCGTGGTGATTGTCACCTCCATTGACACGATAGGGTATTATCCAACCTTTCGGAAATCATGGGCAGCTCCTTATCAAGAAGCCCTAATCAATTATGTTATCGCCAATCCGCTCTGGCTTCTTTCTGTCTTGGCCACAGAGACCATCTCTTTCACGACCATCTGTTTTCCGATTACGATCTTTCTGATGAATACGCTTTTGATCTTCTACCTCCTCTGGCGGCGCAGGGTTGTGAGGCAAGGAATCTCTGCGTAACGGGCTTCATTCTGTTGCCTGTTTTTTCCACCCCACGCTCCATGGCCGTTCGGCGGCGTGCGTGTGGGTAGTGTCGATCTCCACGCCGGATTCTGTGAAAAAAAGCGTGGTCGAGCCGTGAGTTTTCAGAAAAGAAGCATCGATAAGATGGGGCGCGGCGCAAGAACGGATCTCAAAAGGGGCGATGACAAAGGCGGCATGAGCGCAATCTTCTAGGGCTGCGATCTCTTTGGTTGGCATGGCAAGGATCACGTCTTTGTGACGATAGACGCAGCCTAGGGTATCACAGCGCAGGTCTTGGGTGTCCTCGGGAAGGGCGGACGCATCCACGGCATCGACCCGCCCCAGCCTTTCTTGCCACTGGGTTAAGGCAAATTTTTCGCGCTTCACATTCAGGGTTGCCAATCGCCCATCGGCTTGTTTGGCCGCCCATGCGCCGTCAGAGGACACAAAGAAATCGGGCGTCCGCGTGTACAGCGGATAAAGGAGTCCGATTACAATCGGCAAAAACCCAATATATCGCCAGCGTTCTTTCCATAAACAAAGCCACACTCCCCCCAATGTTACGGCGATCAGTGCCAGCGCGGGCATAGCGGGAACATAAAAGACCGCATGCGGCCAAGCGGCAACGGTTGTGGCAATCCGAATGGTTAGAGCCGTTCCGACACCCGCTGCATCGATAAAAATCCCGTCCGCGCCAAAAGGCGCCGTCAACCAAGCCAGAAGAATCGCGGGCATGATCCAAAAGCTGGTTAGGGGAATGGCGGCCATATTCGCCAGAAAACCATAGAGGCTGAAACTTTGAAAATGATATAAGGCAAAAGGAGTTGTCGCCGCCGTGGCGATCACCGAGGTGCGCGTAATTTTGCCCAAATAGGAAAGCAGGGCGCGAAACCTGCCCTGTTCTTCTTGACTATGAACCCCTGTCAACGCCTCTGCCGTTCGTTGATGGGCGGCGATCAGGCAGAACACTGCTGCGAAGGAGAGCTGGAAACTCGGCCCCATCACAGCATCGGGCGTGGCCAGCATAGCGATAAAGGCCGAGAGCGTGACAAGACGCAAGGGAGTCGAGCGCCTGTCGAGCAAAATGGCCAGCATCGCCAGCGTGGCCATCATCAACGAGCGGAGCGTGGCGGGCTGCGCTCCAACCAAAAGCGTGTAGAGCGTGGCCGAGAGAATGGCTGCGCCTGCCGCCCATTTCTTGATCGGAAACCGTAAGGCAAGAGGGGGGATCAGCGCCAACAAGGCCCGAAAGGGAAAATACACGAGCAGCGCCATGATGGTCACATGGAAGCCGGAGGTAGAGAGTAAATGCGACAGACCCGCAATCCGCATCGCCTCGATCACGGAAGGGGAAATCGCCGTTTGCTCGCCATTCAGGCGCGTTGCGGTCATGGCGGCAACATCGCCGGACAGACGGGCTGTCACATGGGCGGCAAGGGTCTTGCGCAGAGATTCAAAGAAAAGCGTCGCGCGGTCGTTGAAAGAAAGACTGGATTGTGTTGGCGGTAGTTGGGTTGGAGGATCGTGACTCCAGCCCAGACCGCCTAGATGTTTAAAATAAGCCTCGCGCCGAAAATCCATTGCGCCGCGCGTAACGGGTTCACTGAAGGGGCCAACGCGTCCGTGGACGGAGACCTCGCTGCCCGTAGGGGGGGCATCCTCCAGAGTCAAATCATTGAATTTAATTCGGATTCGCTCGGGCGTTTCGGCGGCGGGTAGAGCGCCCAAAGACGGATGCAACAAAGTCAGTCGGATTCCATCCGGCATCAAATCTGTTTGCGCGACGCGGCCCGTGATCGGGGTCGACGTAAGCTCGTGATCCAGCATCGGGCGTTCATCCAGCCGCGTTTCAAGTTGCGCGGCCGCAAAGCCAAGGGCGATCAGAAATAGGGCATAGAGAAAAACCGTCGCATTCCAAAAGCGGCGGTGCAAAAGCCCCATCAGCGCGGCCAGAAAAACCGGCGCGGCCAGCGTTCCAAACGCAGGTTCAAAAGGCAAAGAGAAATACGCGACAATTCCGGCGCACAAAAATGCCGGCTGCCAGTAAAACCAGCGCGCGCGTTCACGAAAAAGGGGGGCTAAAAGAGACCTCATAAAAAAATCCCCCTTCTCTTGTTTATCAAAAGAAGGGGGTGTTTTTTACTCCGCCGCGGCTTTTTTAGCGCGGGGCTTTTTGGGTTTGGGCGCGGATTCGTCCGCCTCTTCCGTTGCGGCGGCCTTTTTGCCCTTCTTGGCGGGTTTGGCCTCTTCTTCCGCGTTCAAAAGATCGACGGGCTCGCTCGATTCGCCAAAAAAGGCGGAATCGAAATCGGACTTTTCTTCCGTCGGCTTGGATTCAGTCTTGTGCTTTTGCGCTTGGACGGTCGCTTCTTCGGGCGAGCGCGCGACATTGATCGTCACGGTGGAAGACACTTCAGGATGCAACTTTAAGCGAATCGAGAAGAGACCCAGAGTCTTGATCGGACTGTCGATTTGAACCTGCGGACGGCTGAAAACATGTCCTGCGGTTTGGGCGGCCTCTACGACATCGCGGGCGTTAACGGAGCCAAACAATTGCCCCATTTCGCTGGCTTGCCGAATGACGATGAAGGTAAGCCCTTCTATCGTGGTGGCGAGTTTTTCGGCCTTCGCGCGTTCAGCGGCGTTGCGCGCTTCAAGCTCGGCCCGTTGCTTGTCAAAAAATTCCGCATTCGCTTTGGTGGCGCGGAGCGCTTTCTTTTGTGGCAGCAGATAGTTGCGCGCATAGCCCGGGCGCACTTTGACGGTCTGTCCCATCGTGCCGAGACCATCGACGCGTTCGAGTAGAATAAGGTCAATCATAGGTTTTCTCCTTTGGAATTTGGGCTTTCCGCAAACCGCTTGCGAAAATCGGCCCACTGGTCAACGACGCCCAGCAGGGCCACAAGCGGCACAAGATAGACGAAGACGCTGATAAGCAGATAAAAGACGATCAAAAACAAAAGCCCAAAGCGCATCCGCCGGGCCATCGCATGGGTAACGATAATCCCTGTCAGAAACAGAGGCAGACTGAACAAAACGCTGAGATTAAGCCCGATATAATCGAAAGGCGCAGGGGCATAGAAAGAGGCCAGCCCCGATACGGCCGCGCCATAAAGGATCCAAACAGGAATCCGCAGCTGAAAAATTTGAAAAGGCGGGCGCAGAGTCCAGTTTTTTTGCGCATCTTTCTGGTCCAACATTTTTTCGGCGATATACAGGACAATCAGGAAAGAAAAGAGCCACGCGCTCATCGCCAGTGACGGGGTCAGATGGGCGATTTGCTCCATGACTCGGGCGAGGGCGTCTTGCATGTCTTGGGTCAGAGTCTGGCCGTTTGCCGTCAGCAGCCTATCGACTTGAGATTTGACTCCCGTCAGCGCCGTTCTTGTCATAGCCAGCAAATCATCGCCACGGGACAGAACCGAGAGATTGACACCCAGAAAAACAAGACACGGATAGGCGATGAGCAAAGCCAGCAAGCTGCCTTCATTCGTCGAAAGCCTCTGCCCTGTGGGTAAAAGGCGAGAGCGAAGGGCCAGCGTGGATAGGGCCAAGGCGGGCAGGGCGTCGGTCAAAAGATAAAAAATCCCTAGATCCGGACGTCCGATTCCCAAAAGCGCGGCCGTGCCCGACAAAAGCCCAAAAAGACACGACAATGCCCCCGCGCCAAAACCCGCCATCAGCAAGGGAAGCGGCACAAAATAGACCAAAAGCAGCACCAAGAGGGAATCGGCATGGGAAAGCGTAAAGGTCAAGAGCAGGGCGCTGAGCAACCCCGCAAAAACACCCCACGCATGTCCCGCAAGCCCGCGAGACGGGAATTGGTCTTTCAAGTCTTTTAACAGCATCGTTGACCCTCTTTCAGTGCGTCCCCCTTGCCTTCAGACAAAGGGTTAGAGAAAGGCCGCTTTGGAACGCAGGGCCTTCCCGAACTCGGGGAGCTTAGTCTCTCCACACCCCTTCAATTGGGAAGGGGGAAATGTTTTAAAGCAACGTCTCTCTAAAGCTGCAAAGACGTTGAAAAACGCGTCATGTGTGGCAGCGGAGTCTTCCAATACAAAGCATCAACAGTGTTGACTCATAGGCTCGCACTCGCTCGCGATGGATCCCCACTTTCGCGGGGATGACGAGCGGGAACGTCATAAGAATCTTACTCCCCAGTCCCTATCCTTTAATTCGCGTTCCCGCGCTTATCGACGTAGGGCAGCAGGGCGATGAAGCGGGCGCGTTTGATCGCTTGCGACAATTCGCGCTGTTTCTTGGCCGAGACGGCGGTAATGCGGCTGGGCATGATCTTGCCACGCTCGGAGATAAAGCGCTTCAGAAGATCGGGGTTCTTATAGTCGATCTTAGGCGCTTGCTTACCCGAGAACGGGCAGCTTTTACGGCCACGGCCACGAAAGCCGCCAAAGCCCCCTGGGGCGTTACGATCGCCGCGCGGGGCGCGGGAGGAAGAGTCGGGCATGCTCATACGGATTCTCCTTCAGCAGAAGCGGTTTCAGGACGGGCGCGACGGGGACGATCCCCCCGATCTCCACGATCACTGCGGTCCCCGCGTTCAGGACGGCCCCCCATCGGGGCGTCGCTGGTTTCATCTTTACGCAAAAGGGCGGAAGGCCCTTCTTCATGGGCTTCAACCCGCACGGTCATAAAGCGCAAAACATCTTCGTTCAGACGCATTTGACGTTCCAGCTCGGCAATCGCGACAGCGGAAGCCTCGATATTGAAAAGGGTATAATGCCCTTTGCGGTTCTTGTTGATGCGGTAGGCAAGGGTGCGCAGCCCCCATGATTCGGTCTTCTTGACCTGTCCACCTTGGGTGGTGACCAATTCGGCAAATGTTTTGGACAAAGCCTCGACCTGAGCCGACGGCACATCCTGACGCACGATAAAAATAGTTTCGTAGAGTGGCATAGATCCACACTCCCTTCGAGTTAGCGTCCGAACGCTGCGAGCCGGAAACCATTTCCAACCCTTCAGCCCTTTTCGGACAAAGCCCGTTTCCAAGAAACGAGCAAGGAGTTCCGCCGAAGCCTTTCAGCTCTGCGGTGACGAGGCTTTATAGGCTGTTTGGACAGAAAAGCAAGAGGGGAATCTCACGCCCAAAAACAGGCGCACAAGACAAAGAGTCTCCCTCATATCGGCACGTGCAGCCGTATCCTCTTGGGTGTAACTTTTTCTTAAAAATTAACCACTCGATTTGCCCTGCGCCTCATCCCCATCTTGCAATCTGCACGCGGTGCGTCTTAAATGGACTCGGTTCAGCTTGTCTTCACGTCTGATGGAATCCTATGAAAGTCTTTGCGCCCCTTCTGTCCCTTCTTGCTGTTTTCGTGCTTCTTGCCGCGTGCGGAGACGTGAAAACCGATCCGACCTATAGGGATAAGGCGCATGACGAGCTGTATAAAAACGGCAGTCTTGTCAGCAGCAAAGGCGGCTTTAGCCTCTTCGGCGGGGATGAGAAAAAAGCCCCTGATAATGTTGGGATCGGTGTGAATGCTTTTCTGTGGCATGCCGCGCTGGATACAGTTTCTTTTCTGCCCATCGCTTCGGCAGATCCGGTTGGCGGGGTGATTCTGACGGATTGGTATCAAGCGCCCGAAACGCCGACCGCGCGAATCAAATTGAATATCTTCATTCGAGATCGCGCTTTGACGGCCAATGGGGTGAAAGTTTCCGTTTTCCGCCAAGAGAAAAACGCGAAGGGCGAATGGAGCGATGCAACGGTTTCCCCCAGCACGCCAACAGCTTTGGAGAACGAAATCCTTACCCGCGCGCGGCAAATTCGAATCGCCCAAAAACACGAAGCGGATTAAGCCCCCACTTCTTATATACTCGGGTTCCTTGGAAACCCGAGTATAACCTAAACTCTGAGGCTTTCCTCATCTCGAAAAGGATAACACCATGAAAATCGCAATCGTTTTTCACAGCGGCTACGGACATACCGCTGAACTGGCCAAAGCTGTTGCGCGTGGCGCACAGTCTGTTGCGGGGGCTGAGGTCAGCCTTATCGCGTTGAGCGAAGCGGAAACGCCGTGGGCCGAATTAGAAAAGGCCGATGCGCTTATTTTTGGCAGCCCGACCTATATGGGCAGCGTCAGCGCCCCGTTCAAAAAGTTCATGGATGACAGCTCTAAGGCATGGTACGCGCGCCAATGGGTCGATAAAATCGCCGGCGGTTTTACTAACAGCGCGCATAGTACCGGACTCATTTTTTAACATTCAGCAATACCAATATGTTAACGCTCGTTCCGGGTAATATTAAACGGGCGAGTGTGGTTATTATTTTGGGGAGGCTTGAATTTGAGAACAATCGGCGCAGGTAATCGAGGC
>CAIJXG010000042.1 GCA_903824505.1 uncultured Pseudomonadota bacterium | reverse complement strand
GGCCTCGATTACCTGCGCCGATTGTTCTCAAATTCAAGCCTCCCCAAAATAATAACCACACTCGCCCGTTTAATATTACCCGGAACGAGCGTTAACATATTGGTATTGCTGAATGTTAAAAAATGAGTCCGGTACTATGGCAATAACGTCAAAGAGTGTCTTCATTCAAGATGAAGAAAATCCTATTGATTTCTGGCTTTTTGACGAGAAGCTTCTTTCATCTGGGCTTATTTATTCAGGTGCAGGGGAGGCTGACGGTAAATCCACTCTTCGTGTGGATGCAAGCGAACTTTTTGATGCGCTTGATCGGCAAGGGAAGGCCTTCAGTGAAAACATCACGGATCCAAAGAGATCCTTTGTTTCTCACCGAGACAACGCCATTCTGGTTCTTTATACACCCCCACATATGGGGCCTGAGGCTGCTCTTCGGCAAGCGTGGAAACAACTTGTGCTGGAAGTATTATCAAAAAGCGGCCTAGAAAACTCCAGAAAAATAGCAGAAGTCGTCGCAAGCCGTTTGAGGCCGAGCATAATCTCTGCATGTCCCGGTGGGGAAGCAGAAGAGCTTTTAGAAGACAAGGGACGCTTGATCGTGCCATCAAATGTTGCCAAAGGTCTTATTACGGAAGCAGAGCGGTTTGTTCGATCACGGTCTCAAGGATCTTATGTATCGATATTGATTGCAGACAACGCAGCCTCAAATCTGAAGGGACGGCTTGAAACGGAACCATGGTACCGTAAGAATTCAGTTCGCGTATTCTCCCTTGTAGATTCCATGGTGGAACGGTTAGTGCATCCCTCCTTTGCTGAGACACCTGTTCTGGTTTTAGGGCCGAATGCCGAGCAAGGCCCTTATGGTGCGCTCTTTAGTCAAAGAAAGCTCGTTTATGGGCTTTCTGAGAAAGAGCATAAAGCATTGGAAGGGTGGCGACAGGCCCGAAATGCCGCTGGTGAGCGACTTGCGCTTTCAGGTAAGAGCAATGACCTCATTAAGAGGGCGGCCTTTTTAGTTAGTAGCTTTGTTCAGAGGGTACAGAAAGATACAAGCCAAGAGAATGTGATTTTAGTTCCGGCTCTCACTCAGTTTGGGGACATGACCATTGATCTTATGCAAAAAGCTCTCACAGATCTCGGCAATACTTTTCCATCGGGGGTTACCCTTCTCGACCCTCTCCACACTGCTGCGGAAGACGTCGCCCGTTCAGCCCTTTCTGGAGCGTTCCATGTGCCCGGCTGGATGCAAATCGACGCAACCGAAATAGACTTTAAGGAAATACTGAAAGAGGCTTACACAGGGGACGCAAGTGAAGATATGTCTCGCGCTCTTATCAAGGCAGTTGTGGATGTCTCCACATTGAATCGGTTGTATTCAGAATCTCTGAGGCTGTAGGGAGTCCAAAAAGAAACAGGCCGGACAAAAGCTATTTTATTTCAGTCTTTGCGGCTTGGAGCGCATCGATTTCCGTACCCAGCGTTGCTTCTCTCAGCGGCAAGAGATCCGGCGTCAGGATCTGCGCGATTTTGCCGTCTTTACCGATGACATAGGTGATCGGCACACTGGACAAGGGGCCAAAATCGTTTTTGGAGGCGGAATCCAAAAGGGCAATCGGAAAGGTCAGAACCCGTATCGCCTGCCGTACGTCGTTTTTGGCGCGAGGGCGGTCGGCGCTGATCGCCAAAACCTCCAGCCCTTTTGTTCTGTATTTTCGCCATACGGCCTCCAGCGCGGGCATTTCCTCGCGGCAGGGGGCGCACCATGTTGCCCAAAAATGCAGCACAACGACTTTGTCTTTCAAGGCCGACAGATCAAAGCTCTTCCCGTCCAAGGTCGTCGCCACAAAAGCGGGCGCCTGTTGCCCCTCGCTCACTTCCGCCTGTGCGGCAAAAGAGGAAAGCAGCAGCCCACCAAGAAACAAGAAAAAACGCACGATGGAAATCACAGCCCGGCATCCGTCGGGCGAATAGGATACTCGCCGCTGAAACAAGCGTCACAGAATTGAGGCTGCGCCGCGTTGCGGCCCGTCTCACCCATCGCGCGATAAAGCCCGTCCAGAGAGATAAAAGCCAGACTATCGGCCCCGATAAAGGCGCACATTTCGGCGACCGTATTGTCATGCGCCAGAAGTTTCTCGCGCCGCGGCGTATCGACGCCATAGAAGCAGCCATGCGCCGTAGGGGGGCTGGAGATTCGCAGATGCACCTCCCGCGCCCCCGCCTTGCGGAGCATATCCACCAGTTTCACCGAGGTGGTCCCACGCACGATAGAATCGTCGATCAGAACAATCCGCTTACCCGCGATCAACGGCCTGTTCGCGTTATGTTTCAATTTCACGCCCAGATGCCGTATCTGGTCCGTCGGTTGGATGAAGGTGCGGCCGACATAATGGCTTCGGATAATGCCCAGATCGAAGGGAAGGCCGCTGGCCTCGGCATAGCCAATGGCGGAAGGGACGCCTGAATCGGGCACAGGCACAACAAGATCGGCCTCCACAGGGGATTCTTCGGCCAATACCGTGCCGATTTTTCGGCGCGATTCGTAAACCGAACGCCCATCCAGAAGAGAGTCCGGCCGCGCGAAATAGATATATTCAAAAACGCAGAATCGAGAGGGCGCAGAGGCAAAAGGCCGCAGAGATTGAACCCCTTGTTTGCTGATCACAACCACTTCGCCCGGCTCTATATCCCGCAAAAAGGTCGCGCCGACGATGTCTAAGGCGCAGCTCTCGCTGGCAAGAACATAGGCGCCTCCGTCAATCCGGCCCAAAACTAAAGGCCGGATTCCGTAGGGATCGCGCACGCCGATTAAAAGACCTTCGGAAAGCGCGACCAGAGAATAAGCCCCTTTAATAGCTTGCAGCGCTTCGATCAAACGTTCAACCGGCCCGCCCGGACGCCCCATCGCCATCAGGTGAATGATGGTTTCCGTATCGGTTGTCGAGCGAAACAGGCAGCCGCGTTTCACCAGCTGATTTCGAAGCGCCTGCGCGTTCGTCAGATTCCCGTTATGCGCCAGCGCAAAGCCGCCAAATTCAAAATCGGCATATAAAGGCTGAGCGTTCCGCAAGGAAGTCTCGCCGGTCGTCGCATAGCGCGTATGACCGATCACTGCCGCGCCGCGCAGTTTTTCCATAACCGCAGGATCATCGAAAATCTCGCCAACATGGCCAAGCCCGTGATGCGTGTGGAACGTCCCGTTTTCATCCGAAACGATTCCGGCCGCTTCTTGGCCCCGATGCTGCAAGGCGTGAAGACCCAGCGCGACAGAGGCCGCAGCCCCGTCTTGGCCCCAGACTCCGAAAACGCCGCATTCTTCCTTTAGGCTATCCTCGTCAAAAGGATTCGTTGAGAGAAACATCGTTTTTCCTTACGGGGCGTCCGGACTATGGTCGGTCGTCGGTGTCGGCGGCGCGGTCATCGCGTCAAGAGAGTCTTGCTTCTTTTTCTTCAACGTCTCATCCAGTTGCACTTTGGTCTTCTTAAGCGTCTCGTCCAAAAGCTTTTGAGGGATGATCCCTTCGATCAGATGCGCACCCGACGCCAAAAGCGGCCGCGTGCGGGCATGGAGAAGGCCTTCAGGAGGTTCCCAATGGCCGGTGGGTTCTTGGGTCTTCGCCTGTTGTTGGTCGGCCGCTAAGTGCGTTTCAGGCTGCTCATGCAAACGCGGCTGGTCGATATCCGGCCACAAAAGAAGCGTAGAGACTAAATAGACCAGACACACAATCAGCCCGCCCCTCAAAAGGCCAAACAAAAAACCAAGCGAACGGTCGATCGATGTCAGAGCGCGGCCTTTGATCAGCGAGCAAATGGCAAAGCCCAGCAACGTCAAAAGAAGCATGGCAAGGCAGAACATCGCGGCCATGGAAGCCCATTCTACCGCCGTCTCCTTATGGATATAGGGATGCAGGAACGGCACAAGCACGATATAAAATTTTGTAGCGGCAAAATAAGCGCCGGCCCACGCCAAAAGCGAGAAAACTTCGCGCAACAAGCCGCGCATCAGCGCCAGCAAGCCAGAGAACAAGATGGTGCCGATGACGATATAGTCGATCGTGGTGAAGGTATGATGGGGATCCATGTCGGACTTCTAGCACAAAAAAGGCCAAGAAGAATTCAAAAATTTAGCTGGCTGATTCCATGCGATATATACTCGGGAACCTTCGGTCCCCCTCACGTTTTGTCCGCGCAAAAGGCGCATCAGCTTCGCCCTCGCGCGTGTTTTGCACGGAATCGCATCCTCGGCTTTCCAAGGAAATCGAGTATATCCCGGATTTTGGGTCATTGCGCACCATTTGACCAAAGAGGGATAGACAGAGTAAAATGCCTTCTGTCCAAGATTCTGCAAGGAGACCTCATGACGATCCAAACTCTCACACGCGCCCAGTTGGCTGAGGCTATTTTCACCGAAATCGGCTTCCCGCGCAGTGATTCCGCGCGGCTTGTTGATGAGCTGCTGGAAGAAATGAGCGCAACTCTTGTCGAAGGCGAGGCGGTTCGACTCTCTTCTTTTGGGAGCTTTCATTTGCGCGATAAGAATGAGCGCATCGGCCGCAATCCGAAAACAGGCGAGGAAGTGCCGATTAAGTCCCGTCGTGTTTTGGTCTTCCGCGCAAGCCATATCCTGAAAGATAAAATCAACCGTTCTCTTCTTGGCCTTAAGAAAAAGAGCAGCGCATGAGCGAAACTCTTCAGAACGTCCTGTCGGGATCTTCTTCTCTGGACTCATCGGGGGCTGTCGGCGCGATGAAATCGCCTGCCGCCTTCCGAACGATCGGCGAGGTTGCTGAAGATCTGGGTCTTCCCCAGCACGTCCTGCGTTTCTGGGAGAGCAAGTTTCATCAGATCAAACCCGTCAAGCGGGGCGGGGGGCGGCGCTATTATCGCCCCGATGATGTGCGCGTCATCCACGACATCAAAGATCTTTTATACAATCAAGGCTTTACCATTCGGGGTGTTCAGAAGCTTTTGCGCGAGGATACCAAGACGGTGTCTGAAGCGCGGTCTAAAGTGGCTCAGCCCCAGCTTCCAATGGGCATTCCCGCGCTTGAGCCGTTTCTGCCGCTTCCCACGCCTGTCGTAAGACCGCAGAATGCGTCTGCGTCCGGATTCTCCCAAGATAAACGTCGTGAACTTGAAGGCGTGCTGATCGAGCTGAAAGCCCTGCGCCGAATCCTTGAGCAAAGCGGAATATAGGGTGCGTTGAGACTCTGCAATCGATTTTTTGGGATTCTTTCCCATTTTTTCCCCATTTTTTCTTTGACAGAGGCCGCCGCCTTGCCTAACTTGCGGCCGTCCACAAGCTAAAGGAACAGGTTATGAAGGTCAGCAATTCAATCAAAGCTCTTAAGAAGCGTCATGCGAGCTGCAAGGTCGTGCGCCGCAAGGGGCGTACCTACGTCATCAATAAGACGAATCCCCGCTATAAAGCGCGTCAGGGGTAAAGGTCTAAGGCGCATAAGGAAGGGCGCGGGCTTCAGGGCTTCGCGCCTTTTTTTCTGTCTCTTTCCAGATAAAAGCCCCGAGAGTCCCGCAGGTCGGACAAACAGGCTCCCACTTACTTTGAGTATGCCCGCAGTTTTCGCAGGCCCATGCGGGATCGGCAGAAGCCTCCGCCCCGCGCGTGAGCCAATCCAGCGCGGCACGTTCATCGCCTTTTTCCCGTCGCTCCAGTTTAGCTAAAAGCCTATAGACGCCTTGCGTGGCCGTATTTTCCTGCAAACTTATTTTCAAATACCGCCGCGCCTCGCCCCAAAGATCGGCGGCCAAAGCGGCCTCGGCCAGCGCAAGCCGCAGAGATGGGGTAGACAGGCGCCCTTTGGACAGACGATCAAGATGCCGGAATCCGTCCAAGGGGTCTGAGGCCAAAGAACGGAGTCTGAGGGCAATTTCCGGATGCGGCTCACGTTTCCATGCCCGTTCTAAAACCCTTAAAGCCGCGCGGAGATGTCCCCCGGCGCTCAGGGCATCGGCCAGAGTCCACGCGGCGGGCAGCGCGTTCGGCGTGGCCTTTATGGCCTGCTCTGCGGACTCCAACGCGGCGCGGTCCTCTCCACGCTGCGCCGCGAGACGAGCGACGGCGCCATGCACGGCACCCAGCATCCGGCGGCTGGTTTCGGGATCGATAAGCCGCGATGCGATGGCTTTTGACAAAGCCTCTTTGGCCTCTTGCCAATGGCCTTTACGTGCCGCGCTTTCGATCAGAATCAGGTTGAGCCACGGCACAGGCTGTTTTAAACGCGCAGCCGAATCGATCAAACGCGCGACTTCGTCCCATTGTCCCAGACGTTTGGCTTCGGCGATCAGACCTCGATACCCCAAAATAGCTCCGTCAGGATGGGCGGCCAGTCCGCGAAAAATTTCCTGCGCCGCGCGATAGTCCCCTGCGAGCTGCGCCGCTTGGGCTTGCAGCCAGTGCGCGGTTATGGGATCTGCCATGTTCTTACGCGCCGCAAGCGCAAGCCGTCCAGCCTCACTCGCGCGGCCTGAGGCAAGCGCGATAAGCGTTTGAGTCGTCAAATCTTGTCCCTGACGCAGTTTTTTCAACAGCCGCCTTTGTTTCCACAGCGCAGGCCCGTGGCGCAGAAAATTCCAAAGACGCAACAGCAGATGCAGAATAAATCCGACCGCCAGCACGCCAAGCGCCAGAAAAGCGGCCGAGGTGTCAATCTCGGCGCCATGCCAGACGATCCGCGCAGAGCCCGGATTATCAGCCAGCCACAAAGCGACCGCCGCCAAAAGCGCCAGTTGGAAAAGAAGGGTGAATAAACGTATCATGGCTTACCTCATCGCAACGCATCCCCAAAGCTAGTGCGAAGAAGCCGGATAATCCATGAATTTATGAGGCCACGGCCGTACGGAGTTATAACCAACCTTCCTTCCGCAAGTTTATCTTGCGCTTTCTGGGTATCCGCTTATTTTCCGGCCCATCAATGATGAAAGGAAGATCTTCATGCCGCGTCCACGTCCTGTTCTCTTGTGCATTCTGGATGGGTGGGGGTATCGGGCCGATGCGCCCGACAATGCGACGACGCGCGGGCATGCGCCTGTTTTTTGGAACGCGTGGGAGACGTGCCCTCATGCGGTGTTAAATGCGTCCGAGGAATATGTGGGGCTGCCTGCAGGCCAAATGGGCAATTCCGAAGTCGGCCATATGAATTTGGGATCCGGCCGAACAGTTTATCAAGATTTACCCATGATCGATCGGGCGATCGCTTTGGGCGAGCTGGATGTCAATCCCAAGCTTCAAGAGCTGATTACCACTTTGAAAAAAAGCGGCGGGACGTGCCATTTGATGGGGTTGGTCTCCCCGGGCGGCATCCATACGCATCAAAACCATATCGCCGCTCTGGCGCGGATCGTGGCGAAGGGGGGGGGTCCGGTCGCGCTTCACGCCTTTCTGGATGGGCGCGACACGCCGCCGCAAAGCGCGGAAACACATGTTACCAAACTCCTCGAAGATGTTGCGCCTTACGGGAATGTGACGCTCGCAACGCTCTGCGGGCGCTATTATGCGATGGATCGGGATAAAAGATGGGAGCGAGTCGCCCTCGCCACCGCCATGCTTACAGAAGGAACAGGCACGGCAGCGCAAGATCCCATAGCAGCGATTAAAGAGAGCTACGCCAAAGGCGAGAACGACGAATTCGTGAAGCCTATCATCCTGAACGGCTTTGCGGGGATGAAAGATGGTGATGGAATCCTCTTCGCCCATTTCCGCGCCGACCGCGCGCGCGAGATTTTGACCGCGCTTCTGGATCCCACCTTCGACGGATTTACGCCCAAAAAGCGCGTGTCTTTTGCGGCGGCTGCCGGATTGGTCGCGTATTCAACCGCCCTCAATAAAGAGATGACGGCGCTCTTCCCCCCAAAAAAGATTGAGGATTCCCTGGGTGAAGTCATGGCCGTAGCAGGGTTGACCCAACTGCGGATTGCCGAGACAGAAAAATATCCGCATGTGACTTTCTTCTTCAATGGCGGGCGCGAGGAGCCTTTTGCCGGAGAAGAACGGATTCTGATCCCCTCGCCGAAAGTGGCGACCTACGATCTTCAGCCGGAAATGTCCGCGCCCTTGGTGACCGATAAGATCCTAGAGGCCATCACGGCCGATCAGTTTGATCTGATCGTCGTGAATTACGCCAATCCCGATATGGTCGGCCATACAGGCGACTTTAACGCAGCGGTAAAGGCCGTTGAGGCGCTGGATGTGTGTCTCGGCCGCTTATTCGCGGCGATGAAAGAGCGCGGCGGCGTGACGTTAGTGACCGCCGATCATGGCAATTGCGAAATGATGCATGACGCGACGACCAATGGCCCCCATACGGCGCACACACTGGATCAAGTCCCCGTGATTCTGATTGGCGCCTCGGACGTGGCCCATTTGCGGAATGGCAAATTGGCCGACGTCGCCCCGACTTTGCTGGAAATTATGGGCTTGCCAAAACCGAACGCGATGGATGGGCAAAGCCTGATTGTTGGGTAAACCACGGATCAAACCGGAATCCAGATCCGCGCACGGAGCCCCCCGAGGGAGCTGTCTTCCAAAATCACATCCCCTCCGTGAAACCGCGCGATGTCGCGGGCGATCGTCAGGCCAAGTCCAACCCCGCCCGTCGCCGTATTGCGGGATTCTTCTAAACGCGTGAAAGGTCGAAACATATCCTCGCGCCGATCCGGCGGAATCCCAGGCCCATCATCGTCGATGATCACGCTAACTCCGTTTTCGTCTTGCAGGACGCTCACTTCCGCGCGGTTTCCATAGCGCAGCGCATTGCCGAGCAGATTGCCGATGGCGCGTTTTAGCGCGTTGCGCCGCGCGATCATCGGAAGTTCTGAGGGCACATTCAAGACAATCTCCCCATTCTGCCGCCGCGCCGCCGTGACACTTTCTTCCAAAAGTCCCTTAAGATCGAAAGAAACCGCGCTCTCCCCCTCCTCGCCCCGCGCGAAGGCCAAATAGGCGTTCAGCATCTCCTCCATCTCGGCAATGTCGCCGGACAGCTCCTCCAGCCCGTCGCTTGCCCCCATCAGCGCGATTTGCAGCTTCATCCGAGTCAAGGGCGTGCGAAGATCATGCGAGACTCCGGCCAGCATGGCGGTGCGCTGCGTGATTTGCCGCTTCAATCGCTCGCGCATCACCAGCAGCGCAGCACCCGCCTGCCGCACTTCCGAGGCCCCTTCGATCTTGAACCACGGAACCTCGCGGCCTTTGCCGATGGAATCGGCGGCCTCGGCCAAACGACGAACAGGCCGAATTTGGTTACGCATGAAAAGCAGCGCCACAGAGGTCAACAGAATCGAGCTGCCCGTCATCCACAAAATGAAAACCTGAGTCGTCGGCGTATAGATCCGTCGTTCGGGCGACAGGATCATATAAACCCCCTCGGGCACCCCCACATAAATGCCGATGGTCTCAGGCGCATAGCGCATATCCAGCACATAAGGATTGGACAAGCTGCGATTAAGTTCATGTTTCAGCATAATCGCAATAGGGCCGCGCAGGGCGGGAGCGGAGGGCAGGCTTTGCCCCGGGGCAAAACGCACCGTCAGATCCATTTTCTGCACCGCCATATCCAAGACTTCGGCCGTGCTTTGCGGGTTTGAGCTTTTCTGAAGCAAATCCACGATAAAAGCGATGTCTCCCGACAGGGCATGAGTCATGCGCTGCGTTACCGTGTACCAATGGCGGTCGAAAAACACATAAGTCGCGACAGCTAACATGATAAAAGTCGGCGCAACGACAATCAGCAAAGTCCGCCCAAACAAACTGCGTGGCAAAAACCGTTTGATCCGCAGCCGCAAGGGCACTGAACGCAACGAGGGGAAAGAGGACAAATCTTGAAGGCGCATCCGAAACTCGTTTCACGAAGACAAGCTGTAGATTTTAAAACGTTCAGGTTCCTTCGGTGCCCGAGTATACTGCGTCACAAGATTTTGTTCTCTCTAAAAAGTATGCAAATTCTTCGCAATCGGATATTTTGCTTGCGACGCCAAGAAAAACCCCAGTTTTATGCCCGATCTTTTTAACGCAGCGGGCAAACAAATTCTAAAAATTCCGGAGATCCTCCTCGCGGCATCCGAAGCCTCCTTGATGTCAGGACTTCCCGCGCTCTGTCGGCTCGCGCACCCTGTGCGCGGCGGATAAAAAAGATCCCCATGCGTGGGCGACTGTTTTTGCTGTAAGTTTCGTTATTTTACTGAATCGTCCTGTAAACATCACTTCCCCCTTTACAACACATAAAAGGCAGGTTAACCTCCAAAAGCGTATAGGCCGAGACGCCGAAGCGGATGTCTCTTTAATCCTCGGAACAATGCCATGCCGGACCACAAACCTTTTGGGCTAGAAGCTCTTGATTTTATGGATCTCCAGAACCGCGTAGGTGCCGATGACGCCCGCGCCGTCTTACGCGCGCTGGAGCAGATGGAGGGCGTTTCCGAAGGCCTCGTTGCCAATCTTTCGCTTGCAGAGCGTTTCAGTAATGTCTTGACCACGATGCAAGAGAATATGCGCGTTCAGACCCGACACTAGACAAGGAACAGACGTTGAAAGCCCAAGACCTTTACGACCGTTATGGATTGCTCGTTTCACAACGGGTGGCGCATGAACTCACGCCCAGTGAATTTGACCAAGTCACGGTCGATGTCCTGCCCTCTTGGCTCGAGAACCGCGCCGAAGCAGCCCATGACACCTATCGGGCCCTTTTGACCAATCCCCCAAGTTGCGCCCAAACGGATCCCTCGCGGCGGGTTGGCGAGGCCTGCCGCCGCTGGCGCGAGGCGGAGGATCTTGCCTATCTGGTCGTCATCGCCGACGATGTGAGCGCGAACGTCAAAGCGCAGAGAGCAGTCTAACCAGCCCACCGCATAACCGTCTGCGCCGCCCGAATGCCTGAGCGCAGAGCGCCTTCGATGGTCGAGGGCAGGCCCGTTGCCGTCCATTCTCCCGCCAGCGCGACATTATCCCAGCCCGTATAGGCGGAGGGACGGCGCAGATTTTGTTCGGGCGTTGCCGCAAAAGTCGCGTATTTTTCTAGAAAAATTCGGTGCGGCGGCGGGGTTTCCGGATCTTTGTCCAAAAATTTTGCGACTTCTTTCCAAACCAATCCGGCCATCGCGCGCGTCGGAATCTCGGCATGACGTTCGGCGCAGCTGAGGGTCACAGAGGCCACGCCATCGCGCAGAAAAATCCATTCCGCATAGCCGCCCACAACGCCGGTGAAGCCTGTGCGCCCTTCTATCCCCTCGACACGAAAATGAGCGTTAAGGATCGAGCGAAACTCTGTTGGCGTTGAAACCTCCGGCAAAAGCTCGCGCATAAACCAAGCGGGCAGCGCCAGAATGAGCCAATCTTTCGGCCCCATTTCAACCCGATTGCCGTTTGAGAAAACAAGCTCCCGCGCCTGATTTCCCTCCCACAGGATCGAACGCAACCGATGGGTCGTCCGCAGATCGACCTCATACTGGCGCAACACATTCAGACAAGGCTGCACAAAACTTTCCGAGAGTCCCACCTTAGGGATCATCGGCGCGCAGGCCTTGCCCCCCGCGCCAAAACTTTGGATCAGAACCGAGCGCAGCAAGGAAGCCGAGGCGCTCTCGATTTCCGTATTCAACGCGCCGATAATAAACGGCTCCCAAAAGCCGCGATAAAGGGGACTGTCCGGATTCAGCACATCCCCTAGCTTTGTTTCGGCTCCGGCGCGCAGGATGGGAAGCGCGGCGGACAGGTAATCCACCCACCGCGTGTTGGGCACACGGCGTTTTTTGCTGAAAACCCACCAAGGGAAAGACCCGTCATTCATACGGATCTCCCATTTCTTGCCTGTCTGGGCATCCATAAAGGGAAAGACCGCTTTGGGACTGCGCTCCATCGTATCAAGCGCGTTGGTCAGATACAAATAATCCTGCACGGCAACGTTGCCGGACAAGACCATGTGATTGCCGTTATCCAAACGGCAGCCAAGTTCCCGATCCATAAAAGAACGGCACCGCCCGCCCGCAAAAGGCGCGGCTTCATACAGCGTCACAGGCAATCCCGCCAGAGTCAGTTGCAGCGCCGACTGCAGCCCCGCAAGCCCCGCGCCGATGATGTGGGTATGGCGTTCAGTCATCCATCTCTCCTAAAAACCTTCTTTTTGCACGTATCGAAAGCCCTCAGGAGCGGAGCCTTGTTTCCCTTGGCTACTTTTTTAGCTTCGGAAGTTTACTAAGAGGCCTAAGCGAAACAAGCGCCTCTGGCCTTTGACCCACCAACAACGGAGTTCCCTTTTCATTACAGACCACCCAATTGGAAGGGGGGCAGTCAAGCTTGTGCCCGCTCTCCATCAAATCAACTCCTCGAGGAGCAGGTAGATACGCACCCAAATAATCTCCCTCCCTAACTCTTATATAACACACTTGCTTACGCAAAAACTGGGCAAGCATAAAAGGATCTTGAGCCTGCACGGCCCTAAAAGGCTTATCAAAGATTCGAACAAAGGTACCTTCAGAATTAATATATACAAGCCGCCCTTGGGCTTGTTCCAGATTTAACCCAACAATATAGGATTCCCTTTGGATCGCAAAAGCCTTCGTATTCGTAACGGATTCTCTTTCACTCAGATCCACAAGCCCTTTTTCTAAAAAAGTGCCTAAAAAATCCGGCCGCCCATCATCTTGAATAACAAGAATCTCGTCCTCTTTAGCTTCTCCCCTAAAAACATCTCGGCCGCTTTCGTTCTGGCTAATATAGGCATAGGTTTGCCCTTTTGTGAGGGGCACAAGAATATAGTCGGAATAACTGCGAAAAGTTTGGGGAAGAGAAACACAAGAACCTGTGCACAAAGACGCACCCTCTGAAAAATCAATATTGCCCCCCTCCTTATACTTCCCATCGGGCATAGATGGATACTCAAGACGAATTATTGGGCCTGCACTCTGATTTTGGACGAAAATCTGACCATCTTCGAACAAAATCGTCAGCGGCCCGAAAGGCAGAGGACCCCCGTCAGACCGGAGATACCCATTCTCTTCCCGAAAGGCTTGCAAAATTTCGCACAGAAGATCTTCAAGACCTATGTTGGAGTCCAAAACCTTGTATTTTAATCCACCTGGATCATATAGATTTTCAAGCCAAGGGGCCGCTTGAAGACTCTTATAAAGAAATTGACAAAATTTGGCTCCAGAAATTTTCCTTCTACCGTCATAAACCAACCGACGCGTCCACCATTCTGCAACAACTAATGCCGAGTTTTTCGGCTGTGTTTCTTGATCAGCACGTCCCTTTGTATCCGCCACATTTTTCTTTGCCTGCAATCTCGCCATCTTTTCTTCCCTTTTTTCTCCCCATGAAATTACGCCCCTTCGCACGAAGGGCACCCCCACCTTACATCTTGGGGCCAAATACTTTCAAGGAAAAAATGCTTTCCATTTTATATTCAATGCGTTAGCCAAGCCCAATCCACAGAAGAAAAAAGAGAAAAGATTTTTCACATTTTTTAAAAAAACATGTTGACTTTCCCATTTTACTGAGTTATATATCCCTCATGCTTCTTGAAAGAGAAGCGCTGGTTGGAGAGGGTCCCTCGCTATTCTAGAACCTGGCGGGATAAGAACTGAACCACCCAACGGGCGGCAT
>CAIJXG010000041.1 GCA_903824505.1 uncultured Pseudomonadota bacterium | reverse complement strand
GGCCTCGATTACCTGCGCCGATTGTTCTCAAATTCAAGCCTCCCCAAAATAATAACCACACTCGCCCGTTTAATATTACCCGGAACGAGCGTTAACATATTGGTATTGCTGAATGTTAAAAAATGAGTCCGGTACTATGGGGACTCGGAGAATTATTTCGTGCGCTGGCGGAGGCTTTAACAAAGCGGGAGGAAACAAAGGGACTGGACCGGAGGTGGGTTTTTGAAGAAACGCCTGCTTCTGTTGACCCCCGTGATAGGAGTACACAGAGGGCTTTCTTTGATTTATCCTACAGCGATAGTAAGGCAGCACCCCTTAGGGTCTCTGTCCACGATGACGGCAGAATCGAGATTTCCCGCATCCAAAAAGATGGGCAAGGAGGGTTTCTTGAGGATTGTGGAAATATTACCGCCACCACCATTTTTTGGAAAAAGACCGTGTCGGAGGCCTTGGAGAGGGAGGTGATAGCGTTTTTGCAGGACTGGTCTCCTCGTATTTCCGCTAACAGTTTCGAGAGTAGCATTTTGAAACCACAGCCATGATGTTCCGCCCCACAACTATACTCGGTTTCCTTGGAAAGCCGAGTATTCAATGGGGAATGAAGAGTCATAATCGAGGGAATCCTACCGCTCTTTCCGTATAGCAATTCTCTTTTCTCATACTTTTAGAATTGCTGCGTCACAGCCCGCACCACCGCGTGGCGTTTTTTGCCCGTGCTGAGTCGGGCCTCGCCTGTTGGCCCTAGATCCGAAACACTGACACTTGCCGTCAGCGCCGTCACGGGCGAGTCATTCAGCCGCACGCCTCCTTGTTCGATCAGCCTTTTGGCTTCCCCGCGGGAGGCGGCGAAACCGAGGGCCACAATCACCTCGATAAGTGTCGGGGCCGCGCCTTCCATAAGGTCATAAACGGGTAAATCATCCCCCGTTCCGCCTTTTTCAAAGACAGATTTTGCCGTAGCCGCCGCTTCGGTAGCCGCGTGTTCGCCATGCGTCATTTTGGTGGTCTCGAAGGCCAGAATTTTCTTAGCCTCGTTGATCTCAGCGTCGCGCAAGCCTTCCAACCGCGCGATTTCATCCAAGGGCAGATCGGTGAAAAGGCGCAAAAACCGCCCAACATCGGCATCTTCCGTGTTGCGCCAGAATTGCCAATAATCATAGGGCGCAAGCTTGTCCTTGTTCAGCCACACGGCACCCGAGACGGTCTTGCCCATTTTGACGCCCGAGGCTGTCGCGATCAAAGGCGTTGTAAGGCCGAAGAGTTCCGCTTGACGGACTCGCCGCCCCAGCTCGACCCCATTCACGATATTGCCCCATTGATCTGCGCCGCCCATTTGCAGCATGCAGCCGAAGCGTTTATTAAGTTCAACGAAATCGTAGCCCTGCATGATCATATAATTGAATTCAAGGAAAGTCAGGGGCTGCTCTTGCTCCAACCGTCTTTTCACAAAATCAAAGGCGATCATGCGGTTGATGGTGAAATGAGTCCCAATCTCACGCAAAAAGGGGATATATTCTAACTTATCGAGCCAATCCGCGTTATTCACCAACACGGCATCCGTCGGCCCGTCGCCAAAGCGCAAATACTGACCAAAAACTTTCGTCAAGCTGTCGATATTCGCGTTGATTTCTTCGTCGGTCCGCATTTGACGAAGACCCGTTTTATCAGACGGATCCCCTACCTTTGTCGTGCCGCCGCCCACCAAAACAATCGGTTTGTGCCCTGCCTGCTGCAACCGGCGCAGCATCATGACGGTCGCCAAATTCCCGACATGTAAACTCTCGGCCGTCGCGTCATAGCCGATAAAACCACACATCACGCCCTGCGCGGCCTTTTGATCGAGCGACTCGAGGTCTGTGCATTGGTGAAGATGCCCCCGCGCCTGCATCACGCGAAGAAAGTCGGAAGAGAGAGCGGTCATGAGCAAAGTCCCTGATATACTCGGGCCCCTTCGGGCCCCCTCACGTTTTATGATACGTACCAAATAACACCCGAATCTGTCACCAAAAAATAAGAAGCAAAAATCACCTTGTTGAGCCTGAGCCCCAGCCATTTGCCCGACACCGATAGACCGCGCAAATTGTGGGCGCAAATTGTCAGCAATTCTAAAAGTAACGTTTTTTGGGTGAGTCAAAAATGTCACACACTTGGAGATATTGAAGGTGCATGTGATTTTTGGGATTCACAAGGTTTGGAAAGTGTGATTCCTTGGCG
>CAIJXG010000040.1 GCA_903824505.1 uncultured Pseudomonadota bacterium | reverse complement strand
GGCCTCGATTACCTGCGCCGATTGTTCTCAAATTCAAGCCTCCCCAAAATAATAACCACACTCGCCCGTTTAATATTACCCGGAACGAGCGTTAACATATTGGTATTGCTGAATGTTAAAAAATGAGTCCGGTACTATGGTCGCGGACAGCGTGGGCAAGTTGGTGTTCTATGAAATCCGGGCGAACATGCAAGACTTCGTCTAAGACGGTACGCGCCATTGCGCGAAAGCCATGTCCTGACATTTCCTCTTTACCAATGCCCATGCGCCGTAGCGCGGCCAGTACGGCGTTATCGCTGATGGGGCGGCGTTTGTCGCGGGGGCTGGGAAAAAGATATTGGCCGCTTCCGGTTATCTCGTGCAGCTCTTTTAGGATTTTTTGCGCTTGCTGCGACAAGGGCACAATATGAGGTTGACGCATCTTCATGCGTTCGCCCGGGATGCACCATGTCTTTGCCTCGAAGTCTATCTCCGGCCATTGGGCGTTACGCAGCTCCCCCGGACGCAAGAAAACCAAGGGAGCGAGTTGCAAGGCGTAGCGAACAACGGGGTATCCCTTGTAATCGCGCATCGTGCGGATAAGACCGCCAATTTCTTTGGGGTCTGTGACGGCGGCGAAGTGACCTTTCTTTACGGGAACAAGCGCATCGCGTAAGTCTGCGGCAATATCGCGTTCCGTGCGGCCTGTTGCAATGGCATAGCGGAATACTTGGCCACAACTTTGCAACGCCCTATGCGTGGTTTCGTTTGCCCCGCGCCCCTCTATGCGCCGCAGGACTTCGAGCAGTTCCGGTGATTTTATATCCGCAACGCCGCGATTGCCGAGATAAGGGAAAACATCCCGTTCGAGGCGGCGTATAATTTTGTCCGCATGTGCCGGAACCCATGAGGCAGAACGGTTAGCAAACCATTCCCGCGCCACGGCCTCGAAGGTGTCTGTTGTCGCCTTGGCCTGTTCCGCTTCTGCGGACTTACGGGCTTCCGAGGGGTCTTGCCCCAAGGCCACAAGCTCCCGCGCCTTATCGCGCCTGTCGTGCGCTTCTTTTAGGCTTATCTCCGGCCATGTGCCCAAGGACAGAAGCTTTTCCTTTCCCCCAAAGCGGTACTTAAACCGCCACCACTTACCCCCGTTAGGGGTAACAATGACGAAAAGCCCTTTCTCGTCGTACAATTTATACGGCTTTTCCTTGGATTTTGCGGTCTGTATGGCGGTATGGGACAAAGACATAATGAGGATTCCTTTGCCAAAAAGCCGCTAAAAAGGCTGTAGTTACCCCAGCGACTTTTAAGTTACCCCATAAAGCTACCCCAATGTGAATGAGGCTGGCAAGGAACATTCCCGGACAGGAAAAAACAATATGCGCTTATTTTATTGATGTTTTTCTGTGTGCCGCGAATAACCGCGAAGGGGGTAAAACACAGAAAAAGACCTATTGGTAGCAGCGGAGGGATTTGAACCCCCGACCAAGGGATTATGATTCCCCTGCTCTACCACTGAGCTACGCTGCCTCACCGGAGGAGGGTGCACCAATAAGGCGGTTGAGAATTCAAGTCAAGCAGCTATTCCACAAGAATCGATTTCTATGGAGGAATCTTAAAAAAGTTCGGGGCCCGAAGGGTCCCGAGGATACTCAAGAATCCCCCTTGAAAAAGCGAGTCAAAAAGACTCAGCATACCGCACCGCGTCCTGAGTTAGCCTTTTGTGTCCCGAGCGGTTGCGACAGGATCGCCGCGCGCCGGACAGAAAAAGATAAAGCAAAACAGCGACTCAGGCCGGCTTTTACCCCACCCAAAACCACGCCACAAACCCCGTCACGCCGATGACCATCGCCAAGGCATAAGTGGGGATAAAGCCTGTCTCGCAGAGGGACAGACGGTGGGCAAGGTGACGACAGGCGGCCGCGATTCCATCGGGCCCATAGCGGTCAATGATCCGTTCATCTCCGCCAAGCCAGAGGATCTTGCCGAGCCTATAGGCCGGACGGGCGAAGAGCCGCCAGTAAATCTGATCCACATAATATTTGCGATAGACCAGCCGATGGAGCGGCCGAATCGCATGAACCAATTTCGCAGGCCATGCAGGGCGCCCTATATAGAACACATAGGCCAGCGCGATGCCCGACAGAGCCACCAACAAAGGCAGCTGTTTATAGAACTCCTCAAGGTCGGCCACACGCGCCAAGGTATCATGCGCGGGGAGGACAAACAGCGCGTCTTTCCAAAAATCCGCCCGTCCCGCGCCGCCGAACCAGTAAAAAGCAAACCATCCGGCTAAGATAGACCCAACGGCCAAAGGCACAAGCGGCAACAACATGCTCGGCGGCGATTCATGGGCGTGATCGGTCGCGTGATGCCCCCCATGTCCCGAGGCATGGAAGGTCATAAGGATGAGCCTCCACGAATAGAAAGCCGTCATAAAAGCTGCAAGAACGCCCAACACATAGCAAAACATTCCCAGAGTCGTTCCCTGCGCGACGGCGGATTCAAGAATCAGATCCTTGGAATAAAAGCCCGCGAAGCCAAAGACTCCGTCCAGCCCGATTCCCGCCAAAGCCAGAGAGCCGATCCACATCATCACATAGGTCACGGGGATTTTGCGCCAAAGCCCGCTTCCCATCCGGCGCATATCTTGCTCGCCCGACAGCGCGTGAATGACAGATCCGGCGCCCAAAAACAGCAAGGCCTTGAAACAGGCATGGGTCATCAAATGAAACATGGCCGCCGAATAAGCGGACATACCGGCCGCGAAGAACATATAGCCAAGCTGGCTCATGGTCGAATAGGCGATCACGCGCTTGATATCGAATTGCGTCAGGCCGATAGAGGCTGCAACGATACAAGTGACAGCCCCCACAATCGCGACAACGGCCAAAGCGGTGGGCGAATACTCAAACAAAGGCGACAGACGGCAGATCATGAAGACTCCGGCCGTCACCATGGTTGCGGCGTGGATCAGAGCCGAAACGGGCGTCGGCCCCTCCATCGCGTCAGGCAGCCATGTATGCAGCCCTAATTGGGCCGATTTCCCCATCGCGCCGATGAAAAGAAGCAGACAGACCGTTGTCAGGGCCGGAAACACCGATCCCAAGAAAATCCATTGCGTTGAGGCCAGCTCGGGCGCTTTGGCAAAAATATCGCTGAATTGGATCGAGCCGAACAGCGTATAGACTCCAAAAATGCCCAAAGCGAAGCCGAAATCCCCGACGCGATTGACGATAAAGGCCTTAATCGCCGCATTATTCGCGCTGTCTTTTTCGTACCAGAAATTGATCAGCAGGTAAGAGGCCAGCCCCACGCCCTCCCACCCAAAGAAAAGCTGCAGCAGATTGTCCGAGACCACCAGCATAAGCATGAAAAAAGTGAAGAGGCTTAGATAGGCCATAAAACGCGGGATGCTTTTGTCGTGGCTCATATACCCGACGGAATAGATATGCACCATCGAGGACACGCCCGTCACGACTAGAAGCATCACGGCGGTCAAGGTGTCGATCTTGATCGCCCAATGGGATACAAAAGTGCCGGAGGTGATCCAATCCACAAGCGTATGATCGACCCCCAGCCCCTGCCCCACAACCTGCTGAAACAAAAGAAGGGAAAAAACCGCAGAGGCCAAAACGCCCCCACAGGTCACAAGCTGGGCCGCGCGGTCGCCGATGACGCGCCCAAAAAAGCCCGCAACAAACGCGCCAAGCAAAGGAAGAAACACGGCGGCCAGATCCAAAGATACGGACATTTTTACCCCTTCATCTGCGCGATGTCGTCCACCGCAATCGTGCCGCGATTGCGGAAATAAGTCGTCAGAATCGCAAGCCCAATCGCGGCCTCGGCCGCCGCGACGGTCAGGACGATCATCGCGAAAACCTGTCCCGTCAGATTATGCTGATGAACAGAAAAAGCGACAAAATTGATATTCACCGCCAGAAGCATCAGCTCGATGGACATGAGAATCGTCAGGATGTTCTTGCGAGCAACAAAAAGCCCCACCGCGCCAAGCGTAAACAGCAAAGCGGAAAGGGTCAGGAAAGAAGAAAGGGGGATGGTCAGCATCGGACTCTAAAGGTGTTAGTGGTGTAAAACATAAGCAGGAGCATCACGAAGCAACACGTTCGCTTTCGGGTCGTATTTTCCCAGAATCTGTTCGATTCGGCCATTGTCACGCAAGGATACAATAGCGTTGCTAAGCATGTTGGCAAGGTCGTGCTCGCCTTTAAGAACGGCGAAGGTAACACCGAAAACGCGCAGCGGCGGAATGTCTTTGTTGATCTCCACCTTGCCGGGGTTCGCATCGTCGAAATGGTGAAAGAAAAGCGGATCCACAAAGGTAACATCTGCCTTTTTGTAGACCAACGAGAAGAGAATCTCGTTATAAGGAGAAGTTTCCGGTAGAGATTCAAGTTTTGCCTTTTTGAAATCATCATCGGCGATCAGCATCGGAATAGCTCCGTCGACGCTGGCTATTTTAATTTCGGGCACGTCCATATCTTCTTTCTTTTTAAATCTTTTTTCCCCCACGCGCTGAACAACTTGAATTGGGATATAGTAATAGGGCTGAACAAGCTCGACCAAGCGCATAAGGTTAGGGCGCCAAAACAAGGTAGTACAGATTTCATCATACCGCCCCATCTGCAATCCTGTGACGGCTGTGGCAAAATTGGTTTCTTCCGTCCATTCGATTTTTAGATTTAGCATCCGGCCAATATCGGACATAATATCATAGACAGGGCCGCTAAAGGCTCCTGTCTTTGGGTCTTTCATCAAACCAGGATCAACGATTACATAACCGCACCGCAGTGTATTAGTGCGCATCACGCGCTCAAATACGGTTTCTTTTTTTGGTTGTGGGGCGTTGCCCCCCTGATGCGTTCCGGCAAACCCAAGCGCAAGAAACGCAATGACTACAGCGAAGAGGGAAAGTTTGTTGGTCATTGGCAGCTTCTATTCCTCAGCTTTTCCAACCGTTGGCATGACAATCCTATCCTTTATCCGTTCCGCGCCGACACAGCGGGCGGCAAGGAGGCAAGAGTCAGAAAAGAGGGTCATGGAGAGCGCCTAGCGTTGTAGCCCTACAGACCTACCAAGAGTCGAAAACCAAGTCCACCTTCACTCGATGAAAGTATTTTAAAGGTTGCAAATAAGGTGATTGTGCGCCACATAACAGACCGATGGTCATTAACTACCCTTTATGTAAACCAATACATAGTATCTGGACACACCATCTGACCTTGAAGCCTACCGACCGTGGATATTTTCGCCGAGCGAATCAAGCTCTTCAAAATGTTTCTGAGATTGAAGGTCAATTGAAAAAACAAATAATATTGAAGTGCCAAAGCTCCTTGAGCATAGAGAATTTTCGGAAACACTGCAGATCGGCAAGGAAAAAAATCATGCGTCCCCGCTCATGACGCGGATTGAAGGGCAGCCGTAGGGCTTAAAAAAATTCGCCGCCTTTTTCGCCCCGATCGGCATGTGTGTCCGCGCCAGACCACTAGCCCTTGATCGGAACCTGCTCTAAGCTTGTGTCGTTATAGGGCTAAAAGCCTCAAGAACCCGATGAAAGGTAACACAGATGAAGCCGTATATTTCTGTTGATATCGAAGGCGTTGCAGGCATCACGGATTGGAGCGAAGCAACGCCGACAGACGGCGCGTGCCCAGCCTTCCAGCATTTGATGACGCAAGAGACCCTTGCCGCATGTCAAGGCGCTTTGGCTGCAGGCGCGACCGAGATTTTTGTCAAAGACGCTCATTGGTTTGGACGCAATTTGAAATCGGAGGATTTACCAGCTGAGGTAACTCTCATTCGCGGTTGGAGCGGATCCCCCTTATTTATGGTGCAAGAACTAGATAACAGCTTTACCGGCGCGGCCTTCATTGGCTGGCATGCGCGCGCCGGATCCGAAGGAAACCCTCTTGCCCATACGGGGACAACAAAGATAAACGAGATTCGCTTGAATGGTGAGCCTATGTCCGAATTTGGGCTTCATGTTCGTATGGCAAATGCCCTCGGCGTCCCCGTTGTTTTTATCTCTGGCGACGAAGAAATTTGCGCGGAAGCGCACCAATATAATGCCCATATTCAAACATGTCCTCTCTTGCGGGGCATTGGAGCCTCAACGGTATACGCTGGCCCCCATTTATGAAACAGGTTTTTGGATAATTAAGAGAGAGTCTCTGTTCCCAGTTGGATTGCCTTTACACGCATGGCGTGTAGGACAGTGGCGCATTCTATCCTTTCTTTTT
>CAIJXG010000039.1 GCA_903824505.1 uncultured Pseudomonadota bacterium | reverse complement strand
GGTGGTAAAATGATGGCATATTAACCTCAGAGGGGGCTTCAGCCCCCCCAAAAACCTGTCTTGCCTCAGCGGCGGCAGACAGCGATCCTGTTTCTGACTTCGCTCTTTACCCAAAAATCATGTTGTTAGAAGTTCCCTTAACAATGATGGAGAAAAGATTCGGACCAGCATGTTCCAATATATGCTCCCCGCCGACCGGGTGCTGCTTCCTGTGCCGCTTTGGCCTCTTCCGGAGAGAGTTCTAGGCCTTCTATGGCCAAATTCATCGCTGCATTCATTTGTGCGGACATCGTTGCTCCTGTTTTTATTCACCGATAAGAGAGAGCTGTTTGTTCAAAAAAAATCCGTAGATTTCAAAAAACCAAGAAACATTATCACTTAACTGCCATTAAAGACAAGCTCTTGAAGCAGTTTTTTAACGCCCTGCATCCGTATATTTGCATCATCCCATGCGCGCATCACGAGCATTTTTTGATCGGGCCGGACGGAGACGCTGCCGGACTGCCTGCCGATCCATGCGATGAGTTTATCGGGCTGCGCGAATTTGTCTTTGTAGAAAGAAATTAAGGCGCCGCGCGGGGCGGCATCCAGCTTGGCAATCCCGACTTTCCGGCAGAGTTGTTTAATCACAACAGTTTGAAGGAGGTTTTCAACTTCGAGGGGCAGAGGGCCGAACCGATCAATCATCTCAGCTGCCAAAGGCTCGATCTCCGTCCCTTCAACGGAATCGGCCAAACGGCGATAGAGGCCCAGCCGCACATTCAAATCCTGTACATAGGTTTCGGGGATCAGCACGGACAGACCTAGATTCAGCTGCGGCGTCCAGCGTTCCTCCGCGACCTCGGCCGCGCCGAGACGAGCCGCCGCAACGGCATCTTCCAGCATTTGCTGATAGAGTTCGACCCCGACTTCCCGCACATGGCCGGATTGCTCCTCGCCCAGCAAATTCCCTGCGCCGCGAATATCCATATCGTGGCTGGCCAGCTGGAACCCCGCGCCAAGCTGCTCAAGCGTTTGAATCACCTCGAGCCTTTGCAGGGCCGTCGGCGCAAGCTGTTTGTTAGGCGCATAGGTCATATAGGCATAGCCGCGCAGCTTGCCGCGCCCGACGCGGCCGCGCAGCTGATAGAGGCCCGCCAGACCAAACCGATCCGCGCGATGCAAAATGATGGTATTCGCATTCGGAATATCGAGGCCGGATTCGACGATATTCGTGGCCAGCAAAACATCGAATTGCCGCGCGTCAAAGGCGGTCATTATGTCTTCAAGCTGCGTCGGGGTCATGCGGCCATGCGCCATGACTGTTTTGACTTCAGGCACAAGCGCGCGCAGGGTGTCTGCCACGCCAGCCAAATCCTCCACATGCGGACAGACATAGAAACACTGCCCGCCGCGATAATGCTCGCGCATAATCGCCTCGCGGATCACCAGCGGATCGTAAGGTAGCACAAAGGTACGCACCGAGAGGCGATCCAAGGGCGGCGTCGCGATAAGGCTCAGCTCACGCACTCCCGCCAAGGCCAGTTGCAAGGTGCGCGGAATGGGGGTGGCGGTGAGGGTCAGCACATGCACATCGGCGCGGAGATTCTTTAGCCGTTCTTTTTGCTTCACGCCGAAATGCTGTTCCTCATCGATGATCATCAGGCCAAGGGCGCGGAATGCAACCTCGCTTCCTAATAAAGCATGAGTTCCCACGACGATGTCCAGACGACCCTCTTTCAAAGCCTCTTTAGTCTGTTTCGCCTCAGCCGCGCCTACCATCCGCGAAAGCTGGCCGATGCGTACCGGAAAGCCACGAAAGCGGTTGACGAAATTATTGTAGTGCTGCCGTGCCAAAAGCGTTGTTGGCACGACAACGGCAACTTGAACACCTGCTTGAACGGCGGCAAAAGCGGCCCGCAGCGCGACTTCTGTTTTCCCGAATCCAACATCGCCACAGACCAACCGATCCATCGGTTTGCCACTGGACAAATCGCTTAACACATCGGTGATAGCGCGTTCTTGATCTTCCGTTTCCGCATAGGGGAATCGCGCCGCAAATTCTTGGTACACGCCTTCCGGCACCTCGATAATCTCGCCCGTTTTCATCGCGCGTTCGGCCGCGACTTTCATCAACGCTTCGGCCATATCTTTCAGCCGTTTCTTCATGCGAGATTTTCGTTGCTGCCAACCAAGGCCGCCGAGCCTATCCAGCGCTGCGCCCGTCTCCGCCCCGCCATAGCGCGTCAGAAGATCAAGATTTTCGACGGGCAGAAACAGCTTATCGCCGCCCTCGTAGACCAACTTCACGCAGTCGTGAGATAGGCCGAGGACTTTGACCGTCTCCAGCCCCTCATACCGTCCGATTCCATGTTCGGCATGAACGACGAAATCGCCCAGATTTAAACTGCCAAGCTCGATCTGAAACTGTTTCGCGGCGCGGCGTTTCTTAGGCGCGCGGACCAGCCGGTCGCCCAGAATGTCTTGCTCCGTAATCAGCGCGAGATCGGGGGCAACAAACCCATGCTCCAGCCCCAAGATCACAAGCCCAACCAGCTTGGTGTCCAGTTTCTTCAGGGCATCATAGGTTGGAATTTTCTCTTGCGCCGAAACGCCATGCGCGCGCAAAAGCCCCGCCATCCGATCCGCAGAGCCTTGGCTGTAACAAGCAATCGCCACGCGGCGGTTATGCTTCTGATGATCGGTGATCGCAGCTTGCAGATCGGCGTACAGATCGGCCTCTTTGCCCGTTACACGAGCCGCCGCAAAATCCCGCCCGCGCTGGGCTTGACCGTTAAGAACTAAAGAGATTTGACTCATAGAAAAAGCCCTTACCGCTTCAAAAGCCGCGCTTCTTCGGGTACCGGCTCGGCGGGAAGCTGCATGCGGCGGTGGAGCGTAAGCGCTTCCTCGATCATTTTATCGAGAAAAGAGCTGAATAGAATAGGATCAGCAGCACGAGCTTCCCACAGAAAATAACCGAAAGAGCCCGGGCAGGGATTAACTTCGTTGAACCAGATTTCGCCCGTTGCCTCGTTCCCGATAAAGTCAATGCGGGGAGCGCCTGCGCCCAGAACGGAATCAAAAGCGCGGAGCGCCCATGCGCGGATATTCTTTTCGGTTTCTGGGGGCAAAGGCGGGTTAATCTCGCGGGTCAGGGACAACATGCCCTCGCTGCTTTGCCCCGGAAGCTTGCTGCCCATTTTCTTGCCGCCGCCGGAGATGTATTTTTCCTTGAAATTCAACAATTCCTCGACCCGTTTCGGTTTTTCGATCGCGGAGGTCTGAAGCCTGTTGTCAAACCGTGCAACGGCGACGTTATATTCGACCATGTTCGGCACAAAAGGCTCGACCAGAGCAACGGGATCATAGGCGAAAATAGCCGGAAGAAGGGCCGCAATATCTTCCGGAGTCTGCGCCTTGCCGACCCCGATGCTGCTGCCCAGATGCGCGGGCTTAACACAATAAGGCGGCGTCAGGTCTTTAACCAGATCGGCAATCACGGATGGATCCACAAATGTCCCTTGGGGTGGGCGGCGGATTTCGGCAAAAGGCAGACAAGGAATCCCAAGACTCGCAAGCAGATATTTCGTCGCGATTTTGTCCATAAAAAGGGAAGACGCCAAAAGCCGCGCGCCCGTATAAGGCACATTAGCCATTTCCAGCAGCCCCTGCAGCCCGCCATCCTCCATGAACAAACCATGAACGGCCAGAAGCGCGACATCGAAGGGGATGATTTCTTCTTTGGTAAAGAAGCCGCTTTTTGTGACCATCAACCGCGGCTGTTTGACCGAGGACAGATCTAAACGCACCGTATGGATTCCAATCGCGTTCGGCTTGGGAATATAGGATTCGCGTTTGCGCAAAGAATCTCCCGCCAACCACCGCCCATCGGGGGCGATGTAAACGGGGATCACGGTGTAACGCGCGCTGTCCAACGCCTCCATCGCCTGAAGCGCGGTGATCACACAGACATCATGTTCGGGCGACCGCCCGCCAAAGAAAACGGCGATTGTTTGTTTCATGAGAGGCTCTATCGACAAAGAAAACGAAAGGAAGATCAGCCCAATGAAGGGGGCGAACTGTACCCATACCACGCTTTTTCAGGCGCATTAAGCCCCATAGCGCGACGATTGCAAATGCCCATTTGAGTCCCTTCTGGATCGAAGTGCCAGACTTCAAGGGGATAATTGATGAAACCAACCCCGCTTAAGGCGTTGTACAGCCAGCGTCTATGCCGCAAGGCCGGATGCGTATCTTCTTGGATGGCGCCCTTTTTCAGCAAAGATTCAAAATAGTCCGTGCGGCTTACAGGTTCCATGTCGTCGAAATGCGTGCCCATATCCAGAACTTGCCCGTTCGTTTTTTCGCGCAACGTCACATCAACGGCACCGCCTGTTGAATGGGCGGGCCATGTGCAAGAATTGGAAGAATCAAAGAAAGAAGGGTCCGAAACGTAGGTTAAAACCCATTCTCGCCGTTTTGCGTCAGAGGCTTTGGGCATGTCGCGTTGGGCTTGAGCCATAAAAAATGCCCATAAACCTGCTTGGCAGGCGATAGGACGATAGGCATCAAGAAGGAGAATCTCAATTTCAAGAGCCGCCAAAAGGAAATTGGCTTTCACGAGCTTTTGCGCAACACTTTTGCGACACCAAATGTCAGGCAAAGAGCCTTCAATAGGCCCATCATAGGGCGTATTTTCTCCATCTGTACGCGCATAATAGCTTTCAGATGCAAGACCGAATGTTTCGGCTTTTACTAAAGGCTCGTGAGCCAAGCGGTGCGTCTTGTCGTACGGCACGTCCTTGTAGCTGCCTGCATTGGTGTCCCAATCCGGACGAAGGGGAATAGGGGTGTTCAGATCAGACATGGAGGCTCCGCATAGGTTTTTTGCATAATAGATCGAGCTGTTATGCGTTTAATAACCATTCACTGTTATTGAATCCAATGCTTGTTTCTTCTATCATTATGCAAGTTTTCTATAAGGAGAGGCGTCGTGGATCTTGTCTGGATTGAAGATTTCTTCGCGCTTGTGCGCACGCAGGCTTTTACAGAGGCCGCCGCACAGCGCTGTTCAACTCAGCCCGCCTTCAGTCGTCGCATTCGGCAGCTTGAGGCTTGGCTTGGCGCGCCGCTTTTTGATCGCACGGCCCGTCCTGTGCGTTTGACTGCCGAGGGCGAAGCCTTCCGGCCTCGCGCCGAACGCATGCGCGAAGATATGTTGGATGCGCGGCGTTTTGCGATGGTGGCGCAAAGCCATTATGCCCAAACAGTGCGGGTTTATACGACCACAGCGATTGCGACGGGGATTCTGCCCCGCTGGCTGGCGGGGCAAAAAAGCCTCAACCATTCCATTTTAACCTCTTCGACAAGCGGGTGTCTTG
This sequence comes from uncultured Pseudomonadota bacterium, assembly GCA_903824505.1. GTDB lineage: Bacteria > Pseudomonadota > Alphaproteobacteria > UBA9219 > UBA9219 > CAIXLI01. Next base: position 26,484 of record CAIJXG010000039.1, on the reverse strand, counting down.
AAGCGCTGCGGCAGAAACGCGCGGATCGGATTTTCTTGCCTCTCTTCACGCAAGCGAGGCCGGATCCTTCTTTCGCTTATGAAGAAATTGCTGATGATCCGCTTGTCCTCACCCAAGCCAAGAAAGGGGGAAGCCTGCTTGTTTTCAAACAAAACAAGCTCAGCGGCGCTTTGTTGATGCATACGCCCGGCTCTATTTTTGGCCAAAATATCGCACGGCATTTGGCGGCTCACGGCATCATGTATGAGAGCCCTGTGACCTGCGAAAGTTCCTCGACCGAGAGTCTGTTGGGGCTCGTCAAACAAGGCATGGGGGCGGCGTGGATCCCTCTTTCGCTTCATGATTCCAGCCTCACGCGATGCGCCGTTCCAGCCAAGCTGGATATCCCTTGCCGGATTTTCTCGCTGACGCGGTGTTGATTGTGCCGCGCCGCAGGTTAGCCGCTTCATAAGCCCTTTCAGGCTGTGTTGTGCCTATCCTTTAGTTTTTTCGATAAACGCGTTGACGGCTGTCTGAAAGACCCGATAGGCCTCCTTCAGCGCAGCCATATTTTCTTCAAGACCCGTCAGATCGTTCTTTTTACCCATTAGTTCAAGGGTTCGGCAACAGTCGGAGAGAGCGATTCCTCCGATTTGCCGCGAAACGGATTTTAATGCGTGTGCGCTGTCCTCCAGCGTTTCGGCGTTTTTGGATTCCATCGCTTCAAGAATCTCGTCATACAGCCGCGCGGCATCCGTCAGGCTCAAACGCACCAGCTCCTCGACTTTATCCGGCATGCTCGCCCGCCATTCGGCAAGAGGAGCTTCCGAAAAGGGGGGGGCAGACGGGGGGGGGGTGGAAGAAGGGGGAAGGGCCAAAGGCGGGGCTTGTTCTTGGGCTTTAACGGAAGGCCCAAGCCATTTGTTCAGGACGCGGATCAGCTCGCTCCTGTCGATGGGTTTTGAGACAAAATCATTCATGCCGATCGCCAGACATTTTTCGCGATCTTCTTTCATCGCATTAGCCGTCAGGGCAATGATGGGGATATCTGTGAAGCCTGTGGCGCGCAGCTGTTTTGTCGCCTCAAACCCATCCATAACGGGCATATGATAGTCCATCAGGATCAGATCAGCCTTCTTTTGCTTGGCCATACTGATAAGCTCGACTCCATTCGCGCAAATGTCGCAGGTGCAGTTCAAGCTTTTCAGAATATGCTGAATCACGAATTGATTGGTTTCGACATCCTCGGCAACTAGCAGATGTTTCGGGCCGAAAATCGGGGCAACGCCACGCTCTTCCGCTGCTTTTGCGGCTTCAAAAATTTCAATCTCTTGCTGAGAAGGGAGGGACAGCCGTGCCGAGAAGAAAAAAGTCGCCCCTTCGCCTTCTTCGCTCTCTAGCCTGACGCTGCCCCCCATCATCAAGGCAAAGCGTTTGACAATCGCCAGCCCTAAACCGGTGCCGGGGGACAATTTTTGACTTCCCGAGGAAACTTGATAGAAAGGCTGAAAGAGATTCTCCTGTTTGTTTTTGGGAATGCCAACGCCGGAGTCTTTAACGGAAAACTGGATAAAAGCCTCCGGCTCTTCGGGCGAGGAGAGCAGCTCCAGCTTTACCTTAACTTCTCCTTCAAAGGTAAATTTTAAGGCGTTGCCAACCAGATTGAACAAAATCTGGCTCAGGCGCGATTCGTCACCGATCAGGTAAGTGGGAACCCTTGGATCAATCTGCAGCTGCAGGGAAAGATTCTTGCGGGAGGCAAGGGGCGTCATCAATCTTATCTGTTCCTTCGTTGTCGCGTGAAGATCAAACACATCGGTTCGCAGCATCATCTTATTTGCTTCGATCTTCGAGTAATCGAGGATCTCGGTGATGATTTCCAAAAGAAACCGCGCCGATCCTTCGATAATATCGACATATTCCTTTTGTTTACCTTCAAGCTGCGTATCCGCCAACAAGGCGGCGCAGCCCAAAACGGCGTTCAGCGGCGTGCGTAGCTCATGGCTCATATTCGCCATAAAAACGCTGCGCGCTTGCTCGACGACTTCGGCTTGTCTGCGTTCCTGCGTCAGCCGATCAACCTTGCGGATATTGTCGCGAAAGATCGTGAGAGACTGAACGACGAGCCCCAGTTCGTCGCGCCGCGCAAGCGATTCAAGATCAATCTCGATATCTCCGTCTGCCAGAGAACGCGTCGCGGCGGCAAGTTTTCGGATTGAGCGCACGGTGCCGGTCACGATCCAGAGCGTTAAGATTCCCGTCAGCAGCAGGGCCATCCCATTGACAAGATAAAGGGTATGAATCTGCGTTTCCGCCTGCGCGAGGCGATTCTGGGATTCCGCGCGCGAGGCGGTCAGAAAATTATTGGAAATGGACGAAAAATAGCCAAGACTTTGATTGTAGACCGTGCCAAGAGGTAAAATGAAATTGACTGGCGCATTCAAATCAATTTCCAGCATGCTGCCGACAAAAGTCACCGCATCCTTGTAGTTTTTTAGCGCACCCAAAGACTTTGTAAAATTGCGCTCTGAGGCGTACTCCGCTTGATGTGCGACCAAATCCGCAGAGACTTCATCCAAATGGGCAGTGATGGTGCCTGTCTCTTTCGGGACATCTTGCTGAATGTTTACCGCCCGCTTGACAATCATCATATTGAGATCGTCGTTGGCGATGCGCAGATGATCAACCTGCTGCGCTAAGAAAAGGCTGGCGTTGAAACGATGCTCGATCACATCATTAAGGGTTTCTCTAAGATCCGAAAACATGAGGCCGGAAGCGACTTCAATCCAGATAATCAGGAGAGAGATCGCGAAAATCGGCAGGCCGAATTTTATGCCCAGGGGCCAGTTGGACAAAAACAGTCTGGTGGCAAAACGGTGCGGCTTGGTTCGCATGAAAGGCAAAATCCAGGAAGAGACCGCCGAGTGAAGGAAGGCGTGCCCCGAAGGTAAAAGTGCCGCGATGTGAAAACAAGGCTCTTCAAGGCGTAAATGCCCGTAAATACATGCCCCTTTATGCCTTTTTCGCCTCAGCCCAGAGCGTTTCCATTTCAGCAAGCGTGGCTTCACGTGGGGATCGGCCTTGTTTGGCAAGCGCGGCTTCAATGAAGTGGAAGCGATTTTCAAATTTGCGGTTCGTGCGCCGCAACGCCGTTTCCGGATCAATATCTAAATACCGCGCCACATTCACCACCGAGAAGAACAAATCGCCAAGCTCAGCTTCGATTGTTTTTTTATCGGCCTTGCGGATGATTTCTTCTTCCAGCTCATTTGTCTCTTCCCGTATGCTCGCGAGAGTCCCATCAATAGACGGCCAGTCGAACCCGACACGGGCGGCGCGCTTTTGAAGTTTAACCGCCCGAGTTGCGGCGGGAAGCGCCGTGCAGACGCCATCCAGAACGCTGGGCCGACGTTCCTGCGCGGCCGCTTGAGCCATACGCTGGGCTTCTTTGTCGGCTTCCCAGTTTTTTAAAACCTCGGCGGCTGTTTCCACCACGCGCGTGCCGAACACATGGGGATGTCTGTCGATCATTTTATCGGCGACCGATGCGGCCGCCGAGTCTAAATCAAACCATCCTTTTTCCTGTCCTATTTGAGCAAGAAAAACGACTTGGAAGAGCAGATCGCCCAGTTCTTCTTTAATGGCCTGAACATCGTCGATCTCGATCGCTTCAACCAGTTCGTAACACTCCTCCAGCGCATAGGGGGCAATGCTTTTAAAATTTTGTTTGATATCCCACGGACAGCCGCCTTCCGGCTGACGGAGACGGGCAATCAGGGCAACAAGGCGAGAGAGATTTTTCACGGCATTCTCATTTTTTTATGAAAGCAGAACGCCCCTTTATAACCGAATAAAGAGGTTTGGGCATGTCGTTCTTTTCTTGCCTTGTGCGTCCGATCCATGTTAGCCGTTAGGGGTGTGCAGCCCCATTTCTTTTCAGTAGGAGAGACATCCATGTTCGGCCCTCGTGACAGCAAGATAAAGAACGACTCAAAGGATCATTCCGCGGATACAGAAGAGTCCAGCACCGAGCTTTCTCCTCGTATGGAGCATCAGTCTGGGGCTTTGACGCGTACGGCGTCTCCCGCTTCCTCTACGCGGATGCCGGGGGTTACACGCCGCCCCTCTTCGGGGGCCGTGGATGCCTCCAGCCGCCGGTTGGTTGTTGGCGAAGGCCTTTCGCTTTCGGGTGAGATTACGTCTTGCGATGTTCTGGTCGTCGCGGGCAAGGTCGAAGCTAAATTGACGGATGGCAAACTGCTTGAAATTAACGAAACCGGTCAATTCCGGGGCAGCGTTGAGATTGAAAATGCCGATATCGGCGGTCGCTATGATGGTCAATTGGTCGTTCATGGACGTCTGACGGTGCGGTCAACAGGCCGTATCAGCGGCATGATTAAATATGGTGAACTCGAAGTGAATGCAGGTGGCCAAATCATCGGCGAAATGCAAGTTGTTGGCGGCGCAAACGCGCAGCACACAACGGGCGGCTTTAAGAGCGCTGCAAAATTTACCTCTACAACCACGACTGAGGAGGGAGACGCTTCCTCTCTAGACCGGAAGAGCGCGTAAGCGTTAGGAAAATAAAGGGGGCGTAAAACGCACGCCCCCTTTAGCCTCTTTCTGTATTCAGCTGTGAACGATGCAGCTTTGTTGCGTCATAGGTCCCATGTGGGCCTTGTTCCATGAGGTTTCTGGGGGATCCCTTAAAAGAAGCTTAAGGTGCGATGCCCATTTGTCCCTCTCACAAATTTCTAGAAAAGAAGAAAATGCTAAGAGTTATTGATTTCATTGGTCGGAGAGAGAGGATTCGAACCTCCGGCCCCTGCCTCCCGAAGGCAGTGCTCTACCAGGCTGAGCTACTCTCCGCGCCGTTTGAAGGGGCTTTATAGCTGTCACGTGCGTCCTATGCAACGGAAGAAAATTTCCTGAAGAAATTTTCCAGTGACAATGGCATAGCAGAAAATTGGGCTACAACACTGGACGGCACGACGTGCCATCTCATGCGCCCCGCGTTTTTCAATCTTCCGAAGATTATCAAGAATATGAGGGGCTTTGATCTCGGCAATGGGGTGGTTGCCTAAAATCGGGAAAACATCCTTTTCGAGCCGATATAAAATATCGGTGACGTGATCATGCGCCCACCGTGCTTTTTGGTGCTCATGTTATACTGCGAGACGTTACAGGTTGAACTTTTTGCTCGACAACACGCGCTCTGCGCCATGAGGACCGCTTGCCGGACTTGGTCGTTGCTTTGCTTCATCTTTTCATGTCCGGCGAGCGGCAATCCTGTCGCAACCGCTCGGGACACAAAAGACTAACTTATGGCGTGGTGCTGTATATTCACGCCCAACCGCTTCAAAGGTATTTTCTGCGTTCAAAGCGTTTTGCCGTTTATTTTCTTGTTTGGCCACGCTTGGATCAATGCCGTTGGAAAGTTGCTTCTTAGCGGCCTCGCGGTGTTCACGCGCTTCGCCAAGAAAAACTTGTGGGCACACGCCCAAGGCCAAACGCTTTATCCTTTTTATAGGCCTTTTCGGCGGATTTTGCGCTCTTGCAGGAGGTATTGGTCAGGCGCATCGTGGGGGCATATTTTCTGCACCCTCAGCTTTGTGCCCCCGCTAATGCCCCCAGTTGGACAGGATGTAGGAAAACACTTTCGGACGACGCAGGACGGTAATAAGTCTATTGGACTTTATGGGGTGCCTTGAAATCAGGTAATGGAGCGGGTGAAGGGAATCGAACCCTCGTCGTAAGCTTGGGAAGCTTCTGCTCTACCATTGAGCTACACCCGCGCGGCTCTTTCCTGTAGCAAGAGCGCGCTCTTTTTTCAATGCTGGAAAAAGGGGCCGTTCTCCTTTACAAGAAAGGGGGTAGGGCAGGATGAGGCGTTTTCGCCTTTGTCCTGACATATTCATCTTGTTTAAGGTGCAAAATTCCGCTTTCACCCCCTTTTTGGATTTTTGGTTTTCCATGGACGCTCAACCTGTTGCCGCTGTCAATGCCCTGAAACTTGCGGGGTCGATGACTTCCAATGATATGTCTCTAATGGGGCTGTTCGGTCATGCCGATTGGGTCGGCAAATCGGTCATTGGCATGCTTGTGATTCTCTCGATCCTGTCTTGGGGGATTATTTTCGATAAATTTCTTAAGATCCGGCAGCTGAAGAATCGTGCCGAGAATTTTGAGGACCGCTTTTGGTCCGCCGGATCTTTGGATCTGTTGCATGATAAGATCAAACGTCCTGCGGATCCCATGCAGGCGGTTTTTGTCGCGGGCATGAAGGAATGGCGGGCCGCACAGGATAAGGGGCTTTTTACGAATCCAACCAGCCGCGCGACTGTGCAAGCGCGAGTCGATCGCGTGCTGCAAGTCACGATTGGACGCGAAATGGCGGGGGTCGAGACGTGGATGACGTTTTTGGCCTCTGTCGGCTCGGTCGCGCCTTTTATCGGGCTGTTCGGCACTGTGTGGGGCATTATGCACAGTTTTATCGGCATTGCGCAGGCGCAGAATACAAGCCTTGCGGTTGTCGCGCCCGGGATTGCGGAATCCTTGTTGGCAACGGCCGTAGGGCTTGTCGCGGCCATTCCCGCCACGACGGCCTATAACAAATTCGCGACGGAAATCGCACGGTACGCCGCGCGGTTGGATAATTTTGCGAATGACTTTATTGCGACCCTATCCCGTAATTTAGAAGATTCGCGCGGCAGCAGCTCGGTTGGAGCTAATGAGGGAGAGACCCTATGGCGGCGCAAATAATGGGACCGAATGGCACCACGCGCGGCCATCGCCGCGCCTATCAGCCCGTATCGGCTATCAATATCACGCCGTTCGTGGATGTCATGCTGGTGCTGTTGGTCGTTTTTATGGTCACGGCCCCCTTGATGACGGTAGCCGTGCCGGTGGATCTGCCCAAGACTCAAGCCCATACGCTGAACCAAGATAAAGAGCCCTTGGTCGTTAGCATCGATTCCGAGGGTAAGGTTTATCTGCAGGACAAATTCTTGAAGATCGAGGATCTTGTGCCCAAGCTTCAAGCCATCAGCGGGGCCAATCCCGAGGCGCGGATTTTTGTGCGCGGGGATAAAAGCCTCGCTTATGGCCGAATCATGGAGATTATGGGGCGGCTCAATGTGGCCGGCTTTACCCATGTCGCGCTGGTCGCCGACCTGCCCCCTGGTGGACGGCAGGAGTGAGGGGTTAATTGCTGCAGGGAAGCGTTACTTCTCCCCCGTCTGTTCCTCTTTTATTTTTTCCCCTTGCACACGGTCGGCGCTCAGCTCATCCATGTCCTTCTGATCATCCTGTTTGGTAGAAAAATCCTTCGGCCTGAAGGGCACATCGCCCAAACGCGGCCAAGGTGCTTGCTCGGCAATGGGGGGTGGCGTTTCGACAAGGCGTGGGGCGGCGCGCACCTTGGGCGGCACTTGATCCGGCGCCAGAACATCCCTCATTTCCAATTGGTCGCAGCCTGTGAAACAGGCGATCATACACAGACATGCCAAAAAGAGGGGGGCGTACGGCTTCCGTCCTACAGAGAAGAAAAAGAAAACGCGCCGTGCGTAAGAAAAGCTGTTAATCATCGAAACCTCAGCTAGATTCTTTTAGACGAATCACGAAGGAGCTCCCCCATGACTACCACCGACGATACGCCCGAACAATCGGCTGGACAGAAGCTTGAAAAGTCTATGGACGCTGTCGCCGCGTTGCGTCAGGCAATGGAACGTCGTTTAGCAGAAGAAACCACAGCCGCGCCCGTCAAAGAACCCGCGCCGTCTCCCAAGGCGGAAGAGCCAGCCAAAACGGCGGCGGGCGCCTCCAAAGGAGGAAAGGAAACCACGCCCGATACCGCGGCGCTTTCGCCCCTTTCGTGCGATCCGGTCGAATGGACACGCATTTTGCGGCATGTGGGCCAAGAATGCCAAAAACTGTTTCAGGATTACGGCACGCGGATGCAGGGCAAGAAAGTTGAGCCTATTTCTTTTACCCCTGCCCCCTTCATCGAGTCCTTCACGCAGCTTTCAACGCATTTACTCCAAGATCCGGAAGCCTTTACCAGCGCACAGCTCAGCCTGTGGCAAAATTACGCGAAGCTAACCCGCGCAACGCTTGAGCGCATGCAAACGGGCAAGCCAGCCGCGCCTGTCGCGGAGCCAGCCAAAGGGGATAAACGCTTTAACGGTACAGACTGGCAAACCAGCTGGCTGTTCGATTTTCTGAAACAGGCCTATCTGACATCGGCGGCCTCGACACGTGATCTGATCCACACAGAAACGGCGCGGATGCCGAAAGATCAAGCGCGTAAAATTGAATTCTACACGCGGCTCTTCTTAGAATCCGGCGCGCCAAATAATTTCTGGGCGACCAATCCCGATGTGCTGCGGGAGGCTTTCGCCACAAATGGCGACAGCTTAATAAAAGGTTTTCAGAATTTGCTGGATGATCTGGAACGGGGCAATGGCACGCTCCGTCTGAAAATGACGGATCTGAACGCCTTTAAAATCGGTGAAAACATCGCGACGACTCAGGGCAAGGTTGTGTATCAAAATGATCTGATGCAGCTGATCCAGTATGAACCCACAACGCCCACAGTTAAAAAGACTCCCTTTTTGGTGATCCCACCTTGGATCAACAAATATTATATTCTTGATCTGCGCGAGAAAAACTCCTTCATCCGCTATCTCGTATCGCAGGGACACACGGTTTATTGCATCTCATGGGCCAATCCGACGCGCAGCCATGCGCTGACGCAGTTCGAAGATTACATGGAAAAAGGCGCCTTTGATGCGTTACGAGCGATTAAGCGTCTGACAGGCGAGGAGCGCGCAAACGTGCTGGGCTATTGCATCGGCGGCACTATGCTGTCCTGCGCCTTGGCGTGGCTTGCGAAAGCCGATCCTTATCCCGCAGATCTGCCCCAAATCGCCAGTGCGACCTATCTGGTCACGATGATCGACTTCAAAGATCCAGGCGATCTGGGTGTCTTTATTGACGAGGCACAAATCAAGATGCTAGAAGAGCGTATGGCGCGGCAAGGCTATATGGATGCCGGCAGCATGATGACGACCTTTAATCTGCTCCGCGCTAACGATCTGATTTGGCCCTTTATCATCAATAATTATCTGATGGGACGCGAGCCATTTCCGTTTGATCTTTTGTATTGGAACACGGATCCCGTCAATCTTCCGGCTGCTATGCATAGCTATTATTTGCGAAAAATGTATCTGGAGAACAAACTGATTGTTCCAAACGCCCTTTCCATGAAGGGCACGCCGCTTGATCTGCGGGAAATTAAGGTGCCAGTCTTTATGCTGGCAACGAAAGAAGATCATATCGCGCCGTGGAAATCCGTCTATGTGCCGACGCAGATTTACAGTGGGCCTGTTACCTTTGTCCTGTCCGGCTCCGGCCATATCGCGGGGGTCGTCAATCCTCCCGATGCCCAGAAATATGGCTATTGGACTCATGACGGGGAACTGCCCGAAAATCCCGAAGAATGGCTTGCGACGGCAACGGAGCATAAAGGCTCGTGGTGGCCAGCATGGATCGAGTGGCTAAAGGCGTATGCAGGGGCGGATATTCCGGCCCGAACCATTACCGAAAGTATCGAGGATGCCCCGGGAAGTTATGTGAAGGTGCGGGTGGTTTAACCTGAAGCTCCCGCTATGGAAAGGCAAAACTGCTATTTGTCACAAGCAGATAGCCTGAGGCGTGGGTTGGCGTTCTGACTACATCTTGAGCGCGGCCAGCAGATCCTGCCGCTTGTGCGCTCTGAGTTTGGACAGTTCTGGATTGCGACAGGCGATGAACCATTCGCCTGGGTGATCGGGCGAGGTAAACTCAAACAAATTGCGTTCGTCAAATAAATCTGGCTGCAGGTTTTTGTCTGCGATCAGCGCTCGAACAGCGGGGGATAATTTCTCGTTTCTTTTTGCAAAAAACCCTCATTCTATTCTACGCGAAACGCATTATGAAGATGCATCGGCCACGCGCGGGGTGTGACGAGCATCACGTCGAAGCGCAGGTCATAGGCGGCCAAGTGACGGGCTTTCACGAAAAGAAGCAGCGCGTTTGCAATTCGTTTTTGTTGGAAGGGCGTGACCGAGAACAAAGCCTCCTCCCGCGTGGGGCGAGCTTTCACCTCGACAGCAATAACAGTGCGTCCCCGCCGCGCCACAATGTCAATCTCGCCGACAGGCGTTTTGTAGCGCACCGCCAGAATGCGGTAGCATTTCAGCCTTAAGATCAACCGACAAAGCCGTTCGGCCGACAGCCCGAGCCGATACCGTGCGCGATGAGGTCTTGGGGAAAGAGGATTTGTTTTCATGGCCGCCCAACTCTTGGGAAAAAACGTCTCAAGACTATCAAGAATCCCTCTTTCGAAAAGGGAACATCTTGGTATTAGGGGAGGGCGAGGAAGGCTTGCGAGCTGCCGCCGCGTCCGTTGGCGCGGAAGAATCAATACTGAGGAGGTTTCTAGAGTCGAACACCGTCCTTTTGAATCCGTCACATCACTCTGCAACACCCTTTTTCTCACCCGGAAGGGGCGCACGACGCAAGAAGGCTGGGAGATCGTCAACGGATCGATCCGAAGTGACCGGACTCTCTTTAGATTTTGAAACCGATCGTGCGGCGGGGGACGCTTCGGCACGCACGGGAGGCGACAAAGGCGATTGTGGAGGGTGTGGGGGGTGTGATAGCGGGGCGGAACGTTCCCTCGGTTTGAAGGCGCGGTCACGGAAACGATCCTCCCGATGGTGACGATGAGGCGGTTTTTTACTCTCGGCCCGTGGTTCCCCTAGCCCTTCAATAACTTCGCGCGGAATTGTTTTCTTAATCAAGGATTCGATGGCCGCGATTTGCTTGGCATCGTCGGGTGTCACCAACGTATAAGCCGCGCCTTCCAGCCCGGCTCGGCCCGTGCGGCCGATGCGATGCACATAATCATCGGCATGAAAAGGAACATCGAAATTAAACACATGGCTCACGGCGTCGATATCCAATCCCCGCGCGGCCACATCGCTGCAGACCAGAAGCGCAATCTCATTCTTGCGGAATTTATCCAAGGTCGCTGTGCGCTCGGACTGTTCCATATCTCCGTGCAGCGCACCCACATTGAAGCCATGACGCGTCAAGGATTTGTGCAACGCGGCGACATCTCGCTTGCGGTTGCAGAAGATGAAGGCGTTCTTCACCTCATCCCGCCGCAACAAGACGCGCAGAGTCTCGCGTTTTAGCCAGTCATTTGTCTGGGCCAGCATCACAAACTTCTGAGTAATCATGATCGATGTCGTTGCGGGCGGGGCAACCGTCACCGTCTTGGGATTGTTCAAAAACCTGTCCGCGAGTTTGCGGATTTCCGGCGGCATGGTGGCTGAGAAAAACAGAGTCTGGCGCAAGGGGGGCAAAAGCCCCGCGATGCGTTCAATATCGGGAATAAAGCCCATATCCAGCATCCGGTCAGCTTCGTCGATCACCAAAATTTTGATGTCGGCCAACATGATCCGTCCGCGTTCAAACAGATCCAGCATCCGGCCCGGGGTGGCGATCAACACATCCACGCCACGATCAAGCGCTTTGACCTGCTCATCCATCGCTTCGCCGCCAGTCAATTTGGCCATCGACAGCTTATGGTATTTTCCATAGGTTTCAAAGTTTTCAGCCACTTGAGCGGCCAGCTCGCGCGTCGGCTCTAGGATCAAGGAACGCGGCATACGCGCCCGCGCGCGTCCTGCGCCCAAAATCTCGAGCATCGGCAAGACGAAGCCCGCCGTTTTGCCCGTGCCCGTCTGGGCGCAGCCCAGCACATCGCGCATCTGGAGCACATAGGGGATAGCTTGTTCTTGAATGGGGGTTGGCGTCGTATAACCGACATCCTGAATTGCCTTGAGGATGTCTGCGCTCAGCCCTAAATCGGCAAATGTTGTCACGTTTGTTTTGGGTCTCTGTGCCTATCTTGAACCGCTTCTAACAAAAAACGCGCGGAAAAGCAAATTCCAAAATCAGCGTGGATGCATAGCGGGCGCTGCATACCCTTTGGCAACCGGTGTTTTTGTGGTAGAGTTCGCCCTTCTAAAGGAACATGCGTACCCTATGGATGTTCCTTCCTCCCTTCCTTCCCTCTTTTTGGAGACTTCCCTATGGCTCGCAAGAAAATCGCCTTGGTTGGCGCAGGACAAATTGGTGGCACGCTGGCTTTGCTGGCCGGCATGAAAGAGTTGGGCGATGTCGTCCTTGTGGATGTGGCCGAGGGAATCCCCGAAGGCAAAGGACTGGATTTGTATCAAACAAGCCCTGTCGAAGGCTTTGACTGTAAATTTTCCGGCGGATCGGATTACAGTCTGCTTTCGGGTGCGGATGTCGTGATCGTGACGGCGGGTGTGCCGCGCAAAGCGGGGATGAGCCGCGACGATCTGATCGGCATCAATGCGGGAGTCATCAAGACTGTCGGCGAGAATATCAAAAAACATGCGCCGGATGCTTTTGTTATCGTCATCACCAACCCCTTGGATGTTATGGTTTGGGTGATGCAACAGGTCACGAGCTTCCCCACGAACAGGGTCGTTGGGATGGCCGGCATTCTGGACAGTGCGCGCTTCCGCGCGTTTCTAGCGATGGAATTCAACGTGTCGGTCGAAGATATCGTCGCCTCGGTTTTGGGAGGACATGGCGACACGATGGTGCCGATGGTCCGCTATTCTTCGATTGGCGGAATTCCGCTGCCGGATCTCATCAAAATGGGATGGACGACCCAAGAACGCATCGATCAGATCGTCCAACGGACGCGTGATGGTGGGACCGAGATCAGCAAGCTCTTCAAAACTGGCACGGCTTTCTATGCGCCGGCGGCCTCTGCTATTTCAATGGCCGAAAGCTACCTGCGCGACAAAAAGCGGATCCTTCCTTGCGCGGCTTATCTGAACGGCGAATATGGCGTTCGGGATCTGTATGTCGGCGTACCGGTCGTTATCGGCGCGGGTGGAGTTGAAAAAGTCATCGAACTGCCTCTGAACGCCGAAGAAAAGACAATGTTTGAGGCCTCGGTCACTGCCGTCAAAGGACTTCTTGAAGCGACTAAGCCGATCCTTGCCAAAGCGGCCTAACCAAGTGGAAAGGGGAAGAAGGCGCAAACCCCGCGTCTTCTTCCCTCTTTCAGCGTCAGGTGAAAAGGAAAGCCCCCGCATGGATGAGATTCGTATTCTCGGCCCCGAAGACGCCACACAGGAAAGTATGTTTGGTTCCATTGTCTTATGGTGTAGCATATGCTGACACCAAGGAGGTTGACTTATGGGCCATCTACACCACGCTAATGCCACGCCGTTGGGTTATTGAACGATTCTTCGGGTGGCTGATGTTCGACACCTCCACGCCAGAGACTCCCCCACAACGCGCGGGGTTCTGAAGCTTCCATCTATGCCTCTTCCGTCCGCCTCTTGCTCCGCCATCTCACAAAAGCTTAATTCACTACAGGCTCTTAGGTGGCAAGGATAAGATTAGGACTCGAAAGGAAGTAAGCGCTCCAGATTTCAGGACAAACAGTGCCGCGAGGGCTCCATCTCCCACCCGCGGAAGCGAAGGGGCGGGGGCGTGCTGCTTCGTCACCGGAAAAAAGACGCGTTTATTTCCTCTCGAGTCCTAAGCTCTTTCGCTGGCCTCCAACTCACTAGGCAAACTCTGCGCCCATGCGCTGATCGATCCTGCGCCGAGGCAGATGACGTAATCGCCCTCTTGCGCGCTTTGGGCGATCAGGGCCGCGAGATCATGGGGATTTACCAAAATCTGCGCATCGCGGTGGCCGTGGGCGCGGAGGCCTTCGACTAAGGCCTCTTTCGTTGCGCCCTCAATCGGGGATTCGCCTGCGGCATAGACATCCGCGATGATCACACGGTCGGCATCGTTAAAGGATCGACAGAAATCCGCAAAAAGGCTCGACAGGCGTGAATACCGATGTGGCTGCATCACGGCGATCACGCGCCCCTGCTCGCCCTTGGCTTGCTGTGCAGCTTTCAAGGTTGCCGCGATTTCAACCGGATGGTGGGCGTAATCATCCACGATGGTGATGCCGCGCACGCAGCCCGTGCGCGTAAAGCGGCGTTTGACCCCTTCAAAACGTGCAAAGCCCTCCAAAAACACCGAATCCGAAAAACCAAGCTGAACCCCCACCCCAATCGCGGCAAGAGCATTTTGCACATTATGGCGGCCAATCACGGGCAGAAAGATTCCGTTGATCTTGCGCGTGCTTTCTTTTTTGCGATCCGTGACAATCACATCAAAGCAAGAACCGTCCGTTCGCGCTTCGATATTCACCGCGCGGATATCGGCTTGCGGTGAGAAGCCATAGGTAACGATTTTGCGATCTTGCACCCGCGCGATCAGCTCTTGCACTTCGGGATGATCAACACACAAAACGGCGAAGCCATAGAAAGGGATATTCTGCACAAAGATTTCATAGGCGCGGCGGACGGCATCAAAATCAGGATAGTGATCCATATGTTCGGGATCGATATTGGTGACGACCGCGACCGTGGATGGAAGCTTCATGAAGCTTCCATCTGATTCGTCGCTTTCGACCACCATCCAATCACCTTCACCCAGCCGCGCATTGGTGCCATAGGCGTTGATAATCCCGCCATTGATCACCGTGGGATCGAGCTGCGCGGCATCGAATAGGCTAGCGATCATCGAGGTCGTTGTTGTTTTGCCATGAGTCCCCCCCACGGCCACGGCCCATTTCAGGCGCATCAGCTCGCCCAGCATTTCCGCCCGCCGGACAATCGGCATAAAAGCCGCACGAGCCGCCACAATTTCGGGATTGTCTTTTTTAACGGCCGAGGAGATTACGACGACTTGAGCCTTTTCCACATGTGCAGCTTTGTGGCCAATCTGAACCGAGATCCCCTTCTCGCGTAGCCGCTTAACATTCGCGTTGTCGCTGAGATCGCTGCCCTGAACCCTATAGCCCAGATGATGGAGAATTTCCGCAATCCCGCTCATCCCTATGCCGCCAATGCCGACGAAATGGATCACCCCAACCGAAGCGGGTGAAAAATGGGGGCGAGTCGTTTCTTGTGTGTCGTTCATGTTAGGCCTTTGGGAAAGACGCAAAGCCAAGAGTCTTTTCCTGACTCCGCAGCCCATCGATCCAACAGATCAGGCCGCCTATGGCAACACTGAGGATGGAGGCGGCGACGATCAGATGGGGATTCTCGGTAAAATTCGCATAGATCGACAAGGGAAGGCCGATGGCAAAAGAAAGAGCTGTGCCCCAGAAGGCGCCTCGCGCCGTCAGCCGTGACCAGAAAAGGGCAAGAATCGTTGGCACTAAAGCGGCGGAGGCCAGCGCACCGCCGATCAGAAAAACCCATAGAATTTTCAGCCCGGGCACCATCGCAATGGCGGTTCCTGCCGCCGCGAAAACCAGCATGGCTTTTTTGGAGGTGCGGATCACCTCATCATCGCTTGGCGTTTTGTTTTGATAGCGCCGGTAGATATCCATCGACCAGAGCGACCCAATGGCGATATAGGCCGAATCCAGCGTTGAACACAGGGCGCACAGAACCATGAAGGCAAAAAGAAAGAGCGTCCACTGGGGCAGAAAATGTTGGATGACCGCGACGCTGACCATCTGAGGATCGCTGACGGACAGACCCGTCACGGCAGGACTAGCCGCAATAAACCCAAGCAGAGACAGCGTAATAGGGACGAGACCAAACACGAGGCCTCCATAGACAAAAGTCTTCACAACCAACTTGTACTGCGCCGACATGACTCGTTGATAAAACATTTGATCTGCCACAGGGCCTGAAATCAACCCTAGAGTTGCCGGAATCCCAAAGGAATAGGCAATCCACGGATCGAAAACATTGGTCGAGCCGGAAATCCCCGAAAGCCCCTGCGTCAGGACAGACCAGCCACCTGCTTGCATGATCACCCACGGTACAAGAAGAAAGGCGACAAGCAAAATAACCGACATTTGGACAAAATCAGTGACGATGGAGGCGGGCATCGCGCGCCAAATGGCATAAGACGCCGCCACAAGAGTCATGCCCAAAATTGCCAGATGCAAATCCATGCCGGACAAAAGATGCATCAGCGTGCCTCCCGCTAGCGCGTTGCTCACAATCGCTCCTAGATCATAGCCAAGGATCAGGATCACAAAAATCAGATGCGTGCGCTTATCGCCGTTGAAACGCTGCCAGATAAAATCCGGCAGAGAATAGCCCTGCGGCATCAGGCGGCGCAGACGCAAAGCCAAAGGTGCGAAGGTAAAAAAGCACAAGATATTCGGCAGCGTGAACCAAAAGATTCCCGCAAGCCCTTGTTGATAGGCTTTTTGGGAGCAAATAAAAACCGCCGGCGCCCAGATCCAGCTGACGGCGATAGAAAAAGCCCCCGGGACAGTCCGTACCGCGCGTCCCGCGAGCAGATGGTCATCCTTGTTCCGATGCGGCCGCGTCACCAACCAGACCAGCCCGATCATACTTAAGGCAAAAGCCAGAAAAACCAGCCAGCCTTCGGCAGGGGAGATAAAGCTGTTCATGGGGTTAGCTCCTACAAAAAAACACGGGCTTTTATAAATGGTTTTTCCCTGTCGATCTATCTTTACATCGCTTCTTGGCATCGCGCAACGGGGGCGAAGCTTTGACGATGCCACGGGGTGGGGCCGTGCGTGCGCAAGGCGGCAAGGTGCTGGGCCGTGCCATAACCCGCATTCCGATCCCACCCATAGGCAGGAAAGTCCCGCGCTAGATCGCACATCAAGGCGTCGCGGTAAGTTTTAGCGAGGATGGACGCGGCGGCGATGGATAGAGACGCATCATCCCCTTTCACAATCGCCTCAGCCGCGCAGGGAAGATCGGGCAGACGGTTCCCATCCACCAGTGCCCCATCGAGCGCGACTCCTTGGTTGATCAATTTTTCGACCGCCCGCCGCATCGCCAGAAGGCTCGCCTGCAAGATATTGAGCGTGTCGATTTCCGCGACGCTTGCGTCGCCCAGCGCATAGAGGCAATGGGGCTTGAGGTCAGACGCAATCCGCGTCCGCGCTTTTTCTGACAATTTTTTGCTGTCGCGCAAACAGGCGAGTAAAGAATCTGGACAGCTCCTCGGCAACAAAGCCACCGCTGCGACCACAGTCCCCGCCAAGGGACCTCGCCCCACCTCATCCACGCCGCAAATGAATTTCCCCGTCTCGCGTCCCCAGCGGATTTCATGGGTGAAGTCAGGCATCGCGATTTTCACTTTCGCTCCGCAGATGCTCCAGCTCCAACCACCGTTCCTCCGCCGTATGCAGCGTCGCTTTGGCGTGCGCCAGAGCGCGGGTCAGTTTATCAAAAAGCGCAGGATCCTGCGTATAAAGATCGGGATCCGCAAGGCGAGGCTCGATCTGGGCGATTTCTTTTTCCAGCGCGTCAATTTTCGCGGGTAACTGCGCCAATTCATAAGTTTGGATATAACTCATGGGTACGGCAGGCTTCGCGGTAACCTCTTGTTTCTTGACTTTCACAGGCGCGGATAAAACCTTATCCGGCTTTTCCTTGCTCTTTTTCCAATTCACGTAATCTTGATAGCCGCCGATGACGACATCGACTTTGCCGTCGCCCTCAAAGGCCAGAATTTTACTGACCGTTTGATCCAGAAAATCGCGGTCATGGCTGACGACAATCAGGGTGCCTTTATATTCCGCCAGCATTTCCTCCAACCGATCCAGCGTGTCCATATCCAGATCATTCGTTGGCTCGTCCAAGATCAAGAGATTTTGAGGATTGGCCATGATTTTGGCCAGCAACAAGCGGTTTTTCTGCCCACCGGATAGAGTGCTGACCGCATGCGAGGCCATACGCGGATCAAACAGAAAATCCTTCAGATACCCGCAGACATGCCGTGTCTTGCCCATCACATCGATATAATCGCTGCCATTCGGGCACAAAACGCGCTGCAACGAATGATCGGGTTTCAGATCCTTGCGGGTTTGATCGAAATAAGAAAATTCCAGATCCTTGGCGAGCTTGACCTTGCCGGAATCGGGCAGCTCTTCCTTCACCAACAAACGCAAAAAACTGCTTTTGCCGGACCCATTGCGCCCGACAATGCCAATCCGGTCGCCGCGCAGGATTCGCAGATGAAAGCCGGACAGAATAGTTTTCTCCCGCGCTCCATCGGAATAGGTTTTGTGCACATTGTAAAATTCAGCCGCGATGCGCGAGCTGGCCTCGGCCATTTCCAGCGGCCCTAGCTCGATCTTCGCCAGCATCCGCGCCAGCGCGTTTTTGTCGCTGCGGAGCCTATCGCGCTCTTGCTTCATCAAGGCGACGCGCCGCACATTGCGTTTGCGCCGCGCCTTCACGCCGCGACTCGCCCATTCTACCTCTTGATCCAACACCTTTTGGCGGTTTTGCAGCTCGCGCTCTTCCTGCTCCAGCAACATGACAGCCCATTCGTCGAAAAAGCTGAAGCCGCGGGGACAAACTCTTAATCGGCCTCTGTCTAGCCAAAAGACTTCTTCCGAGACATGCTCCAGAAAAGCCTTATCATGGCTGATGCACAAAACCGCGCCGCGATAGCCTTTCAAATAGGTTTCAAGCCATTCGATGATATCGAGATCCAGATGGTTCGTCGGCTCATCCAGAAGCAGAATGTCCGGATCCTCGACCAAGGCCCGCGCCAAAGCCGCCCGACGCAACTGCCCGCCGGACAAATTCGTCATGGCATCATCAGGATTCAAATCCAGAGGTTCTACAATCCGCTCGATCTTATAATCATGGCTGCCGTCTTGATTATTCAACGCGGCGAAAATGAAATCCCGCACGCTTTGGCCTTTGTGCGGCATGACTTCCTGCTGCAAATAGCCGATCGTTGTGCCTTGAAGCTGCCAGCGAATCCCCTCATCCAATTCTCGCGCGCCCGTGATGATATTCATCAGCGTGGTTTTGCCCGCACCGTTTTTACCGACAAGACAGACCTTTTCGCCGGCACGAAGCGAGAAGTTGAGATCCGCAAACAACAGCCTGTCGCCATAACGCACGACGCCATTTTGCACAGAAAGAAGAAGAGTTGGGGGCATGGGGAGACGAGATAGCACACATCTCGATCAAGACATATACTGCCCACCATTCACCGAAAAAGTCGCGCCTGTGGTAAAAGCGGCTTGGTTAGAGGCCAAAAACACAGCCATCGCGGCGATCTCTTCAGCCTTGCCCAGACGTTTGACGGGAATTTTATCTGTGATCTTGGTCAGAATCTCAGGCGAAACCGCGCGCACCATTTCGGTATCGATATAGCCCGGGGCAATGACATTGACGGTGATGCCTTTGGCGGCCGTTTCCTGCGCCAAGGCCTTGGAAAAGCCGATAATGGCCGCCTTAGCCGCCGCATAATTGGTTTGGCCCATTTGTCCCGCCAGCCCGTTGATCGAGCTGATGCTAATAATACGCCCGAAACACCGCGCGCGCATCCCATCGATGACCAAACGGCTCATATTAAAGACCGAGTCAAGATTGGTGCGGATCACCTCGCTCCATTGCGAGGGAGTTGTTTTGTGCAGAAAACCATCGCGCGTGATACCCGCATTATTCACCAGAACATCCACCGCACCGATCTGGGCCTGAATCTGCGCAAGGCTTTTTTCGCAAGCCCCATAGTCGCTGACATCAAATTTATAGGTGGGGATTCCCGTCTCTTCCGAGAATTTCTTAGCCGCATTGTCGTTCCCATAATAAGTGGCCGCGACCGTGTAATCGGCTTCTTGAAAAGCCTGCGCAATCGCCGCCCCGATGCCGCGCGTCCCGCCGGTGACGATGGCTACTTTTTGAGTCATTGTGAATCTCCTTTTTTGTTTTCATGTTGGAAAAGTTTGCCCTTCACCATGGGAATTTTGTCAAGCCCCTTCTGTGATGGATAATCTTCAAGGCGGTAGACATTTTTGTATCCAAGCGCCTCAAATTGAGGCAAGTCAACGACAGTCAACGAGATCATTCGGCTCATTACCATGGCCTCTTTCGGGGTAAGAGAATTTGTACAATAAATCAGAATCTTTTTCTGTTTGTTTGGCACAAGAGCGCCCACCTTGTCTTCACGAACATCCGATCCAAGATAAAACGCGCCTTGCACATGTTCTCTATTAAAAGCAGATTCTGCTCTTAAATCCAGAATGATGGCACCTTTCTTCATCTCTATAAGAAAGTCATCCGGTGTAAGTGTGCGTTGTCTAAAGTCTGTTTCCTCGACAACCCTTTTATACGTTTGCGGAGATAAAGAATCCTGTTGCAGGCTTCTTGAGTCAGCCGCAAGAGCAGAAGTGAAAAACAAACATGAAAAGAGGATGAAAAAAAGGGAGACCGCAAGCCCATCCTTAGCTTCTTGAAAAGCCTGCGCAATCGCCGCCCCAATGCCGCGCGTCCCGCTGGTGATGATGGCTACTTTTTGAGTCATTGTGAAATTCCTTTCTTTCGAGATGGTTGTTTCTTCTTTTCAAGATCCTTAATCAGAACGCCACCCACCGCACTTTGAGACGGATCCATTTCTGAAATGACGATATTGATCCACACATCGGGGATGTTCAGCGTTTCCGCCAGAGCTTTTGTGACAGAAGCGACCATGCGGCGCTTCTTCGCAAGACTGTGCCCCTTCAATATATAAATATGAACGACGGGCATGGTTTAACGCTCCACCGTCATCGCGATCCCCATACCGCCACCGATGCACAAGGTGGCGAGGCCTTTTTTGGCGTCACGTTTTTGCATCTCATGCAGCAAAGTCACCAGAATCCGCGCCCCTGAGGCACCGATCGGATGTCCCAGCGCAACCGCGCCGCCGTTGACATTGACCTTGGCGGTATCCCACCCCATTTCCTGATTGACCGCGGCGGCTTGCGCGGCAAAAGCCTCATTCGCTTCGATCAGATCGAGATCTCCTATCCGCCAGCCTGCTTTTTCCAGAGCCTTTCGGCTGGCCGGAATCGGCCCCGTGCCCATCAAAGCGGGGTCCACGCCGCAGGTCGCCCAAGACGCGATCCGCGCCAAAACTTTCAGCCCCCGCCGAATGGCTTCCTCTTCGCGCATCAAAAGGACAACGGCCGCGCCGTCATTCAATGTCGAGGCATTACCTGCCGTGACAGTCCCCTCTTTCGCAAAAGCGGGTTTTAGCTTGGCCAAAGCCTCCAGAGTCGTTCCCGCGCGGGGGCCTTCGTCTTGATCCACCGTGACATCGCCCTTGCGGCTTTTAATCACAACGGGCGTGATTTCGTCCTTAAAACGTCCGGCTTTGATCGCGGCTTCCGCCTTGTTTTGAGAGTCCAGCGCCAATTGATCTTGCCTTTCGCGCGTGATCCCAAATTTCGTTGCGACATTCTCGGCCGTAATGCCCATATGCGTGTCGCCAAAAGCATCCCACAGCCCGTCTTTGATCATGGTATCGGTCAGTTCCGCATGCCCGAATTTCACGCCACTACGCATATGGATCGCGTGGGGCGAGAGGCTCATGCTCTCCATACCGCCCGCTGCGACGATGGCGGCTTCGCCCGACAGAATCGACAGATACCCATTCGCGACAGCCCGCAAGCCAGAGCCGCAAATCTGGTTGATCGCATAGGCCGTGCGTTCAAAGGGAATTCCAGCATGCACTGCGGCTTGCCTCGCGGGGCCTTGGCCTTGCGCCGCCGCTAACACATGACCCAGAACGACCTCCGAAACTTCCTCGGGCGCGACTCCAGCGCGTTTCAACGACTCGCTCAGACAGACCGCCGCAAGGGCCGAAGCCGTCTGACTGGACAAAGAACCATTGAAAGCGCCAATGGCGGTGCGTGTGGCAGAGACAATAACGACGGAATCAGACATGGGGCAGGCCTTTGTGCAAGAGAGACAACGAGTCGCGCTCAACCTACAAGAGTGAGGATAAGAAAAACAAGAGTGTCACAGTGCAGTGCATCATGAATGAGAAAAAACACTCAAAAAGATCCTAAATTTTCTTCAAAGACTCGCAGAGGTTAAAATTTAGGGCCCTTGGTATAAGTCACTTGATCCAGCCTTTCTTGCGCGTCTTGGTTTCTGACAAAAGCGCATGAAGGGATTTGGACGTCATAACACGCGGATCATCCGCCCACCTTCTCAAAGTCGCTCAAACAATCGAGTTCCAGTGCCAAAGTAAGACTAAGGACTCAATTTCGTTTTCTTCGCCAGAGGGTGATGCGTCATCACGGTTTTTGTCAGCCGGTCTCGCGCGACATGGGTATAAATTTGGGTGGTAGCAATGTCGGCGTGGCCCAGCATGGATTGGACGCTGCGCAAATCCGCCCCATGTTCGATCAGATGGGTCGCAAAGGCATGCCGCAGGACATGGGGGCTAAGCCGTGCAGGATCTAGGTCGGCGGCAAGAGCAAGTTCTTTCAGAATCTGAAAAAATCTCTGCCGTGTGAGGTGCGCAGCCCGCTTCATAGGCGAGGGGAAGAGATAGGGCGAATCCGCGCGGCGCAACAGCAGCCAAGTTTGCACCGCTTTTAAAGCGGGCTCTCCTACCGGCACAATCCGTTCTTTGCCGCCCTTGCCCGTCACGCGTACGACACAGCGATCAAACTGGACGGCCCTCACGGGCAGACTCACCAGCTCGGTGACGCGCAGCCCTGCCGCGTAAAGAAGCTCCACCAACGCCTGCAGCCGCGCTTTCTCCTTTTCGGGATAGTGCGCGAGGGTGTCCAAAAGCCGCAGCACTTCCGCCTCGCTCAGATATTTGGGCAAGCCGCGCCCGCATTTGGGCGTATCCAGATGACGCGTCGGATTCTCGGCGCGGCGATGTTCGGAACACAGAAAATGAAAAAATTGCCGCAGCGCGGATAGGCGCCGCGCTTGCGTTCGTGCGGATAAGGGGGCAAGGCTTTGCAAATAGCTCCGGAGATCTTCCTCGCTCGCGTTCACAAGATCCCGCTTCTGCTGTGACAGAAAGGCGGCGGCCTTCGTTAAATCCCCTGCATAGGCGGCGCAGGTCAAGGCCGCCGCGTTGCGTTCCGCCCGCATCATGTCAAGAAAAGACTCTAAGGCGGATGAGAACAGAAGGGGAGGGTTAGGCACGCGCCCGTTCAATGTAAGACCCATCGGCGGTATTCACCACGACTCGCGTCCCCGCTTCGACGAAAGGCGGAACCAGAACGCGCACGCCGTTCGAAAGTTTAGCGGGCTTGTAAGACGAAGACGCCGTCTGCCCCTTCACAACGGGATCCGCTTCAATCAGTTCCAAAGTCACCGTTGCGGGCAATTCGACCGACAGAGCCGCGCCTTCATAGGTCATGACTGTGCAAATCATGGATTCCGTCAAGAACACGACCGGATCGCCGATCACATCCTTGGGGATCGTCAGTTGTTCAAAATTTTCTTGATCCATAAAAGTGTACTCATCCCCGCTTGAAAACAGGAATTGCATTTCATGTTCTTGAAGCTGCACGCGCTCGACCGTTTCTTGAGTGCGGAAGCGCACATTCGTCTTGATGCCCGCACGGACATCGCGCATTTCGACCTGAACGACCGCCGCGCCCTTGCCCGGGATCATGATTTCGCTTTTCAGAACACTCCACAACTTGCCGTTATAATCCACGACATGGCCTTTGCGCAGGGTGTTGGCATCAACTTGCATGGGAAGAACCTTTTTTGCTTTACAGGAATGAAGATCGCGGTGTTGTGGGTGTTTTAGGTTTTTTTGTCAATCTTTATGATGGGGGCCCGTTTCGCACTCAGGGCAGCGAAAACAGCTAGTCCGGCCGAAAACGGAACGTTCAGATTGGCCATCGACAAGCCAAAGATCTTCCACGTCACGACGTCGCAAGGGGGCATGACGGTTTGGAGTAAAGCCTCGCGCATGGCGTCAAGCGTTCCATTGGCCAACGGATGGATTGCGCAGCCGGAGGTCATCACCCACCAATGCTGCTCAACGCCTGTGTGGAAGATCGCAAGTCCCGTGCCGCTAAGATAGGCAACAGCACAAAGAGCCAGACAGACGGAAGCGACACGCCGAGATCCAGAGATCCATGCGGTCAGCGACAAAAGCGCCGCGACTCCATAGGGGACGCGCTCCATCAAACACAGGATGCAGGGCTGAAAGCCAAACCCATATTGCATCACAAAGGCAAAAAGCAGAGATCCTGCGCTGGCCGCAAAAAGCAACCGCACAGACCAAGGAAGGGTCAGAAGCCGAAGGATGAAAGCGAACATGGAGACCTCCTGTACCGAGTTGACGAGCGTGTAAAACGGGGAAGCAAACTCAGGGGCGCTCGAACATCAAATAATTCCACGATACGCCTGCGTTGCCCCGCGCATCAGGGTACTGATTATATGCTCTTAGAATCTTGATTCCAATCTCTTCTGCCCACAGCATGAAATTATTGGAGTCTGTTGAGTACATTTTGCGTTGAACGTCGTTTTCTCCGTCACGAAGCGAAAGAGCGATTCGTCCTCCCTTTCGCACAATTTCACAAAGAGAGAGGAAGGAGGATTTCTGATCTTCAGGTCTGATATGCACAAAACCGGCACATACTGTAACCATTTCAAAGGCATCTCTTTCTATTGTCGTCAACAGGGGCAGAAAATCATCCACCCATGTTACGCGCGAGTCTATCCCCAGTAATTTTTGAGCTAATGTGCGCAGAGCTTTAGAGGGTTCTACGGCTGTCACATGATAGCCCTTTTGCTCGAAATACTGAGCATCCCGTCCATCTCCGGCTGCGATATCGGCAAGATGACACACAGGGGGCAGGAACAGGTCAAGCAAAGGGGCCCATGCAATATCTGTTGAAGCCTTGCGCCACTTCTCGCTGTATTTCTCAGGGTTTTCCTCATAAGGAGCGAGGACTTCTGCTAGAGATTCTTGCGGGGTCGGCATAAGAAAAAATCCTTTCACGATGGGGGGAAGCATACCGCACCCCGCCATAAGTTAGCCTTTTGTGCCCCGAGCGGTTGCGACAGGATTGTCGTGCGCCGGACAGGAAAAGATGAAGCAAAATAAAGACCAAGTCCGGCCAGCGGCAATCATGGCGCAGAGCAGTTGTCGAGCAAAAAGGTCAACCTGTAACGTCTCGCAGTATAACCCCTTAGTATAGGCCACAACCGCATTGATTAAGCGTTTTTCTAAGTCTCTCAGTTCATCAACACGTTACCTTGACTCTACTCGATCGTCCACACATGACGAGTTCTTTCATAGGGTTAACCGCATGCACTCAATAGCCCAGAAAGCCCGCCTTTAACCCTTCCGATGGCCCCCAATAATCTATAAGATTCGCCTTCCGTTTCTTCTCTTTGTCCTGCTGTTTGCATGTCCCTTCCCTTTTATCGCGCCCTTGGCCTTATGAGCGGCACCTCTTTGGACGGGATTGATGCGGCGTTGATTGAAACGGACGGGCAGGATCATGTCCGGCCTCTGGGAGGGATGGACCTACCTTACGACCTCTCCTTTCGGAACAGTTTACGTCCTCTTTTGGGACACAAAAAAGGTTCGGCTGATCCTCTTGTCAAACCCATTGAAGAAGAGCTGACCCGCCGCCATGCTTCCCTTGTGGAGGCGATCATCCGAAAGACGGGCGGCCTTCCTGATTTGATCGGCTTTCATGGGCAAACCCTCTATCACGCGCCGACAGAGGGGCTGACGATTCAGATCGGCGATGGCGCCCTTCTGGCTCGTTTGACCGGCATCCCGGTTGTAAATGATTTTCGCCGTCTTGATATCAAGGCGGGGGGGCAAGGAGCCCCTCTTGTGCCTCTTTATCACCGCGCTTTAGCGGCTACTTTGCCCAAACCTGCGCTGATCTTAAATATAGGAGGCGTGGCCAATGTCACATGGATCGGTGCGACAGGAGAGCTGAGCGCCTTCGATGTCGGGCCCGGCAATGCGCTGATTGATGATTGGATGCTGCGCCATACCGGACAGGGATTCGATGGGAGCGGCGCGTTGGCCGCCCAAGGAACGCCGGATCACCCATGGATCAAAACCTTTCTTGCCCATGCTTTTTTTTCTCAGAAACCGCCGAAATCTCTTGATCGAGATGTTTTCGCTTTGGCCGTGCCCCACCATCTGACCGCTGCCGATGGAGCCGCGACTCTGACCCTTATGACTGCACAGGGGATCGCTCAAGCCTTGCGCCACGTGCCGCGCTTGCCTGAGCGTTTATTCGTGACAGGAGGCGGGCGGCGCAATGACACCCTTATGCACTGGATCGCAGAGGTCACCGCCCTTCCCACGGAGCCTGTAGAAAAGCTCAACTGGAATGGGGATATGCTGGAAGCAGAGGCCTTCGCTTGGCTTGCGGTGCGCTCGGTGCATGGGCTGCCGCTAAGCCTTCCGGAAACAACCGGCGTGCAGTACCCCACAACGGGGGGGAGTCTGCATAGAGCGCACGAGGAAATAACCGCGTCTGTTTAAGCGGCGAGGGACGGAGAGATGGTGTAGTTCCATTCGCCGTGGAAGTCATGCTTTTTGATGTTGACGGCACGGAGTTCTTGGTTCGAGATTTTCATGCCTTTTTCGTAG
>CAIJXG010000038.1 GCA_903824505.1 uncultured Pseudomonadota bacterium | reverse complement strand
ACTTCCAGATACCCCCACCGCTCCCGTCCACCCGCCCGAAGCCGTACAGCTCGTTGCATTACTAGAGGACCACGAAATCACCGCGCTTCCACCACTTGCAACGGTCGCCGGACTCGCGCTCAGAGTTACCGTTGGTGCAAGAGCAACCGTCACAGCCGCCGACTGTGTCGCTGTCCCGCCCGGGCCCGTGCAAGCCAGCGTATAGGTCTGGGACGCACTCAAAGCCGGAGTCGTGTAACTTCCAGATACGGCAACGGCACCCGTCCACCCACCCGAAGCCGTACAGCTCGTTGCATTACTGGATGACCATGAAATCACCGCGCTTCTACCACTTGCAACGGTCGCCGGACTCGCGCTCAGAGTTACCGTTGGTGCTCCCGCAGTCACCGCCACCGCCGCCGACTGTGTCACCGTTCCACCCGGACCAGTACAAGCCAGAGTATAAGTCTGCGACGCACTTAAAGCCGGAGTCTTGTAACTTCCAGATACCCCCACCGCGCCCGTCCACCCACCCGAAGCGGTGCAACTCGTTGCATTACTGGATGACCACGAAAGCGCCGAACTGGCACCGCTTGCAACCGTTGTCGGACTCGCACTGAGAGTCATCGTTGGTGGAGGCGCCACTCTCACTGGAGCCCCAACTTTCAGGGGAGATGTCACGATCAATGGGGCCGCTACATTCACCGCCACCGACCGAGTCGCTGTCCCGCCCGGTCCCGTGCAGGCCAGCGTATAAGTCTGCGACGCACTTAAAGCCGGAGTCTTATAACTTCCAGATACGGCAACGGCACCCGTCCACCCGCCCGAAGCAGTACAGCTCGTCGCATGACTGGATGACCATGAAAGTACAGAATTCGCGCCGCTCGCAACGGTTGCCGGACTCGCGTTAAGCGTGACTGTTGGCCCGACCATCCTTATTGATGTTACGTTTTGAGCGTGGGCAGACGCAGGAAGCCCTATGACACAAAGTCCCGCAAGCAAAAAAAAGGAACGCGCTCGGGAAACTAGCTGACGAGACGCCATAGGACTCCTCCTTTGTAAGATTCCAAAAATCCTACCAAACAACTGCTAATTTTCTATTAACAACCAGAAAATAACCTTTGAAAAACAATCTTTGATTGCAAATAAATAAAGTTATCATATTGATGCATATGTAAATTTTTTTCCTATCAAGATAATAATAAAAAATGCACGTCATAAAGTTGCATTTTTTCTCACCCTTGATCCAAAAAATTCAGAAATCCTTGAGATTTTTAAGCTTGTACAGCATCTCCAAAGCCTCCCGCGGGGCAAGAGAATCGGGGTCAAGAGTGGAAAGGAAAGTGCGGAGTTCCGAATCTGGTTCTTGGGGCTGAGGCACCGATGCACCATAGGACGGTAAGGCGGCCGCAAGATTTTTCCGACTCTCTCCTTTTTGCTCCAGCTCGGTCAAAACCTGCTGCGCGCGCGTGAGGGTTGGGGCCGGAAGCCCCGCCATTTGCGCAACATGGATTCCGTAAGACCGATCCGCCGTCCCCGCGATCACCTCGTGCAGAAAGATAATCGCCTTATTCCATTCCTTGATCCGCATGGTGACCGCGTAAAGAGCCGAAAGCTCTCCCGTCAGCGCTGTCAATTCATGATAATGCGTCGCAAACAAAGCGCGGCAGCGATTAACCTCGTGCAGATGCTCTAGCACAGCCCACGCAATCGACAACCCGTCATAAGTCGCCGTACCGCGCCCGATTTCATCCAGAATGACCAAAGACCGCTCGGTGCTTTGCGACAAAATAGCAGCCGTTTCCACCATTTCGACCATGAAGGTGGAACGGCCGGCCGCCAAATCATCCGCCGCGCCAACGCGGCTGGAGAGCCGATCCACGACGCCGATATGGGCAGCGCGCGCGGGCACAAAAGATCCCGTTTGCGCCAACAGCGCAATCAGCGCGTTTTGTCGCAAAAAAGTCGATTTTCCAGCCATATTTGGCCCCGTCAGCAGCCAAAGCCTCTGTTCTGGCGCAAGACAGCAGTCATTGGCGATAAACGAGCTTGCCCCCCCGACACCACCGCCGCGCTTTAAAGCTTGCTCGACCACCGGATGACGTCCACCTTCAATATCAAAAGCAAGAGTCTCATCCACAGTCGGACGGACGTAATCTTGCTCAACCGCCATAGCAGCCAAGGCGGAGGCGACATCGAGAGAGGCCAGCGCATGGGAAGTCCGGCGCAGATCCTCGGTCCGGAGCGTGACATCTTGCACAAGCGCGGCGAAAATCTCGAGCTCCATCGCGAAAGCGCGATCAGCACTTTCGGTAATTTTGCGCTCCATCTCGCTCAATTCCACAGTCGTAAACCGCGCGGAGCTGGCAAGCGTTTGCCGATGGATAAAAGTCGTTTTGTCGGCCAAAAGTCTGTCGGCTTGCACAGGCGTGACATCGATATGATAACCGATCACCTGATTATGTTTGATCTTCAACGTCGGAACGCCCGAAAGAGACGCATATTTCTGTTGCAGCCCCGCGATCAGCCTTTTGCCGTCATCGCGCAGAGACATCAGCTCATCCAGCGGCGCGGCATAGCCCCGCGCGATGAAATTCCCGTCCCGTGCTAGCATGGGCAATGTGGCGGCCAAAGCCCGTTCCAATTTGTCAATCAGAGCATTCTGCTCGCCCAAAAGCCGGAGATCCCCGCGCACAGACTCTGGCGCGTTGGGCGCGGCCAGCAAAGCGCTGCGGATCATTTCGGCCTGTTTCAACGCATCCCGCACGGCAGCTAAATCCCGAGGTCCGCCCCGCCCCAGCGACAACCGCGCCAACGCCCGTTCCAAATCGGGCGTTTGATGCAAAGCGGCGCGTACAGATTCGCGCACGCCAGTCGCCTGCACAAAAAACTGGACCCCATCCAGCCGCATATTGATCTCGGCCGCATCCGTCAAAGGCGCTGCCAACCGAGCCGCCAGCAACCGCGCGCCGGCGCCCGTTTCCGTCCGGTCTATCGCATCCAGCAAGCTTCCACGCCGCTCGCCCGACAAAGTCCGTGTTAATTCCAAATTCCGCCGCGTCGAGGCATCAATCGCCATACAGTTCTTTTGCGTTTTCTGAGGCCGCATAAAATGCTTCAGATCCGTTTTCTGAGTGAGCGCGACATAATCCAGCAACGCGCCAAGTGCCGTAACCTCGACCCGCGAGAAATCCCCGAACGAGTCCAGCTCTTGCACCCCATAAACCGCCTGCACGCGCCGCTTGGCATTTTCACTGTCGAACCGCCCATTCGGCTGAACCACCAGCTTGGCCTTCCACGGCGCGAGCGTTTCAAAAAGCTCTGGCCTTTCGATAAGCTTTTGAGGAATCAGAATCTCGCTCCCTTCAATACGCGCCAAAAGAGCTTGCAGATCCGCCGACTCCACGCCCTGCGCTTGAATACGGCCCGAGGCCACATCGCACCACGCGACGGCATACCCTTCCGAAAGCCCAACCAAACAGGCTAAAGGGTTGGCCGCGCGGGCATCCAGCAAACTGTCTTCTGTCAACGTGCCGGGCGTGACGATTCGCACGACATCGCGGGTCACAAGACTCTTTCCACCGCGTTTTTTAGCCTCTTCGGGGGTTTCGGTCTGCTCGCAAACGGCGACGCGATGCCCCGCCCGTATCAACCGCGCGAGGTAAGTCTCATACGCATGCGCGGGAATGCCACACATGGGCACATCTTGCCCCGCATGCTGCCCCCGCCGCGTCAGCGCAATGTCCAAAGCCTTCGAGGCCACCAAGGCATCCTCAAAGAAAAGCTCATAAAAATCACCCAAACGAAAGAAAACGAGGCAATCCACATGCCGCGCCTTGACGCTTAGATACTGCGCCATCAGAGGCGTGGCCTCGGGCGCAGCAACAGACTCAGGCAGAAAAGAAGGCTGAAGCGAAGACATCCCCCTTCCTACAGGCTACGGCTTAGAAAAAAAAGGCCCCTTTACGGAAAATTAACCTGTCGCCAATTTCCTGCGTTTCATGTATAATCAAAAAACCTGACCCCTTCCCGAGATCGGCAAGAAAAGCGTAAAAATTAACGAAATCTTGTCAAAATCACGGTTAAGATCAGGACAAACGATAAAGAGGTTCCGCCGATGTTCTTCCGCAAAGCCAAGACGACCGAAACGCCGAAAGGCCGTTCCATGCTTGGCATGCTGTTCAACCCCGATATCGGCGCGAGCCTGCGGCCGCTGGGCGAGACCACCTCGGCCTTTGTCAAGCTGATCGCGATGGTCTTTGCGATCAACGGGCTTTTTCCCAAGAACCACTCCGCGCTAACGGGCGAGGATCCGAACCCCAAGCTGACACTGCACGGAGTCCTGTCCACCGCATGGCACGGGCTGTCTTTTACGAAAACGGGCGCACCCAAAGTCGCGCTGTTCTTCGCCGTTCTTGCGGGGCTGGTGATTGCCGTTCTGTCTTTGTTCACGGCGCTTCTGGCGGGTTTCATCGGCCACGCCCACGCGGCCAGCGGCCCCATGAGCTTTTTCCAGCCGGTGAACGTGCAGCAGGATATCGCCCAGAATTTTATTGATTACCTTTTTAAGGGCGTGCCGCTGTCCAGCAATTTTCTGCAAACAGGCACGCAAAGCCTCGGCACCGATACCTCCCTGCCCTGCGCCCTGGTGGCGACCCTTGGTTTTTACAGCGAGGCGATGCTGGTCGTCGCCGCCTTTATCCTTTTCTATCACCTCGTCGCGATGGTCGCGCATACGGCCCATGACGGAGTCGTCATGGGCAAAAGCGCCAACCAAGTCTGGGCCCCCATCCGGTTGGTCTTCGCCATCGGGCTTCTGGTTCCCGTTGGCAGCGCGGGAACAGGCCAGTGCAACGGCCAAGCCGGAGTCGGCCTCAATTCCGGCCAATATATCGTGATTAAAATGGCCGAGTGGGGTTCGGGCCTGGCGAGTCAGGCATGGAGTCAGTTTCTACAGGCCTTGGCAAAGCAGTATACATATGTGCCGCCGAATGAACAATATATAGGTAATTTTGTTAGGGAAATGGCTGTGATGGAAGCCTGCCGTTACCTGTATAATTTTGATAAGTGGAGTCTGAAACAAAGTGCGCAGGGACTGACACCTACGATTGACACCTATATTGGCGGGTCTTTTGATCCGTCGAATATGACCGCCGTGCAAGATTTACCACAAGCGGATGGGCTTGCGGGAAGCGGACAACAGGGATTCTCTTATGGGGCTGGAAATGGCAATACAACCGTCCAAATGCAGGCTTCTGTCTGTGGAGGTTTTATTCTGCAAGATCCTCCTTCAGGCGGCGATATAGCTAATCAAATTAGGGACAAGATTGCCGAGGGTTATGGCAATGTGGTCATGAACCACTTGCCTCACTTCGCCGCTTTAGGCCAAAATATAGCCTATTTCGTTCCGGGCAGTCCTTTGAATGATGGCTCAGACCCGCCAAGTTCTAAGATGGTCGTCGATGAAATTGTGAGTTTCCAAACCGATATGGAATCGGCTGTGGATAGTGTGATGTCCAGCACGACGGATACGGATTCTTTGGCCCTTCAAGTCAATAATTTTTCCGGTTATGGCTGGGTGACGGCGGGCGCGTGGCTCAATACGATTGCCAATATTCAGGGCCGCATCACGTCGGCAGGTAAAGACGTGCTGCCATCGACAGACGTACATATAAAAGATGATATTTCCGGCAAGCCTGCCTTTGGTTCTTTTATGAAATGGCTTTTTACGATGCCCGTGGTTGAGGCGGCCCCCTCCGCGCCTAGCCCCATGTCTCTTGGCAGTGATTGCACAAGCGGAAGCGCGGGCAGTTTAGCCGTTCAAGCCGTGGGGGAGCGTAATACGACTATAGGGGAGTTGCTTGATAAAAACAAGAAAGATGGGAAGTTTAGTCTGATGATTGATACGAAAAACGAGGTGAAAGATCTTATGAATATGGTTGGTGGCGCGGGGTTTGGTGAAGATATGGAGAAGGGGCTTCTAGATATGCCTACTCTTGGCGAAAGTGATATTAAAGAAATGTGGAAAAAAATAGATGGACTCGCTGTTGCTAATGGTCTGTGGGATCAAACCGGCGGCGGGGGATGTGGAGACCATATTTTTAGCCTCGGTGCGCAGCTTCATACCAACCGTCCGTTTGCTGAAATTGCAGACTGGGGCTATCGGTCGCTCATGGTCACACACGCTCTACTCGAAGTCGTTTGGAGAGATTCTAAGCAATTAGCCTTGCAAGAAATTCTTGTAGATGTTGGACGGTTCATGACTCCAAATGACCCTAGATCGAAGAACGGTTATTATAGAGATCTGATGAAAGTCTCCTTTCAACAAAAAGAATCCGCATGGAAGATCAGCCTTGCGACCTTGGCGGCATGGGCCTTCTTTATGGCGGGATTTCAAGCGGCCTTTATTGTCCCTCTTCTTCCCTTTTTCCGCTATTTCTTTAATATTTTAACATGGATTGTATCTTTGATGGAGGCGGTTATTGCCGTTCCGCTCGTCGCCTTGGCGCATCTGAATCCGGGGGGGGAAGGCCTCGCGGGACAATCCGCCAAAAGCGCGTATTTTATGATTTTTAATATCTTTCTGCGCCCTATCTTGATGGTTTTTGGCCTGATTTTCGGTCTTATTCTTTTCACCATCTCCCTTGTGCTTTTGAATGCGACTTATGCGCTGGCCGTCAATGGCACCAACGGCAATCTGAACGGACAACAAACCCAGCTGATCAGCGGCATACCCACGATCGGGCGTTTGATTTTTACCCTGATCTATGGGGCCTGCGTCTATGTCTGCGCCAACAACTGCTTCAAGCCCATCGGGGCCTTCCCTGAATATGCTTTGCGCTGGATCGGTCAATCGGCCCATCAAGAGAAAATGGGCGATGGCGGCGCGGCGATCAAAGGCATGGTGGGCAAGATGCAGGATACGGGCGGTCAGAAAGCGATCGATATCGCCAAATTCACGCGTGGGGGTGGGGGCGGCGTTTAAAAAGAGGTGTGAAAGTGTTTATTTTAGTTTTTTGTAAAGTTTGTTTCTGTTAGACTGAGGAGTGTGAGATCTTATCTGTAAGGGGAGATAGAGATGGCTTTCGGCGAAGTGAATCTTTTCAAAGGTATTATGTACCTTCCTAAGGGAGCGGCCTGGGTCTGGGGCCTTGCGCATAGTCTGGTGAAGGGACAAATCAAAAGTGCCTATGGTCGTCATGTGTGGGGGCAGTATCAAGACCTTCTCGGTCGAGATGCTGAAGCGGAACGGCGAAATGCTGACTATGGTCTCACCACCGCCTCGAGCAACCTTGAAACAGCTGGCACCAAGGTTGAAGGGCAAAAAGAAAGCCTAGAAAATTATAGCAATGAACTAACCCGACACAATACAGGGTTAGAGCTTGTGCAGGGGCACTTTGCCCAGGCACAGGAAAACTCAAAAACAGCAGAAAAACAGCTAGGAGAAGAAGAGAGAAAACTCGAAAAGGCCAAGCAAAGAGCACAGGAGTTGGATGCTGAGATTAGGAGGTTGGAGACTGAGGGGGGTCATCTCGCCATCGCTCAAGAAGGGATAGAGGAAAAGCTTAAGAAGGCTAGAGAAGAACTTCAGACAGCAAAAGAAGGCGAAGAGGGGGGCGCACAGACGCGTTGCGCCCAGGCGCAGGAAGCCCTTGACAACCTGCAAAAAAAATTAAAGGAAAACGAAAAAAAGTTGACGAAAAATCAGGACGAACTTGCACAAAAACAGTATGAAAAAACTAAGGCAGATGGAAGTGTCACGACTTTAGATGGCGCTACTGACCTGCTGAAAAAAACTCAGGCTCAGCACACGGAAGAACTGGCCGACGCTAAGGCGACGTTGGCTCAAGCTGAGAGAGACCGGCAGGCGCTGAACCTGAAGATATTGAATAAGCAGGCGGAGGTTGATGCCGCAAATACAGAGAAAGAAAGAGCGGCGTGGGCCCTTAAGGAAGCACAAACAAGATCGGCACAAGTGGATACTCTTTTAGAGCAAATCGCAGAGCTCAGCGGTCAAGTTCCTTCGGATAAGGACGGAAGGCCTGTCCCTGCTATCATGAGAACAAATCTTAAGGCAGGAGAGCTGGCTTCTCTCAGTGTTTACGATTGGTATAAAGAGAGGAAAGACGCGTCTAAGGCTCAGATCGATCAATTTAAACTAGATAATAGGGGAAGATATGGATTGAGGAAAGATGCCCAAGTCTGGGGCCAAGAAACCTGGGCGGCACTGAAGGAGTACGGTTTTACCATCGCGCGGGACTTTGGAACATCCCCTAAGGATCTAGAAGAGGGAGTGCTCGTTGTCAAAGCGCGCGCTCTTATCAAGAGTGGGAATGGGTTACGAGAAGAAATAAAGCAGAGGGCTCGGAAAGCAGCTGAGGCACAAGTTACAGGGGAAGGTAGAGGGGCAGAAGACGTAACAGACGAAGACATAAGAAAACACATAGTCGTAACAGACGAAGAAAAGCTCATACTTGACGCTACGTCAAGCTTTTCGGCTGCCAAACTTTGGATCAAGATTTATAATGTGGACTCAGGGGCCCTCCCGGACGCGCTGAAAGCGGTCATAGGATCGGTCAATACGGAAGTGGACGATGTCTATAAACGTCGCACCAAATTTGTCATGGGCAAGAAACTCTTCTGGGACTGGGTCGGGGCCGGGCAGAATGAGCTGAAAGACCCCGTAGTCGTGTTTGGAAAAAATCTGGGGCGAAGCGGCTTGGCCTACTGGGAATCCCAAGCTCTTGTCAAATGGCCTATCTTAGCAGCCACTTTTCCGGTCAGTGTGCCGACGATGGCCTTGAATCGCGGCAGGGTTGGCCCTTTCCCCATAGGCGCAAGTCTCCTTACGTTAGCGCTGGTAGAGCTTATGTGGAATCCTGTATGGAAGGATCAACATGTTGGGATGGATTCGACGGAGGAGACCCTGTTCGTCAACAAGGCGCAGGACGCATCTGCTCCTATGGGGCAAAAAATCATTGCGGCCATAGGAACAGTTGATGCAAAAATGGTAGAAAGTTATGGAATCCGGAACGAACCACCAAAATTTCCTAGCCATATCACACACTCGAATGGTTTGTATCGGGAAGATAATCTGGCCCCAATGTACAACGAGATGCAAGCCCAAGCTCTCTTGGATAATATTAGAAAGGCGAGTCTGGATGAGGCCAAAACCGCCCTTCTTCAGCCTGCAGGTACAGAGTGGGCTCAAGAAGGCATCGATGATACGCTTGAGGATTTAGAGACTATAGGAGCCAAGGGCTTGCTCGCACTACGCGATAATGAAATCGTAGATACGTTTGTATGGGGACCCTTTAAGCCTCTCACTTGGCCCATGGCAAGGGCAGGCGATATCGTCACCCATGCTCCGGGTGCGGCTTTAGATGGATTCAGATGGGCTTTTGGGACAGATGAGAAACTAGAGCCCCCGACCTCTTTGTTGGGAAGATTAGGAAACGGCCTTGTCCATTTACCAGGGACGATTTGGGATCTTGATTCTAATTCTGTCCCAAAAGGATCTCATTTTTTCCAAGAACCTCGAAAGTCTGCGGTAGGCCATGTGATCAACTATTTTGTCGGCACAGGTTACGCGGTTACTCATCCTTTCGATCCCGACTTCGATAAAAGGCAATTCTTGATAGATAATGCCAAAGGCGCACTCGATTACGCGGGACACGCGGCTCAGGCTCTCTCTAATCGTATCTTTTATGCCTACGCGTCCCCTGAACAAATGTTTCAGCTTCAGACCCAGCTAACTTCAGAAATTATGTATGGCATAGACTGGCAGGGTCTTGCAGATGAAACCGCATTAAACCCTGGAGCAACCGGACTCAACCCAACCTATCAAGGAGGAAATCAGCTGCTTAGAACTGATAAAAAAACACCCCTTGTGGAAGGCAGCCCCCTTTGGGGGGCCAAGCTTTACGAGGCTGCTTTAACCGAACTTCATGCGCACGGTCACAAAATAGAGGCCTTCCCCTACGAGAAACTTAACCCGACTGAAGCTTATATCTACGCCGCGCGGCAGAAATTTTATGCATTGGGCCATAAAGAGGCCTTTGATGCCCTTAATTTCGAAGCTTCAGGTGTGGTCTCTCTGATTCAAAAGGAAATAAAAAGGCTAGAACCTAAAAAAGAAGGAAAGATTGAAAAGGCTATACAAGAACAGGCAAATTTTTATGCAGACAACCGTGGAGATCAGTGGCGTGAAGCCTACTTCTCTGTCTTGAATTCTAGCCTGCCAAAAAAAGCAGAAGAAGACCGAGCAGTTCTTACTACTCTGCGTACATCGCCTCCTGATGACGTGCTGGCAAAGATGGATGACATAGCTCAAAAAGCTGGGCTGAACGTGCATGATCTCCATAGGCAGGTAGGCATTCGTCTTGCAGAAACAGTGGCAGATCTTGCAACGGAGCATGGTATTGTGCGCGACTTCTTGCAAAGACAGGTGGAGCTTGCCATGGAAGCCCATTTCATCGCTGAAATGCAAAAGAGAGGAACCCGTATTGTCGAGAGCGGCGTAGGTGAAAACGCAAAACTTCTTGCTGACCACCCCGCACCCTCATCTGCCGTCTATAATATGTGGGCGGATCAGATGATGGGTTATGGAAATGCAGCTGTTGATTTCATGGATGGCATAGTCCATCTTCCAGAAAAAGCTGCGAAGAAAGCTATCGAACTTGATGCCGCAAGGAATAAGAAACACGAGCCCAGGGATGTTCCTCCTCCTCAGACCGACGCAAGTGATTTTCTCCCTCCTCGAATGCCTCCCCTTGCCGCGCTTAGGACTCATCCTGTGGAGCTAAATGCCGCCTTGGGGCTGTCTTGGGGAGTTGGTGGATCTGGCGGCGATCCGGCGGGGTTAGGCTTTATGGGAGCGGCGGGGCTTGTCAGGGCGGGGGCGCGTCGTAATAAGGCTGGGGAGGCCAAGCCTGCCGCCGTGGGTGCCGCCGAGCCGCCCAAGGCTCCTCCGGCAGCCGTGAAGCCTGCCGGACAGGTGGTGACGGTTTCCACCGTCCAGGCCGCCAATGAGGGGGCCGCCTTGGAAGGGGAGTATCTGCCGAGAAGTGAACCCCCCTCCAGCCTCGCGAGGGGCAAAGGGCTTGTGGCGGTCAAAAACTCCGGCGGCAGTGCGCATGCGGAAGGGTCCTCTCGCTCTTCTTCCCACTTCACACCCGTGGGAGCAGGTACGGCTGGAGTCAGAACGGGCTTTGGGGCTTTAGGTGCCTATAATCTGGCGACGTGGGGCTACGACCAGCTTCAGAGAGATCTGCACAGCGGCAATACGACTCAGGCCGTTCTTGGCACGGAATCTTATCTCGCTAACGTAACGGCCGTGGGGGCAGACTTTTTTGGAGCCGGCGTATGGGCTCTTTCCAAAGCAGGGGGGGCGTCCGAAGGATTGATGGAAGCCTCAGCAACTTTAAGTAGAGTCGCCGCACCCGCTGCGATAGCTGGCTCGACATTGAACTATGGTGCTGCCGTAGCAAGTGGAGACTATCAAAGGGCCGCAGGCGCCGCCGGAAGTCTTGGAGGTTGTGCGGCTCTTATGGGGCCGAGTGCCAAAGTTGGTGCTCTTATTGGCACGGCAATCGAAGGCGGAATCCCAGGCCCAGGAACGGTTGTGGGCGGCGCCATCGGGGGAGGCCTCGGCTGCTTGGCGGGCGCATGGGGAGGGGACAAAGTGGCAAAAGGCTTGTACAGCGGTGTCAATGGCGAACCCTCGCGGCCGAATCGCGGGACATTGAAGAGTAACGATGTGGTTGGGGGAGCTCGCGATTTGGGTAATACGAGCCCGGATCATCTGATGGTTTATTCGCTTTAACTCGAATGTGTAAGGGGAGGAACAAATGTACTGGCTCGCTCTACCGCTCTTTGTTCTAACTGCGTGTGGCGTAAACATAAACGCTGTGCATCCTGTCTCAACGCCAACTCTGCCGGGATCTACGGGGTATCAGGGAGGTTTGCCTGTAAAGGCACAGGGACTGAATTTATAAAATTTCTCCCCTTTTTCAGGCGCGGGGGAAAACACGAAGCAAAGCCTGTGACGTTCGGATAGGAGGATAACATGGGAGCCTTTGCTGCAATACCTCTGGCCCTTCTTCTAGTAGCCTGCTCCGGCATCAAGCCTCCAGCCCTTGTGGCGCAGCCCGTTTCGACTCCTTACGGAGAAGGAACAGTTCTCACAACAGGCGTTATAGCCGGACTCATACAAAACCTTAAAAATGCTTTTAACCACGATCCGAACAGCAAAGACGGAGAGATCACACTCAACGTCATGAGAAATTATGACAATGGGGCAGATGCGCTTTACGTCAAAAGCGAAGCAAAAAATGAGGAGCAAGGCCCAGATTTTACTAAAAAGAACACAGAACTATGGGTATCGGCTTCAGACAACCCAAATGTTGTCAACGTTTCTATGAATGTTACTACAAACGGTGTGCGTCGTTTTGCTAAATATCAATTCCCTATTGGAGACACACCAAGCTTGAATCTGACTTCCCTTCAAAACGTCACGCGCGTAGGGAGTGGCATTCTTTTGGATGCAACGGGACCAGAGGGAGAAGATGTTAAGGCATTAATGATTTCTGATACCTATAAGGATATTGTCGATCAAGCGGTTCTGATCTATGCGAAAATCAAAGACACCAGAAACTGGGGAAAAATTCAGCATCCGGACGTTCTTAAGAAACTTGGAATCGGGGATAATACAGGACAACCTACGCCGTTTCAGGCACGTGCAGCGCTTGCGCAGTTAAGAAAGGAGCATGACGCAGCGATGGAATGGATGCCTGAAACAACCACTGTCTCGGATCCTACATGTACGCCTTATTTTGGAGGGCCAAATGGACATGGAGGCTACAACCAGTTAGTAGTTCAGCCGAATGGTACTGTGCGTGCGACAGGGGGAGCGGTCGATCCGAAGCAGACAGTATGCGCGAAGGGAGCTAGGGGTGGGGCGATTGTCCCTCCGCCGCCCGGCACCCCTTCACCCGCCCCCTAATAACCCCATGCGGATCTATGATTTCCTTGCGTGGGCGGATCGGGCGTTGGGGGCGGCGGGGGCTCAGAATCCTCGGTTGGATGCGCGGCTTTTGGTGGGGCATGGGTTGGGGCTGGATCGCGTGGCGATTGTCTCGCAGCCCGACCGCATTCTAGACGACATGGAACAGGCGCATCTGCGCGATATCATCGGCCGCCGCATCCGGCGCGAGCCTGTCGCGCGGATCCTCGGTTTTCGCGAATTCTGGGGCCTGCGCTTTGGGCTTAACGACGCCACGCTGGAGCCTCGGCCCGACAGCGAGACCTTGATCGAAGTGGCGTTGGTGGCGCTTTCTTTTCGAAACGAGGGGGGGCTGAATCCCATCGCTCTGCGCTGGCAGGATAATCCGATGTGGCCGCGAGTCCGCGCTAATATGCGCCATACGGGGCCGTGCCCCCTGCCCCTTCGGATTCTGGATCTTGGCACGGGAACGGGCTGTTTGCTGCTTGCGCTTTTGTCGGAATGTCCGAACGCGACAGGGCTGGGCGTGGATCTGGATCCTGCCGCCGTTGTCCAAGCCGAACGCAATGCGCGCGACCTTGGGCTGGCGGATCGCGCGGCGTTTCAACAGGGCGACTGGGTGCAGGGCCTGAGTGAAAAGTTCGACCTCATTCTGTGCAACCCACCTTATATTGCCAGTCCCGACATCCCTGCCCTCATGCCCGAAGTGCGGGATCATGACCCGATTTGCGCGTTGGATGGCGGCGCGGATGGGCTGGCCCCCTATCGGTTTCTGATCCCCCAAATGGGGGCTTTTTTAACCACGGACGGCCTTGCCCTCCTTGAAGTCGGCATTCATCAAGCCGAACCCGTGGGGGATCTGTTCCGCGCTCACGGCTTCAGTACCACAATCCATCAAGACCTCGCGGGAATCGACCGCTGCGTGCTGGCAAGTCTTACTTGATCCCCCGCAGCTTGCTCAGCGTGTCATAGGCGCCGTTGATCCGCTTCATTTTCTCGGTCGCGGTCGCGACAAATTCGGCCGGCATCCCCTGCGCCATAAGCTTATCCGGATGATGCGTGCGGATCAATGCGCGATAGGCCGTTTTAATCGCATCGTTCGAGGCTGACTCTGGCACGCCCAAAATCGCAAACGCTTCCGCCTGAGCGTTACGGGGCGGAGGCGCGCCTTGGAAACGAACTCCGGCTCGCGCAGCGATTCGGGCGAAATCTTCCGCATCAAAGCCGAACAAAAAAGCCACGCGTTTCAGAAAAATCACCTCGGCAGAGGAAAGCCCCGCCTGATCGGCTGAGGCGATCAGGAACAGGCCGCCCAGAACTTCCTCAAGCACCGCCGCATTATGCCGAAAGGCTTGGGCAAGCTGAATCGCATAAGGCTCATACCCTTCCGCGTCTTGACGGGCGCGGTCGAACAGACGCCCCACGGCAGGTTCCTGAGCCGCAGAAATCTGAAAAACCCGTTTGAATGTGTCGATCTC
Organism: uncultured Pseudomonadota bacterium; assembly: GCA_903824505.1. Taxonomy (GTDB): domain Bacteria; phylum Pseudomonadota; class Alphaproteobacteria; order UBA9219; family UBA9219; genus CAIXLI01. The sequence continues at coordinate 6,294 of CAIJXG010000038.1, read as the reverse complement.
GGCCCTGGTCACGCGCCCATCGGCCTTGGCCATTTTTGCGCCCAGAACCACGACTCCGGTCATAAAGACCGAGCGCCCGATCTGCTCTTGGTCCTCGCGCCATGGGGTGCGGCGCGGCTGAGGCCTCATATCATGCAAATGGCCGATCAAAATCCCCATAGCCGCGCCCCACGGCCCCGCCAGCGCAAAGCCCAGCAAGCCGCCGATCCATTTTCCCCATGGTCTGCGCAGATCAATCACCTTGTTGCCGCCCCGCTCGGCGATAAGAAGAAGGACCAGTCATAGAACAAGGGATCGGTTTGAGGGAGCGAATAATCCGCGAAATGTATAACGAGGTTGTATAGAATTTTGGTCTGTAGTCTGGCAACATCTGAATGTAACGCCCAACGCCGTTAGCCAGTGGGCGTGTGGGCTAAAAAAACCTGCAGGCACAACGCTTAAGCTCTTGTCTCTTGTCGAACAACGGGGACTGTCCTTTCTTGCATAACATTCTTCAAACGTCGCACATAGGGATCTCATGCGCTGAAATTATTGCCGCCTGTTTTCGTCGCACGTTTTCTCGTTTCACCCGCAATTCTAAAAGTAAAGAGAACCCAACGCGCCGAAGAGCCAGCAGTGTTCCCTCCCCCTTGCGGGGAGGGAATCTTACCACTCTTTCCATAGGACAGCTTTCTTTTCCCCTATTTTTAGAATTGCTGGCCGATTGCGTGCTGTCGTCAAAAGTGCTTAAAAGCCCTTATGTCGATCCCTCTTCCTTTTGATCTCATCCGCCGTCGTGGCCTGATGATGGTGCTTTCATCGCCCTCGGGCGCAGGGAAAACCTCTTTGTCGCGGCGCTTGCTCGAGCTTGATTCTGAAATTTCGCTCTCAGTTTCCGTGACCACGCGCGCGCCGCGCGGGGGCGAGATTGAAGGGCGCGACTATCACTTTATCGACGCGACGGAATTTACGCTTCTGTCAAACCGCGACTTGCTTTTGGAACATGCCAAGGTTTTTGGCCACTCTTACGGCACCCCCCGCCGCCCTGTCGAGGATGCGCTGGCCCGTGGGCGAGATGTTTTGTTCGATATCGATTGGCAGGGCACGCAGCAGCTTGCCGAAAAAGCCCGCGAGGATCTCGTCAGCATCTTTATTCTGCCCCCTTCTTGGGGCGAGCTAGAGCGGCGGCTTTTTTCTCGCGCTCAGGATACGCCGTCCGAGATCAACCGCCGCATGGCCAAAGCCGCCGACGAAATGAGCCATTGGGCCGAATATGATTATGTGATTGTGAATAAGGATTTTGAACAATCCGTCGCCGCCGTGCGCTCGATCCTTTTGGCCGAGCGTCTGAAGCGGCGCAGGCAGATCGGCCTTTCTGAGTTTGTGAGCAGCCTAAAAACGAGACATTAAACTCAAAAACTCATCCCTCCTCCCACACAAAATTTCTTGTGCCCGCCTTGTGGATTGCCTACCTTGTCCTCTTAGTTAGACTTGGATACGGGATTCGCATGGGTTCTCCTCGGTTGTTTGATCTTAAAACAGGCGCGTGCCTTACGGCCTTTCTGCTTGCGCTTGCCGCAAGCGGCCCAACCGCTTGGGCGGCATCGGATCTTTTTTCCTTTCAGCCCTCCGCGCCGATTCCAACGATTCAGGACATCCGGATCGAGGGTGCCCAGCGGCTTGAGGCCGAAACCGTGACCTCTTACCTTAACCTTGCCAAAGGCGAGGCCGCGACGCCGGACAAACTGGATGCGGGACTGAAAGCCCTCTATGCAACGGGCCTTTTTATAGACGCCTCCTTGGCGATGGAGGGCGGAACTCTGGTCGTTAAAATCGAGGAAAATCCTGTTTTGAACCGCGTGGCTTTCGAAGGCAATGACGCTGTCTCCAAGGATGACATCGAGAAAGAAGTCCAGCTGAAATCACGTATGGTCTATACGCGGCCCCGCGTGGAGCGGGATGTCCAGCGGATCTTGGATCTTTACCGCCGCTCGGGGCGCTTTGCGGCGACGGTCGAGCCGAAACTGATCAAGCTTGAACAAAATCGCATGGATCTTGTCTTCGAAATCAATGAGGGCAAGCGCACGGGTGTCCGTCATATCCAATTCATCGGCAACACCCATGTACCGGAAGACTCGTTGCACGCGACCATCAGCACGCATGAAAGCGCATGGTGGAGGTTCTTTTCCTCGACCGACTATTATGATCCGGATCGTTTAGGCTACGACAAAGAGCTGGTGCGGAAGCTTTATCTGAACGAAGGCTATGTGGATTTTAGGGTTCTTTCGGCCGTGGCCGAATTGACGCCCGATCACGGCGATTTCTTTATCACCTTTACGCTTGAGGAAGGCGCACGCTATCATTTTGGAAAAATCAAGGTGTCCAGCGAGATCAAAGGCTTGGATAGCGCGACGCTCAGCCAATATGTATCGGTCAAGGAAGGCGATTGGTACGCTGCCGACAAGATCGAAAAATCCATCGCGAAGATGACGGCCGCGTTGGGCGATCATCAATACGCCTTTGCGACCGTGACTCCTGAATCTGACCGTCACCGTGACTCGCATACTGTTGATCTGAATTTTGTGGTCAAGGAAGGCGCGCGCGTTTTTGTGGATCGCATTAATATCGCGGGTAACGCGAATACGGTCGACAAGGTTGTGCGGCGCGAGATGCGTTTGGCCGAGGACGACCCGTTCAGCACCACCGCGCTGCATAAATCCGAGCAGAAGCTCAAAGATCTTGGCTTTTTCTCGGACGTAAAAGTCGCGCCCGTGGATGGCGCACAGCCGGATCGCGCTGCCGTCGATGTCGATCTCAAAGAAAAATCGACGGGCGAATTTATGATCGGGGCGGGTTATTCTTCCACCGACGGACCTTTAGGTGATTTCAGTATCAGCCAACATAATTTCATGGGGCGGGGCCAAGATGCGCGGGTGGGGGCCAGCGTTTCGGGTCGTACCAAGCAGGTGGATACAAGCTTTACCGAGCCCTATTTTCTGGATCGGGATCTGTCGGCGGGGGCTGATCTCTTTGCGCAACAAAGCAATTATCAAGATCTCAGCTCTTATAACGCGAACAGCGCGGGCACAACGCTGCGGCTTGGCTATCCTTTGTCTGACGAGATCCGGCAAAAACTGAATTACAGCTTCCACGTCGATCAGATTCTGGACGTGCCCTCGACTGCGTCGCCCTATATTGCCGAGCAAATTGGCACAACGACCACCTCTTCAGTCGGCCAATCGCTGGTGTGGGATACGCGGGATAGCAAGCTAGATCCCAGCTTGGGATTTTTGGCGCATTTGGATACGGATGTGGCGGGGGCGGGGGGCTCGCGCCGTTGGTTCCGTGCGCGGGTGGGCGGCACGCAATTTTATCCGCTGGCTGACAACTGGATTCTCAGCGGCACGGGCGAGGCCGCAGAAATTTGGAGCTTCGACGGCACGACTCGCTTGAATGAACGGTTCTATTTGGGCGGCGATAATCTGCGGGGCTTCCAATATGCGGGAATAGGGCCGCGCGATACCACCAGCTCTTACCAAGACGCGTTGGGCGGCGATAAATTCGTGCGTGGCACGGCGGATCTGGCCATGCCGACTCCGCTGCCCGCCGAATTCGGCATTAAGGCGCATCTTTTTACTGATGCAGGAATTTTGGGTAAGTCCGGACAGAAGCCGATTAAGGGGGATGCGCTTGCCAACGATGAAAGCCTGCATATCAGTTCGGGAATCGGGATGACATGGGATTCACCCTTCGGCCCCATCCGTTTGGATTTTGCCGAGCCGATCTTGTACAAATCCTATGACAAGATTGAACATATTCATTTCAGCTTTGGGACAAAATTTTAGGGCGTTTCTGGAATTATTTGAATCCGGCGTTTTACCTCCGCAAGAACGGATCCCCAATCCATCGGCTCTGGTTGACGAAAGAGGCGGGCGGACGGGTACCACGGGCTATCGGATCGGTTTAAAAACCACCGCCAATCGGGATCAAAAGGCACAAGCAGCCAAAGGGGAACGCCCAAAGCTCCGGCCAAATGGGCGGGGGCGGTATCCACGCTGATCAAAAGGTCAAGCTCGCTGAGAAGGGCTGCCGTATCCGCAAAATCTGATAAAAAGGGCGCGGCGTCGAAAAGTCCGGGAATAGGCAGGGCATCGCGGTCTTTTTGGAGAAGAACACTATGCGACTCTAGCCCTGCCAGAAAATCCGGCAAAAGGGCGGGGGGCAGAGAGCGTGTCTGATCTTGTTTGAAGCTTGCGTTTCCCGCCCAAACCACCCCGATACGGGGCTTGGGTATTTTCTCAAGTCTTTCATGCCAAAGCGCGCGTTTTTCGGGTGCGGCTTTTAGATACGGGGCCGAGGGGATCGTGTCCACCCGCGTGCTGAAATGGAAAGGCAGGCTGGAAAGACGGCATCGGGCGGATTTTAAAGAGATTCCTTGCAGAAGAGCAGGCGGCATCCCCTCCCCCTTCACTTCAAAACCAATTTCCATATCCGGCCAATTCTCCCCACACAGCTGATACAAAGGTTCGGGGACGCTTAAGCAAACGCGTCCTACCCTTTCACGCAAAAGGGGTAGATAGCGCAGGAAGCACAACGCGTCGCCAAGCCCTTGATCCTCGTACATATAAAGTGTGTCGACCCACTCCCCCTGCCACAGGGTCATTCCATCAAGGGCGGCGCGGAAATCGGGGCGTTGCTCCCACAAGGGCAGGCCTTTGTCAAAATCCCCCTGTTGCAGATAGGCCATTGCCTCGCTGGCGGCGGCATCGGCTGAATGGGGGAACATGGCGCGAAGTTTGGCGAAACGCGTGGCCGCTTCCGCCGGATAGCCGCAGGCTTTCAGCATATTCCCCAGCGCCATAGGCGGCCATGACGGATCGATCTTTTCCGCATGACGCGCTGCTGCCAACGCCTCTTTCAACCTGCCTTGTGTCGCCAGAGTCACAGCAGCATGGCCGATAAAATGGGCATTCTGAGGCTGAATCTGCAGCGCACGCGCATGACAGGCGGAGGCTTCCTCAACGGCACCCTGAGCGCTCGCGATCTGGGCGCGGAGATCCCATGCCTCGGCCAGATTGGGATCCGCTTCTGTAGCGCGTCGGGCGGAATCTTCGGCGTCTCTCTCTTTTCCCAGCGCACGCAAAAGGACCGCGCGGTTATACAAAGCGGCAGGAAGGTCAGGGGAGACGGCAAGGGCTAAATCTACAAGCCGCAAAGCCTCGGGCGCATCGCCTTTGCACATCGCCGCGACGGAGGCCTCCAGCAAAGAGGAGGGGTCAGCGCAGGACAAGCCAAAACCCGCCGATCACAGCCGCAAAAACACCCAGCGCGACCCATGTTAAATAGCGTTCGATAAAAAGCTTTACGGGTTCTCCGAATTTCCACGCCAAACCGGCGATCAGGAAAAACCGCGCGCCGCGCGTCAGGAAAGCTGCGGCGATAAAGACAGGAAGGCTTAGCCCCGCGACGCCACTTGCAATCGTCACCAATTTAAAGGGAATGGGAGTCAGCCCTTTGGCGAGGATGATCCACACGCCCCAGCGGTTAAACCCGTCATGAAAAGCCTGAAAGCTGTTTTCCAGATGATAGGTTTGAACGATCCACTGGCCGAGGCTCGCCATGGCTACTGCGCCAATCGCATAGCCAATGATTCCCCCCAACACGGATCCCGCCGTGCATAAAGCCGCCAGCCGCCACGCTCGATCAGGCCGCGCCAACGCCATAGGCAAAAGCAGCATATCAGGGGGCAGAGGGAAGACGGATGCTTCCGCCACCGCCATGAAAAAAAGGAAAAGCCCCGCATGAGGCTTTTCAGCCTGTTTTAAAATCCAATCGTAGAGGTTGCGGATCATCGGACAGGTTTCGGCTGCGTTAAACGCAGCAACAGATAGTAAAGCGATCCGGCAACAACAAAACCGATATAAGGCCCGATATCAAGCCCGCCAATCTCCGCCGACAAAAGCCCCGTATAAAGCGAATTGGCAGAGAAAAGCAAAACGGACAAAATCGAAACGCCCAGAAACACCCATCCGCCCAATGTAATCCCTGATTGGGTTTTAAGCTCTTTCTTGCCGATGATGAACCAATGGACAAGGATGATAACGCACCAAGGGAGCACCCAATGTGCGAAGAAGGATAGAAAGTTCTCAAAGAAGTCCATGAAGGATGAGGAAGTAAGAGCGCACGAGGAAATAACCGCGTCTGTTTAAGCGGCGAGGGACGGAGAGATAGTGTAGTTCCATTCGCCGTGGAAGTCATGCTTTTTGATGTTGACGGCACGGAGTTCTTGGTTCGAGATTTTGATGCCTTTTTCGT
>CAIJXG010000037.1 GCA_903824505.1 uncultured Pseudomonadota bacterium | reverse complement strand
CCATCTTCCCCGACTGGGACACTTTCCTCCTCACCCTCACGACCTTCAAAATCCCAGATAACCTCCTTAAAATCCAAACAACCTCATGCTAAACCCTCCATCACCCTACTTTTAGAATTGCTGAAAGGACACGCTATTGATTTTTTCTGAAACTTTGTTAACGCTAATCTTCAGGCGCAAACGAACCGCCCTCGCCGTCTCAAAGGAAAATCCATGCCTCCTCAAAACATTTTTCCTCAAAAATCTGAATTCGTCACATCCGCAAGGTTCGGCGCTCTGGCCCTTATCGCCCTTCTTCTGATGTCCAATTCCGTCTATTCCATCAATCCAACGGAACGGGGAAATGTTCGACGTTTCGGCGTTGTGCAGCAAACGAATCCGATTATGCCCGGACTTCATTTCAAGATTCCGTTGATCGATACCGTCGATAAGGTGCAAGTCAGTTTGACCACGCTGCATATTCCGCCTTTTGATGTTACGACCGTCGATAATCAGAAAGTCACGCTTGACTTGAATTTCAATTACACAGTTCCGGACGATAAAGTGAACCACGTCATGTATGAAATCGGACGTGCGGGAAATGCCGATATTGAAAGCCAGATTATCCCCGTTGCCAAAGACCGCGCCTCGCGCGTTTTTGCGTCGCAAAACATGGTGTCGGTTAATATGAACCGCATTGATATTCAGACCCAAATCGAAGAGTCTATTTCAAAATCGGTCGAAGAGCTTTTTGGCATTCAACCCCATAGCTTGCAGATCGCCAGCATCAAACCTTCCGACGCTTTTATGGCTTCCAACGAAGCGGCGGTTCGTGCCAAGAACGAAGCCGTTGCCGCTGAGAATACCAAACGCACCAAGCAGTTCGAAGCTGACCAAAACGTCATCGAAGCGAAAGGCGCTGCGGATTCCGCGATTGAAGCCGCCCGAGGGCGAGCAGAATCCGTCCGTTTGGAAGCGGAAGCCAACAAAACAAGGCTAACTTTGGAAGGCGCGGGACAAGAGGCCTTGATCGAAGCCGAAATCAAGCCTTTCGGTTCTCCCGAACGCTATGTCCAATATTTACAAGCTAAAGCCTCTTTGCAATGGAACGGTCAAATGCCCCAAGTCATGTCAGGCAGCGGCGGCAGCGCATCGACTTTAGTTATCCCTATGCCCGGAAATTTTTCGGGGTCAAAGTAAAGGCGGTATTTTTTCCCATTCCTTTGGACCTCTCCTGAAAGCATCTTTTCCATGTCTTCTTCCATTCTTGTGACCGGTGGCGCGGGGTATATCGGCAGCCATATTGTGTTGGCTCTGCGGCGCGAGGGGTTTTGGCCTGTTGTTGTGGATGATTTATCCTCGGGACGGCGGGAGCTTGTGTCTGCGGAGGTTCCTTTTACGGAAGGCGATTGTGGGGACGAGGCGCTGATCCGCCCTTTGTTGCGGCGCGAGGGAATTGTGTCCGTGATCCATTGCGCCGGACGCATTCGGGTCGATGAATCCGTGCGTGATCCTTTACTGTATTATCAGGGGAATACGCTGGTCAGCCGGAATCTGATTGCGGCCTGCGTGGCGGAAAAAATTCCGTCTTTTCTCTTTTCCTCGACAGCCGCCGTTTATGGAAATCCGGCCGAGATTCCCATTCTCGAAGAAACGCCGCTAAATCCTGTGAACCCCTATGGGCGGTCGAAGTTGATGACCGAGATGATGCTGCAGGATGCCAGCATGGCTTATGGGCTGCGCGCCCTCTCTATGCGGTATTTCAATGTGGCAGGGGCTGATCCAGATGCGCGGGCAGGGCAGGTCATTCCTTTCGTCAGCCATCTGATCCGGCGCGCGTTGCGGGTGTATCTGGGTGAATTTCCGCAGCTGGAGATTTTCGGCACGGATTACCCCACGCCTGACGGCACCTGCATCCGGGATTATATCCATGTCAGCGATCTGGCGGATGCCCATGTGCGGGGGATCCGCTATTTGCTCGCAGGGGGCGCGAGCCGCGCCGTGAATTGCGGCTATGGGCACGGCTTTTCGGTGCGCGAAGTCCTGCGAGCCGTGGAAGCCGTTACGGGTCAACCCTTGCCTATGGTGGAATCCCCTCGCCGCGAGGGAGATCCCGCGGCGCTCGTGGCTCAGGCCGATTGGTTGCGGAAAGAATTAGGCTGGACGCCCAAATTCGACGATCTGCCGACAATCATCGCGCATGCGCTGGCATGGGAGAAGAAGGCGCTCCACGATTTTCAGTGATCCGTGGCCGCAGACATCTTGCCGCCCTGAGCGGGTAAGCATACAACAAAGGCATGTCTCATACCGCCCGCCTTCTTGATGCCGCCATCACGCACCACCAGTCCGGCCGGATGGCAGAGGCCGAAAAAGCCTATCGTAAACTTCTGCGCGTTGCGCCGGCGGATCTCAACGGGCTGCGGCTTTTGGGCGGTCTTTATGTGCAGACGGGGCGGATGGAATTCGCTATCGAGGTGCTGGAAAAAGCGGCGCGGCAGACAGAGGTTGACCCCGAAACCCTAACGAATCTAGGGCTTGCGCTGCGTTATCTCGGACAAACGGACAAAGCCCGCGCGCGTTATGAACAAGCGCGTGCGCTTCAGCCGGACTATGTTCCTGCGTTGACCCATTTAGCAAGCCTGTTTCAGGATACGGGGAATCTGAGCGAGGCGACGGAGCTTTACGGACGTATTTTGCAGCTGTCTCCAGAAAATCCCGTCGCGCATTTCCAGTGCGGAAACATTCTGTATGTTGCCGGAAAAGCGCGCGAGGCGATGACTCATTACGAAAACGCGCTGCGGCTTAAGCCCGATTACTGCGATGCGATGGTCAATCTGGGGGTGGCTCTGTGTCAGACGGGTCAAGGCAGCGACTCGCGTCAATGGTTGGGCATTGCCCAAACATGGTTCGAAAAAGCCCTGAAGGAGGATCCTGCCAACATCGTCGCGCTGAACAATATGGGCAATGTCATGCGCCAAACGGGAAAGCCCGAAGAAGCGGTCGCCTATTATCGAGAGGCGTTGCGCCTTAAACCTACCTATGCTCAAGCCCTTATTAATCTTGCTACCAGTCTGCGCGATCTGAATTTGCTGGAGGAAGCGCTAGAGGCCTCAGCTGAAGCCCTGCGGCTAGAACCCCATTCTGCCGATGCGCGGATCAATCGCGGGACCTTTCTTCAGGATCTCTCACGGCATGAAGAAGCCGTTGTGTCGTTCGATGAGGCTTTGGCGCTTAAACCCTCCTCGATTGACGCGCAGTGGAACAAATCGTTGTCGCTGCTTGCGCTGGGGGACTATGCTCCCGGGTGGAGGCTACACGAAGTCGGGCTTGGCATTGCCCATATGCGGGGCGAATGCCCGTCCCCCGAACGACAATGGCGAGGTGACTCGTTGACAGGTAAACGCCTGCTTTTATGGAGCGAGCAAGGCTTCGGCGACACGCTGCACTTCGTGCGCTATGCTGCCTTGTGCACGGAGCGCGGCGGCAAGGTGCATGTGCTTTGTCCACCTCCCTTGCGGGGGCTTTTGAAAAACTGCCCCTTCATTGACGCGCTGCCCGCACAGGCCTTGGAAAGCGATTATGATCTTCAAGCGCCCTTGATGAGCCTGCCGCATATTTTTGACACGCGGATTGAGACGATTCCGGCTCCGATTCCCTATTTGTTTGTCAGTCCCGAAACCCGCGCGCGCTGGGCGAAGAAAGAGATGCCGGAAACAGGGCTGAAAGTCGGTTTGGTTTGGGCCGGAAATCCGCGCCCGCATCAGTTGAACGCCCATATGATTGATCGGCGGCGGAGCCTGAGCCTTGAAACGCTGCGGCCCCTTTTTGACCTTCCCTCAATCCATTTTTACACGCTTCAAATGGGGGCGGCTTCTGCGCAAAGAACCGCAAGCGGCCTTCCCTTAATCGATTTCATGGGAGAGGTGCAAGATTTCGAGGACACCGCCGCGCTGATCGAGCGGCTGGATCTTGTCATCTCGGTAGATACCTCGGTTGTCCATCTGGCCGGAGGTCTGGGCAAACCCGTTTGGGTGCTCTCCCGCTTCGACGCCTGTTGGCGGTGGCTTCAAAACAGGCCGGATAACCCGTGGTACCCTTCCGCGCGAGTCTTTGGACAAAAAAGACCCGGCGCGTGGGAGGAGGTTGTCGTGCACGTCAAAGAGGCGCTAAACGCTTTAAGATAATGAAAAGACTAAGTCCCTCACGCGCTTTTCTTGCACGCCGTTCCTTTCGCGCAGGACAGGGCCGCGACGCCGGGCAGGGTTTTGCCTTCCAGCCATTCGAGGAACGCGCCGCCTGCCGTTGAAACATAGCCGAATTTTTCCATGACTCCGGCATGGGACAGAGCCGCGACGGTATCCCCCCCCCCTGCGACGGATAGGAGCTTTCCTTGCTCAGACAAACGCGCGACGCTTTGCGCCACCGCCGTTGTCGATTGGTCGAAGGGCGGGAATTCAAACGCGCCCAAGGGGCCGTTCCACACGACTGTTTGACATGTCTGTAGAAGGGCCGCGATTTCCTTGACTGACTCAGGCCCGATATCCAGCATCATGCTGTTTTCCGGAATCTCTGTCACAGAAACGGTTTCTGTGGGGATGTTGGATTCTAAAACCGTCGCTACAACAGCATCTTGGGGCAGAACAATCCGGCAATGCCGTATGGCGGCGCGTGTTTCAATCGCGCGCGCCGTCTCTAGCATGTCTTTTTCGTGCAAAGATTTGCCAACTTTGACGCCCCGTGCGGCCAAGAACGTATTCGCCATCCCACCGCCCAGAACCAAAAGATCGACTTTCGCCACCAGATTTTCCAACAGATCGAGCTTGGTCGAAATTTTTGACCCGCCGACCAAGGCCATGACCGGATGCTGCGGATGGGTTAAGGCCTTTTCCAGCGCGGTCAGCTCTGTCTGCATCAGGCGTCCGGCCGCGCAGGGCAGAAGATGCGCCAGCCCTTCCGTTGAGGCATGGGCGCGGTGCGCGGCCGAAAACGCGTCATTCACATACACGTCGCCCAAGGCCGCGAGCTGCGCGGCAAAGGCGGGATCATTGGCTTCCTCGCCCGCATAAAAACGGGTGTTTTCAAGCACAAGGATCTGACCCGCAGACAAAGACTCGATCGCCGCACCCGCAACGGGTCCGACACAATCTTCCGCAAAAGAGATCTTTTGTCCCCACAGCGTTTCAAGCGCCGCCGCAATGGGGCGTAGCGAGTATTTGGTATTTTTTTGGCCATCCGGTCGCCCGAAATGGGACAAAATAATGATCTTTGCGCCCTTTTGAGCCAAGTCCCTTAAGGTCGGCAAAAGCCGCGTCAGCCGCGCCGTATCGGTGACGGTGCCGTCTTTCATCGGCACATTAAGATCCGCGCGGAGCAAGACTTTTTTGCCGGAGACAGGCAGGGTGTCGAGAGTCAGAAAATCAGACATGGGTTACTCTTCGGTTAAGGGGAATTCATCGGTGACCAGCTCGTGCACACGGCGCCAAGCGGGCGAGACATAGGTGACACTCAGGGATTTCTGAATCCTGTTGACGGGATGTTTGAAAAGCCCCTTCAGAGCATGGGGTGTTGGAATAAAAATCAGCGCCTTTCCCTTGCCATCGGGCAGCACGCCTCCAGAGTCATCAGGCGTTTCGGTAGCGCACAGATCCGTGTCTGGATCCATGATCGTCGAATGGGCGGACAGGCCAATCACGATGGTCAGAAATTGAAGCGAAAGATCGGAAGAAGGTCCCGCCTCCAAGGCATCCACACAATATTGAAGGCGTAACAAACTTTCTGAAAGATCCGCGCCGGTCACTTCCTCAAGCGCCGAAAGAACTATCGGATCGGTAAAAAGATCCGCGACGGCGCGGCAGACGGGATCTCGACGCAGCGTTTTGCCTGAAAAATAAATGGGGGAATCCTGCGCCTCTTCACTGCTTTTATTGAAATCGAGCTTCCTCAGGGCGTCAAGCATTGGCTCCGGCAGCGCGTTTTCCAAAAGCCAATGATCGCAGGGGACTCTGTTATATGTGGCATCAACAAGGCTTTCGACAAAACAAGCGACGGCTTCTTCTTGCGTGTCGAGAGCGTTTTCTTGTGCCGTGTCTGTAAGCATGCGGGGATCCTATTTTCCGAAAAATCAAGAGTCAAGAAAATCAAGTATCTTCCAGCCAGCTGCGCATCAAGCGGGTCACCTCATCGGGCTGCTCGAGCGTTGACAGGTGACCGCAGGGATCAAGAAGCGCTATCCGCGCATGGGGAATCAGATCCGCCATTTCCTCGATCAAAGGCGGTGGGGTGATCCTATCTTGCTGCCCGCCGATCAGCAGGACTGGACAGGCAATAGAGAGCAAAAAGGGACGACTATCAATCCGGTTCATGATGGCTTTTTGTTGGTGTTCAAAGGCATCGCGCCCGACTCGGGCGGCCATCTCGGTCACACAGCGCGTCAGGGCGGCATCTTTCAGATGATCCGGATGGATCAGTTGAGGCAGAAGGCGCGGCGTTACCCCTTTGAACGCCCCCGTGCGCGCCATGCCAACCAAAAGACGGCGTTTGGCCTGTTGTGTGGGCGTATCCGCGCGTGCCGTACTGTTCAGAATCGCAAGACGCGTCACACGCTCGGGCGCTTGGCGCAGGATTTCAAAGGCGACATAGCCGCCCATCGAGGTGCCCGCTAAGGCAAAGCGCGGCGGCGCTTCGCGCAAAAGAGTCCGAGCCAGACTTTCCATATCTTCCTGCGCGGTCGTATCACAGACCGTGCTTTCCACGATATCTTTCAGCCCGTCGATTTGAGGACGCCATTGGGCAGCGTCGCTGAGCAGGCCCGGAACCAAAAGAAGGGGAGTTTTGTCTGTCATGCCTTTTTGCCATCAAAAAAACCCGCCCTTTGGGGGCGGGTTTTCTTTTGCGTAAGCGGCGGCTTTACTTGCCGACAGCTTCTTTCAGTTCTTTCGCGGCGCGGAAAGCAATTTTTTTCTTGGCGGGAATCTGAATGCTTTCGCCCGTCGCGGGATTGCGGCCCGTGCGTGCGGCGCGCTTCTTGACTTGAAGAATGCCAAGTCCGGCGATACGAACGCGGTTGCCTTTCTTCAGGTTCTTGACAAGAAGACCGACCAAATCGGCGCTGAGAATTTCATTCATCAGCTTCTTCGACAGATCATGCTTTTCCGCAAGGTCGGCGGCTATCTGCTTTAAAGTGACAGTGGTTTGCTCTGTGGCCATTGATGGCTCCGTTAGGTCTTGGGGTTGAAACTGTTTTTACCTAAGCTGAATTTTCAGAGCTTGGCAAGGGTAGAAAAAAGCAAAAACAACAGAAAACGACTGTATCTATGGGGGATATCGATAGGGGGTTGACGTGGATGGTATTATGGCTAACATTCCCACCACTTTTTAGATGCTGAAGTTGTGCGGTTTGGGCAGGGTATTTTCCCTGTTCATACAAAGGCCCCAGTGGTGGAATGGTAGACGCGGCAGACTCAAAATCTGCTATCTGCAAGGATGTGGGGGTTCAAGTCCCTCCTGGGGCACCATTTTTTGACCGACACCGTTCGGCATCATCGAAACAAGTTAAACCTCGAAGGGGTCCTACAAGTCAAAAACAGCAAAGTTCTTGAGTTTTTGATCCTGTTCTTTTATAGGAAAGAGGTCTTTTGATGAAGGCGTGAGTAGGACAGAAAGATAGATAGAAATGTTGGCGTTTTTAAAATCTTTTGTTGAAGAAGAACAAAAGGCGCGACGCCGGACGGCAGAGAGGCGTATCGAAGCTCAGACCCGCCTTAACCGGTTTGTCGATCTTGTGAACCCGCAAATCAGATGTGTCTCAGGCTGGGAAAAGACTCTGTCTCCCTCAGTTGAGGCGCTTTGGGCCTATGTTCAGGCTGAGATTCTGGCCAAATTGCCAGCGGTCGTTCCCTTTGACTATCCTGCCATAGGGCAAGATGAAAAAACGGGCAATTCCGAGCTTCTTCGCGTCCTATTTGCCGCTCCTGAAAGACTCACAAACTGCTTAAACAGCCCTGACCTTTGGGAAAATGGGGCAACTGAGACCTGTGCGCTTCTTACAGTACAGGAGGCATGGAAAACTTCTTTTGGGTCTGCTCTGCAGAAGGGGCAAATCATTAGGGATGTCCAACAAACCTCTCTTTTGTTCACAAATCCCTCCTTCCTCTGCCTTTCCCCGACAGAAGAGGGAATGAGGGATGCCTTCGCAGTCTATTTGTTTGAAGAGAGGGCCAGATTCTTAAAGGCTGATATTGAAGAACATCGGCAGTCTCTGGCGCGATCACGAGGCGCTTTGCCTCAAATTCCCTGTGGCGATGCTGAAACACCAGCAGAAAGTCTTAGAAACCCAGCTATTTATTTCAGGGCGCTCTGCGAACGTATCAAGGATTTGCCTCAGAGCATCTCGATGAGGGAATGTTCTTGCAAACTTTCTGTCCGTTCCAATCAGCTTTTGGGGGACAACGATAAAGACGCCTCCTTCGCGGTTGTTCTGCATCAACTTTACACAGGAAGATGGCAAAGGGTCGTCTTGCCTGTCTATTGTCAAAAGCCTGAAGATTATGACACCGCAAAGGAAAAGCGCCTTAAAGCCAGCATGGCGGGTCTTTCGGCTAACAGGTTCTCCTTTCGTTAAAAAAACGCCCCGACTTTCTTTTCGTTAATCTGATTTTAAGAAAAATAGACTAAAAAGAGAGGGAGTTTCTCTTTTCCAAAGGTTCATCATGTCCTCCCCAAGCCTTAACGATCTGCCTTTCATTGACCTTTATGTGCGCTTAGACAAGCCAGATCAGGCCTATTACCGTTCCAGCGTACGGTCTTTGAGTACGATCAGCCAGTTTGTTCCATCGGAATTTCAGCTTTGCATTGATCGGTTTATGACGGCCGTTGTGGCCAAGCTTCATGAGCTGCATGACGGATCAATCGAAGTGGACGGCGTTCGTTGTCGCCTGTCTCGCCAAAAGATGTCTGACGGGACTCAATGGGTATGCGCGCGGCGGATTAACTCGGTGATTCCGGATATCACGAAGCTTGGACACCAACCTCAATTCATCAATCATTTATTGTCTCTAGGGAAACGCGATGGGCTGTTCCTTGTGTGCGGCGCGACGGGGCAGGGTAAAACAACGACGGCCGTCGGGCTTTTGGGGCATTTTCTTAAAACCTATGGAGGAACGGCGCTGACGATCGAAGATCCGTGCGAATTCATGCTGGCCGGCCGTCACGGAGAGGGAGGGCAATGTTTCCAAATCGAAGTCGAAAAAGAAGAGGATTGGGCCATTTGTCTGAAACGCGCGTTACGCTGGGCTCCACGCTATATTTACGTGGGCGAAATTCGCACACCAAAAGCGGCCGAGCAGCTTTTGCGGGCCGCCTCGACGGGACATCTTGTGATCACGACCGTTCACGCAGGCGCGATTGAGGAAGCGTTGATGGGGGTCATCTTTTTGGCCGAGCAATCCATGGGATCTGGCGTGCATAGCATGCTTGCGGCGGGGTTGACGGCGATTGTGCACCAGACGATGAAGGATACGGGGCCGAATGTGAAATATCTTTATACGGAAGAAAATTCGCCCGGCGATCCGGTGCGCTCCTGTGTGCGGGAAAACAAGATCGGCATGTTGTCCACTTATGTGGATCGCACGGCAGCGCGCCTCATGACAGGGGTTGGCAACCCCATGATGGGAGGACGGACATGAAACCGCTTAATCTTCAGGGGACAGAGGCAACAGGGACGCGGCTGCGCGATCTCCCCTTTATGGATCTGTATATTCGTTTGGATGCCGGCGGCAAAGGCATGGCGCGGTATCGATCCCCCGGGCGCGACATCAGCAATAATTGGAGCCGCGTTTTGCCGCCCGTCTACCGCGCGGAGGCCGATCAGCTTGGCGAGGCGTTGCTTAAGACTCTTACCCATCCCGATTCCTCTTTTGAATATGACGGGATGCGGTTTCGGCATTCCTATCAACGTACGGCAAACGGACAAGGATGGGTCATTTTGCGGCGTATTAACAACGTCGTGCCGAATCTTGAAGATTTGTCCATTTCCCCTCATTTGCTGGATCCGCTTCAGCGTTTTGGCCGCCGCGACGGGTTGATTTTGATCTCAGGGCCTACGGGGCATGGGAAGACCACCACCTCTTTCGCCTTATTGGCCGATTATCTTCGCCGCTATGGCGGCGTTGCTATTACGGTCGAGGATCCTGTCGAGTATATGTTGGACGGGGCTGTCGGCGAATATGGCTATTGCTATCAGATTCAAGTGGATCAAGAGAATGAGGAGGATTGGGCGACCCCCTTGAAACGCGCCTTGCGCTGGACTCCGCGCTATCTTTTTGTCGGCGAGGTACGTAGCCCTCGCGCGGCCGAGCAAATTCTAAGAGCCGCCACGACAGGCCATTTGGTGATGACTACCATCCATGCCGGATCCGTTGAGGAAAGTCTAATGGGATTGATCCATCTGGCAGATCAGGCGATTGGCGGGGCGGCGGCCTTTATGTTGGCGCAAGGGTTAACGGCGGCATGGCATCAAACGCTGAACGCCTCAGGCCCCTATCTTCGCTATGTGTTCACCGAAGAAAACAATAACGGCGATCCGATCCGCGCCCTGATCCGCGAAAACAAAATTGGCATGATCAACAGCTATATCGACAAACAAATCGCGCGGCTCAATCTTCAAAAAGGCCTTGATCCTATCTCGGGGAAGAAGTTTTAAGCGCGATTGGACCTCTTCCAAACAAGCATCACGGCATCAACTGCCCCTGTCCCATGAGGATAATAGGCTTTGCGCCGCCCGTTGAGGCGGAATCCGGCTTTTTCGTAAAGCCGCACGGCGGCGACGTTATCAGCGGCGACCTCTAGAAAGATACGGCCGGTATTCATCTGCCCGAAGGCTGTTTCTAAAAGCGTCGCGCCCAGACCTTTGCGTCGATGCGTAGGCGCAACGCAAAAAGTTAGGATTTCGGCCTCGTCTTGGGTGATTTGAAACAAAATAAAAGCGACGGGTCGCCCTTCTTCTTCGCTTACCCAGCCGCGCGTTGAGGGTTGGACAAGGCTGCCGGCAATTTGCGCTGCCGTCCATGCGCTTTCCGCAAAACTGACCTGATGCAGCGCGGCTAACTTCTGAGCATCCGCCAAAGTTATGAGACGCGTTTCCATAACGGATCTTTCAAGCTTGCCAGAAAAGTCTCGTGCGCGACGGATTCTTCGGTGCTTGGCGCATGCGGACGTGGGGGGCGGTGTTCACGGGTGCGGCTCTCGACCAAGGATTCGAGCGTGATCTCTGCCGCGCCAATAGCCAAATCGGGTTGACGCCCACCGCGAAGTTCCAGATACACTTCGGCGAGTAATTGCGCGTCGAGCAGAGCGCCATGCAGTTTGCGGCTGGACAAATCGACGCTGAATCTTTTGCACAAAGCGTCCAGAGAGGCGGGTGCGCCCGGAAATTTCTTGCGCGCCATCAAAACCGTATCAATCGCCCGCGCGCTCGGCAGACGTTGGTAGCCGCAACGCGTCAGCTCGGCATTGATGAAATTCATGTCGAATCCCGCATTGTGAATCACAAGCGGCGCGTTGCCAATAAAAGTCAAAAATTCGTCCACCTGTTCCGAAAAGACAGGCTTGTCAGCCAAAAATGCATCCGTGATTCCGTGAATGATCGTTGCTTCAGCCGGCACGTCACGTTCGGGATTGAGATAGGCATGGAAAACCTTGCCCGTCGAGATATGGTTGAAAAGCTCGACACAGCCGATTTCAACGATGCGGTGACCTTGCAGCGGATCAAGCCCCGTCGTTTCGGTATCAAGAACAATTTCACGCAAGAGGGAATTTTCAGGCATTTCTAGATTTTCTCACCGCTCAAAAAGGCCCTTGAGATTACGCCTTCACAGTCTCCTGCCGTTCCGGAATAGGGATAGGGCGCTTTTCGGGATCATGGAGATAGGCATTCAATGTCACCACTGCCGTTTCGACTCGCGGGACGGGCAGAGGCTTCTGCGCTGCCCGTTCCGCCATATAATGGGCCATAGCCCCCGCTCCTTCAGTGTGGAAGGAACGCCGCCCCATATTGTTCAAAGGGTACCACAAAGCGCGATCTTCAGCTCTTAGCCAAAGGAACTGAGCCGGGGCCAAAACGCCGCCTTGGGACCGTGCCCAGTGCAACACACCCAGCATCGCCGTTGTGCGCCACGCGTGATGGGCCGTTGCTGCGGTAACCTTTCCGCCCAGATTGGGATCGTGAATAATCTTGTCGATCCGTCCCAGAAGCGCGAAAGGTAATTTAAGTCCCCCCTTCGGATCCCAGCACAGGGCGATTTCCCCCAAAAGCCCATCGCTTTCATCACGCTTTTGGGCGCCTTTCAAGGCAAAAGCGGCGTAGAGGGCGCGTATATAAGCGGGCGCCTTGTCGATTCCCGTCCAACGGGGACCGAGTTGCTGAATAAAGGCGCGCCGGACGACATCGCGGTCAGGAATGCCCGCCACGACGGGCACACGGCTCCAAGAAATCCATTCTTCGGGCGACAGAGCTTCGGCAAAAAGAGGAAGTTTCTCAGGCACCTTATCGCCCAGAACGCGTCCCGTCTTGGACGGATTGAACTTCACGATGGGCATAATAATCGGCCACATCCGTGACTGTACTTTAATCAGCGACTCCAGCGTGTGCTTCGTCATGAATTTATTTTGAGACGAGAAGAAGAGAACGCGCAAGCCCACCGCGGTAAGCGCAAAGGCTAAAATCCACCTGTAATAACGCTCGGCCTCTGAGGCCACGATATTCATCGAGGTCATTGACAGGTTGTAATAAAAAGGTCGTTCCTCAGCCGGAAGGCGGGCGAGATAGTCGGCCCCGAAACAATGGCCGGCCGCATTCACAAGAGCAGGGGGCGGCACAGCCCCTCCGGCCGGCGCAAGGCGCATCCAGTCAAGGCAGGCATCGTAGCGGTGCGAGAAAAGATTGACGCTCCACAGCTCACCATAGCGCATCCAACGAAAGAGATGGTCGAGCCAAAACTCCCGCGTGCTGTGCCAAAGAAGCCAGCCCATCACCGCAAAAACCGTCAGAAAAAGGAAAAGGGCGATAACGGGTTCGCCTTGATTATTTCCACCACCACCACTCATTTTCAAACTCCTCCTAAAGAGCTAACAGACCTGAATTTTCTGGAACGACATTTTCTGGAACGGCTCCGCTCGTTTAACCAAAGCCAGTTCCCTTCCTTTTTTAAAGGATGCTCTCCTGCTGTCTAAAATGATTTTGCCTGAAAGATAAGAATGACGCAATGGGGGCGTTGCACAAGTTTGAGACTCTTTATGCAGGGCGCTTTTAGGCCTTCTATACTGCGAGACTTTACAGGTTGACCTTTTTGCTCGACACCACGCGCTCTGCGTCCTGAGTGCCGCTGGCCGGACTTGGTCGTTGTCTTGCTTCATCTTTTCCTGTCCGGCGCGCGGCAATCCTGTCGCAACCGCTCGGGGCACAAAAGACTAACTTAGGACGTGGTGCTGTATATTCACAAAGTCCCCATGACCTGATAGAAAAGGCTTATCCTGTCGATTCCGCGTTCCGTTTCCCTTTTGGCTGATGACTCTTGTTTCTGAAGATAAGACGCTTTTGCCCCTGCTCGACCGTACCGAGGAGCCGACGGCTGATCTGGTCGTGTCTTTGGATGGGTTTGACGGGCCGATCGATCTGTTGCTCAGCCTCGCGCGGGAACAGAAACTCGACCTCACCAAGCTGGCGATTTTGCCGTTAGCCGAGCAATATCTGACCTATATCGCGGAAGCGCGCCGCTTACGGCTGGAGGTGGCCGCCGATTATCTGGTGATGGCGGCTTGGCTGGCTTTTCTGAAATCGCGTCTTTTGTTGCCCGAGCCGGAACAGGTCAAGGGCGAGCAAGACCCCGTTCTGATGGCCGAAGCCCTGAAATTCCAGCTTTTGAGGCTGGAAGCGATGCAAAAAGCTGCACAGCAAATTCAAGACAGGCCTCAGCTGGGCACCGATATTTTCCTGCGCGGTCAGCCCGAGCCGCTTCGGGTCACGGAAGCGCCCATTTATTATTTGCCCCTGCAAGATTTGCTGGCTGCCGTCGCCGCACCGTTGCGCCGTCTGAAACCCGACAGTTATACGATCAGTCAAACACGGCTTTATAGTCTTGAGGAAAGCGTGCATCGTCTGCGCCGCTTGCTTGGATCTCTGCCGGATTGGGACACGCTGAGCGCCTGGCTGCCCGAGGCTGAAGCGCTGGAGGAAACGCTTGAAATCCGCTCGGCTTTGGCCTCCACCTTCGCGGCGACGTTGGAGCTTGTGAAAAACGGCGAATTGGAACTGCGGCAGGACAGGCTTTTCGGGCCGATCTATTTGCGGCGGCGAGAACGGATTGTTTCAGAAACCCAAGATACGCTTGAATCACCATGACCGACATCACCCTCCTCTCCCCTGAACATCGGTTGATCGAAGCGGTGCTGTTCGCCAGTGCCGAGCCTGTGACGGTGGATGTGCTGATGAAGCAAGTGCCGCCGACCACGAATGTGCTGGAAATCCTTTATGATCTGAAGGCTCTGTATCAACCGCGCGGAGTCAACTTGGTCGAGACGGGCGGTAATTGGAGCTTTCGCACCGCGCCCGATCTTGCGCCGCAGATGATCCTGACGCGCCAGCCGCGCCGCAAACTGCCCCGCGCGGCTGCAGAAGTTTTGGCTATCATCGCCTATCACCAGCCTGTCACCCGCGCGGAAGTTGAAAGCATTCGCGGCGTGGATACCAGCAAAGGGACGCTGGATTTGCTCTTGGAATTGGGCTGGATCCGCCCGGGCAAAAGGCGCGAGACGCCAGGACGGCCTCTGACATGGCAGACAACGCCCGACTTTCTTAGTCATTTTAATCTGGAAACCTTGCGCGATCTGCCCGGGCTTGAGGAGCTGAAAGCCTCAGGCCTTTTGGATCCGCGCCCTGTTCTTTCGACACTTCCTCGTGAGAAAGACGACCCCTCCACAGATTCTGAAGTTCCAGAGGAAGATAGCGAGTTCAGCGCGTGGTTAAGAGAAGAAGAGGGCGCCGTCAACACGGCAGAGAGTGCGTGATGGCCGCGCGCGCTGGGGTCCTCAAAAACGGGCAGAATGCGAGACGTTACAGGCTAAATCGAGCCACCTGTACTCCCTCAGTTTTTCAGGGGGAACATCCGTTTTAAGTTTCCTCACCCCGCTCCGGCGCGGGTGTATGCCGGATCAACCAGATGACACCGATCAAATCATACGCGCCGCGAAGGGCGCGGCCAAGAAAGTCCGATTTTGAGACGCCATGCTGGCGCGGCCTGTCATTCACGGGCGTAAACAGACATTCATGCCCGTAGAGCTTCATCAGCGCGGGCATAAAGCGGTGAAGACCTGTGAAAAAAGGCAATTCCAAATAGGAGTCTCGAGGAAAACATTTCAAACTACAGCCCGTATCAGGGCAATTATCGTTCAAAAACGCCTTGCGAATCTTGTTGGCGAAACGGCTGGCGAGGCGTTTGCCACGCGTGTCGCGGCGGTTGATTCGGATTCCGGCCACAAGGATTTTTGTGTCTGGCCCCTTCATCCATGCCAGATCAATCAGACGCGGCGCATCCGAAGGATCGTTCTGCCCGTCTCCATCGATGGTCAAAATCCAAACGGCGCGGGCGCGGCGGACTCCGTTGCGAATGGCCGCGCTCATCCCCAAACAGCGGGAATGGCGGATGAGCCGCACCTGCGGATGGTCGAGCTGCGCGTGCTGAATCTCGGTTGAGGTCGAATCCGTGCTGCCATCATCGACGCAAAGAATCTCAAAAGCGGCGCCCACGACAGGATGCGCTGTCAACGCGGCCACGATTTCTTTGACCAAAGGCAGGACATTGCCGGATTCATTAAGCAGGGGAATGACAACGGAAAGGAGAGGGGAAGGAAGAGACATACAGAGCCTGTGCATCAATGTGTGGTGAGAGATTTTCTTCGCTGATTCCTTCTTGTCTCACGGCTTTAGATTGACGGAAGGAGGCCCCTAGTGCCCTGCTTTCAGAAAACGCTGCAGAGTCCGCGTCATCCGCTCCACGGGGTTTTCGTCCGAAGGCGGGTAGGCGAAGCTCTGTCCCGTGATGGTTTCGAAAGCGTCGATATAGACCTGAGCCGTTTGAAGAATAAATTCGGATGGGATCTTGGGAATGGGGTCTTTGTACGGATCACACCGCGCGACGACCCAATTTCGGATAAAATCCTTATCGAAGCTTTCCGGTTTCTTGCCTTGGGCGAAAAGCAGATCGTAACTTTCCGCGCGCCAATAGCGGCTGCTGTCGGGCGTATGAATTTCATCGGCCAAAAGAATCGTCCCATCTTCCGTCACGCCAAATTCATATTTTGTATCTACAAGGATCAAACCCCGCGCCCGGGCCAGATCGCGCCCTCGCGCAAAAAGAGCCAAGGCATAGGCGGAAAGCTGCGCCCATTGCGCCTCGGTTACCAAGCCTTTTTCCAAGATCTCTTGCGGCGAAAGGGGCATATCATGGGCCCCGTAATCCGCCTTTGTCGTGGGAGTCAAAATCGTGTGCGGGAGCTTTTCGTTGTCGCGCAGACCCTCCGGCAGACGAACGCCATATATCGTCCGTTGTCCGGCTTTATAGGGCATCAGGATCGAGGTCGAGGTGCTGCCCGCCAAGTAATCACGCACGACCATCTCAACGGGCAGAATTTTCACCCGCTTTGCGATGACAATATTGGGATCCGGATAGGCCAGAATGTGATTGGGGCAGATGTCGCGCGTTTGCTCAAACCCATAACGTGCTGTCTGGGTTAAAACTTGGCCTTTCAGGGGAATAGCGGCCAGAATCTTATCAAACGCGCTGATCCTGTCTGTGGCGAGGATAATCCTGCGTCCGTCGGGCAGATCATAATTGTCACGCACCTTGCCGCGATAATAATGCGGCAGTTCAGGGATCCGCGCCTCGTCTATCGCCGTGTCAAGATAGGAGTCAAGGCGGGCAAAAGTCATGTTCTGTCACACAAAAAAGAAAGTGGGAGACCGGACAGCGACCCGGATCAAAAATGTTACGGCTGCTGCCTTTCGACCCTGACCGGATTGGCATCGGACCCGTCCATGCCGACCTCCCGCAGTGCTTATAGCAAGGAAGAACGGAAAAACGGAGTCAAAAAAAGAGGGGAGAATCCCTTATCAGGCTGAACTTTTTTCGATCGGCAGAACAACTGTAATGCTTGTCCCAATTCCGTCTGTGCCTGCGCGTGCGAAGATGCGGCCGTGATGCGCCTCGACAAAGCCCCTGCAAATGGACAGACCTAGTCCCGTCCCGCCGGCTCCGCGCCCGGATGCGCTGTCCGCCGCGCCTTGTTTGATCCGGTAGAACATATCAAAAACCCGCTCTCGCTCGGCTTCCGGAATGCCAATTCCTCGATCTGTGAGAGTCACGCGTACGGAAGTCCCGCGCCGTTCAGCCTTCAGGGTAATAGGCTCAGAGGCAGGCGCGTAAAGACACGCATTTTCGATCAGATTCACAAAAACGCTGCGCAGCGCTTTGGGATCGCCCGAAAGAAGGGGTAAATCATCGGGACAATCAAATTGGATGGTCTTGCCTTTCGTCACGGCACCCAGACGCCCCAGCGCTTCCTCAATCAAAGGTTTCAGCGCCACAGGCTGGACTGTCAGGCGGATATTCCCTGTGACGATCTCGGTCATATCCAAGAAATTTTCAATAAAGCGGTCGAGCCGGTGCGCCTCGCTGGTCAGAAGATCAAGCTGTTGATGTCGGATCTCGGGGGACGAGTCCGGCGCATCCTGCTTCAGCCTGCCAAGAGCCTGAAGAATCGCATCTAGCGGCTCCCGCAAATTGCGACTGGTCGAGGAGAGAAGGCTCGTGCGGAGTTTTTCCGCCTCTGTTTGCAGCCGCGCTTGCGTGATATCCGTGACCAGCTGCGCTCGTTCAATCGAGGTTGCCGCCTGTGCCGCGAGACTCGCGAGAAAACGCTCTTGTTCCAGCGAAAGAGACCCCTGATCTTCCGCGCGGAGAGCCAAAACGCCGATCATCTTCCCCCCCGATTGAAGCGGAAGCCCATAAAAGCTCGCGCTTGGCAAAGTCTCGGACCGCCAGCCTGCCGGTTTTTTATGCGTCCAGACCCAATCCATTGCCGCCGCCGAGGCAACATCGAGGCGTAAATCCGCCGGAACCGCAGCTGCCGTCTCTAACCTTTCGTGATGGGGAAGAAGCAGAAGGGTGCGTACGCCCAAAGCCGTTGCGATCCGCCGAACAGTTGCTTGCGCAATGTCGGTAATGTTTGCGGCAGCCGCGACACTTTTTGTGAAATCATACAAAGATTGGGTGCGTTCAGCATTGGTGCGCAGGATGGCAATGCGCCGATGCAGCCTTTCGCCAATCAACGTCACGAAGAATCCGAAAAGGGGCACCAGAATCAGAAGCTGCCAATCCTCTTGCCTTTGGGGAATAAGAAAAGGCGTTCCGGCGGTCAGCAGCGCATCGAACGTCACGGCGGACACAAGGATGGCAAAAAGAGACGGCCCCACCCCAAAATCAACGACGATTCCAAGAAAGGTAATCATATAAAGAAAAGGAAAAAACGCTGCCAGACCAAGAAACTGAAGCCCCCAAACGATCAGAGTCGCGCAGATCATGACAAGTCCGGCCGTGGCATAACTTGGCCATAAAACCCGCAGGGGCTTTTTCTCAGGGGCCCCTTGAAGCTTTCGGGATTCACTCCCCGGGGGGGGGCGCAGAGTCTCGCGGTTATTCACAAGCAGCACATCAAAACCGTCGGCTTGTTCAATCACAGCGGAAGACACTGATGGTCTGAAGGCTCGCGACAAGGCCGAGCGGAGCGTTTTGCCAATCACAATCGTGGTGACATTGTGTTCCCGAGCGACGCGCAGAATCTCGACGGCCGCGTCTTCGTTTGCTGTCGTGAGTGTTTCCGCGCCCATATGGGTTGCGATTTGCATCGCCTGCGCAATGTCGTTCCGCGCGGCAGCGCTCATAAGGCGGTGACGGCTCGTTTCGATATACAAAACAAGCCAAGGGGCTTGCCGCCGTTCGGCGTTGCGCTGCGCTGCCCGAACCAAAGCCGCTGCTTGCCCATCATCCGAGACGCACACCATGACCCGATTGCTGGTCGGCCAAGGTCCCGTAATCGCGTGACGGCGCATATAGCTCGTCATTTGCTCGTCCACGCGGTCGGCAGCTTGACGGAGAGCCAGTTCACGCAAAGCAGTCAGATTGCCCGGCGAAAAGAAACGATTGACCGCTAAACGCGCTTGCTCGGGAATATAGACTTTTCCGTTTTTTAGGCGTTGGAGAAGCTCTTCCGGAGGCAAATCGATCAACTCGATCGCTTGGGCGTTTCGCACGATGGAATCCGGCACGGTCTCGCGCACCGTCACGCCTGTAATGCGCGTGACAATATCGTTCAGGCTTTCGATATGCTGGACGTTCAAAGTCGTATAGACATCGATGCCGTTTTCCAGCAGTTCTTGCACATCTTGGTATCGCTTGGCATGACGCACGCCCGGGACATTAGTATGCGCCAGCTCATCGACCAGAACTAAAGCGGGTTTGCGCCGTAAAATCGCATCCAGATCCATTTCCTCAAAGGGAAGTCCTCGATAATCGATTTTTTGCCTTGGGATGATCTCAATCCCTTCTGCGAGATTTTCCGTCTCCTGTCGGCGATGGGTTTCTACAATACCGATGACCGCATCAACGCCTTCTGCAACCCTTGTTTGGGCCGCGCCCAACATCGCATAAGTTTTTCCGACACCCGGCGCGGCCCCCAGAAAGACTTTTAACCGACCGCGTTGTTCCTGCTTGGCCTCTGCCAGCAAAGCGTCCGGCGAGGGGCGATTTGCTTCGTTCATGGGGCGGAAGCGCGCGGCGCGATCCCGTCAAGCGCGAGATTGAGCTTTAACACATTCACGTGATCTTGGCCCAGAATCCCAAAGCTGCGCTGTGTTGTCAGATCCATAACAAGATTGCGCAGCGCGTGTTCATCCATTTGCCGCGCCGCCGCTACCCGCTTGATTTGAAAAAAAGCAGAATCCACCGACAGATCGGGATCGAGCCCACTGCCGGACGTTGTAACCAAATCGACAGGGATCTTGTCCGTCGCGTTTGTTACGCGCAGTTCCTCGACACGTTGCGTGATGGTGCGCACAAGGTCGGGGGCCGTAGGGGCCAGATTGCTGCCCGAGGAATTTGTCGCATCATAACCGCTGCCCGCCGCGGACGGACGCGGATGAAAATAGAGGTCTGTTGTAAAATTTTGCCCGATCCATTCGGATCCCAGCACATGACCGTCTTTCATCACAAGACTTCCGTCGGATTTCTCGGGAAAAAACGAATGACCAACGGCGGTCACGACGGCCGGATAAAGCGCCCCCGTTACCAAAGACAAGAACAAAAGGAGAGCGAACGAGGCGCGGAGATGGGAAAACATGGGAAAACCTTTTGGTCTAAAACCTTACCTGAGGGCCACAAGTTTCCCCTCATCCGTCAGAATGTAAAGGGTCTTGTTGACAAGAATAGGTGAGAGGTAAGCCGGGGAACCCAACTCGATCCGCTCAAGCGGCGCACCGTCATCGGGCGAAAAAGCGATGAGAAATCCAGCCGAATTCACCATCCAGAGCCGATCATGGGCCAAAAGAGGTCCTGTCCAAACTAAGGGGTCAGAATCTGGCTCCTCGGGTTTTTCACGTTTATCCAAAGACCGGATCCACATCACGCGGCCATTCACGCGCGCAAGCGCCATAAGCTGATGATCGCCCCCATAAAGGAAAAGAGCGTCTTCGGCCAAAACAGGCGTGTTGATGCCGCCAATATCGGATTCCCACAAACGTTCGCCCGTGCGTTGGTCAATCGCCGCGATCCGGCCGCTATGACTAATGGCATAGACGGCACCGCGATCAACAACCGGAAGGCCTCTGATATCCGCAATCGCAGGCAACGCGCCGACGGAAGCCGGTGCGGCCAACATATAATTCCATAAGGCCCGTCCATTTTGAGCGCGCAGCGCAAAAATTTCACCGGAATTGTAGGCAGCAATGACAGTATCCTCAATGACAGCAGGACTTGAGGCCCCCATCAAAGTCGCGCTCTCGCTCGCCCCCGCCTGATGCCACAAAATCTCACCCGTTTCCGCGTCCAGCGCATTCAGATCATTTGCGATGCTCAGGGCATAGACGCGGCCCTCCGCGACCGTTGGCGCAGCACGCAAGGGGTTCAGAAGGGCTTTGCGCCATTTTAAAACCCCTGTTCCGGCATCTATGGCCAGAACCTCGCCAAAGCCCGTTGTTGCAAAAAGCGTAGGACCGTCCAGCGCCAAACCGCCCCCCATCGCGGGATCATCGCGCTCTTTAGGAGTCGTATCAAACGTCCATTTCTTGTGTCCGGTTTCAAGATCGAGTGCCGAGACAACGCCCTTGGCATCCATCGCATAGATAGACTCGCGCCCTGCGACTGGCGAAGCGAGAAGCTTCTGATCCGACCCAGACCCAGCCCCGATGGAGTCGCGCCACAAAAGATGGGGAGAGGAAGCGGCGTCCAACGCGGGCAGCACATGAAGGGTGTCATACCCTGCTTGAGGCCAAGATTGGGTCACCACAGAAGGTGGCAGCAAAGGCTTTGAGTCTTTCAGGGCCGAATCCGGCTGGATTTCATGGGTAGCTTGGATGGCGGGGACTCGATCCCCTTTGAGAGTCGAGCCGATTTTGTTAGCCGAATCACTGCATGCCGCAAGGAACAAAAGGGACGCAACAAGAAGCCAAGAGGCGTGCCGTGTCATCCGCCCGCTCCTTTTAAGCCGTGCAAAATATCGGTCGCGCGCGCGCCCATCGTGGAGGGAACACGGGCGTCTTGGGACAAATCGCGGAAAATCTGTTTGGCGCGTTCGGCATCGCCCATGCGCAAAGCCAAATATCCCTGTGCCTCTAATGCGGAAAAACGCCACGGTCTGCCCTCAAGCGTTAAGGGCTGTAAACGCAAGGATAAAGCAGCGGCATCGCCCCAATCCAATTGGGCTTGCACCGAGAGCAAATCCCCCAATTGCCGAAAGGCAGAGTCTGTCTTGGGGTTTTGGGCGACTTGGTCAAAAAGCCGAACCGCCTTGGGGACATCATTCTGCTCAACCGCCATCGCGCCTGCCTGAAGTAAGGCAATGGCGGCTTGGGTTGAGGCTATGTTCTCGGGCTTAGACGCAAAAGCGGCCAGCGCATCGAGAGATGCGGCCGATGCGCTCTCAGACTTTGCCGTTGTCAGAAGATCGGTTGTCAGGCGTTGCTCGTTTTTAAGCTTCTGTCCATGCCAAACGCTCACCCCCGCCGTTGCCACAACAAGGGCCAAAGCAACGGCGCCAAGTCCGATCCCATACCGCGTCCAAAAGGCTTGGAGCCTCTGGCGGTTCAGGTCTTCCTGAATTTCTTGGAGAAGAGAAGCGTTAGGATCTGTCATGCCCCGCAAGATAGGGGCTTAGAAGAAGAGATGCAAGAAGGGACGTAGGGCGATTTATACTGCGCCCGCGCATAATTTAACTCATTTTGAAACCGCCCTTTCCGCGTTAGAGAGAGAATCTTTTCATGCATCCACTTGATTCAAAAGGGTTTTCAAAAAAGTGATGTCAAAGTTCAAAAACAGGGTAAGTTAGTCACTGTTTTTAACCTTTTATTAAGGGGGAAAATGTAGTATATTCCTTAAGTGAGGCTAAAAGTTGAACCATTTAAACCCTGAAACCCAACGGAGGAAAACCTATGAAGAACATCTTGAAAACTAAGCTGGCCCAAGACGTCATGCTCGGCCTGACGGTCGCGGCGGCTTTCGCCCTCATCATCCCAACGGATGCGATGGCACAGTTGCAGGGCTCTGTGGATGCTGCACAGACCTCCATTGCTCAGCCTTTTATTAAAGTCGTCAGCTATGTCAGTTACGGCTTGGGGACGGTCATGGGTGTCGCTGGCATTGCCGGTCTGAAGAAGCATTCGGACAATCCGGGCAGCAATCCGATTGGCCCACCTTTGGGACGTATCGGCGCGAGCGCGGCCTTTATCACGGCACCGTCTCTTGTTGGTATGTTGCAGCATACGGGATCCGGCACGCTGCAGGGGGGGACACCAACTTTTGGCTCCGGCATCACCTTCTGAGGCTCGTTCTTTGACTTTTCTTCCGTTAACCCTCGGTGTCGGATCTACGTCCGCCACCGAGGGCGGAAGGCCGAAAACCCTGTCGAAAGCGCATATGGAAAAGATTTTCCAGCGCGATCAGTTTACATGCAGGTTTTGCGGCTTCCGGTCGATCCAATATCAGCGTTGTGTTCCCTACGAAGGGGATACCGTCACAGCCTGCAGCTTCTGCGAGCAAGTTGTGGCGTTGGATCGTGCTGGGCTGGCCGGAAGTGGCGTTTTGATCTGGCTGCCAGAGATTTCTCAAACCGACCTTCATCACATGGCGCGGGCTATTTATGTCGCACGGGCGGATGAAGCGGGGGAGATGTTTGACGCTGCGACCCGCGCCCTTGACGCGTTAATGGCGCGTCGCACCGATGCCAAGAAACGCTTAGGCAGCGATGACCCGCTTCTTCTTGCGACTGTTCTTCAAGAAAATTTGACCGAGCCTCAGCGGGCCGACGCGGTACGCAAGCTTGAGGGCGTGCGGCTTATGCCGCTTGATAAATACTGGATTCACGGACGTCAGGGCGAAACAAATATCTTTCCGCAGATCGTTAAATTCTGGCGCTCTGCCCAAGGCCCCTTCGCCGATTTACAGCCCGACTCTTGGCGCGAATGGCTCGACAAGATCGCGGCGTGACCGACCGTTGGGTCTTTTCCTTCTCAATCTTCTCAAAGAAAACGGCGTTTTTCGTGCACGCTTTTTCTGTTTTCTTGGCGGGTAAAGCGGGGTATAACCGCCTCGCCTTGAGTGAATCGGGGTTGAGAAGAGAGAATTTAAAAGGCGAAATCCAAGATTCAGTAGTTCTGAAAGTAGAGAATGGAGAGGGTGCAAGGGGAGAGCTTCTGAGTCCCCCCCCTCGCGAGCCTTTCAACAGCTTGGTCTCTTCCTGCTTCTAGAATCACTGATTCATGGTTTTTATTCCAATAGGAGGGGTGGCCGAGCGGTTGAAGGCGCACGCCTGGAAAGTGTGTAAACGGGTAACCGTTTCGTGAGTTCGAATCTCATCCCCTCCGCCATTTATCTTATATTTGTGTTATATTTCAATATGTTATAAATTTGCTTCGGGTTCTTCTCCCCCCCTTTATGCGCGGATCGTCTCTCGATTGAGCCGTTGGGAGTCATGCATCGTGTGGATCCTCGTTAAAAACCAAGCCGCGTTCTTAACAGGATCGGGTCCCCTGCAATTTCTAGAATCTTTAGCCGCCCGTTGGTGCCGGACTTAATCCGCACCCTGTTTTTGGGAAGACCCCAAAGGGCAGCCAGACGCTCGATGACGGCGCGGTTGGCTTTGCCGTCCTGAGCCGCGGCTGCCACCGCAACCTCCAACGCCCTTTGGCCCTCGCCAATATCCACGATTTGCAGAGGGGTAAGGCGTTTAGATCCCGGCTTGACGCGCACGCTCAGCCGAACACCGCCGTCAAAAACCGTTAGAACATCTCCCCTCACGCGCGGCGCACTTGCATTTTAATGGGCCCTTCGGCGCGGCCATGGATAAACTGATCCACATAGGGATTGCCGCTGTGGTCGATATCTCGTGTGGGGCCGTGCCAGATGATGCGCCCCTCATACAGCATGGCAATCCGGTCGGCGATTTTGCGCGCGCTGGCCATATCATGAGTGATCGATAGCGCCGTCGCGCCAACTTCGCGCACGCCTTTGACGATCAGCTCATTGATCACATCGGCCATGATGGGGTCGAGACCCGTGGTCGGCTCGTCAAAGAAAATAATCTCCGGCCGCGCCGCAATTGCCCGAGCCAACGCCACGCGTTTTTGCATGCCGCCTGAAAGTTCGGCCGGATACAAATCAGCGATCTCTGGGGACAGGCCGACGGAGGCTAACGTCGCGATGGCGCGGTCTTTTGCCTCTTTGGCGGGCAAATGTTGGGCTTGGATCAGTTTGAAAGCTACATTTTTCCAAACGGGCAGCGAGTCGAACAAAGCGGATCCCTGAAACAACATGCCGAACTTTGCCTGATGGGCGTCCAGTGCCTCGCCACGCAGCCGCGTTGTATCTTGTCCATCAATCAGAATTTTTCCCTGATCCGCGCGCAAAAGCCCCAGAATGCATTTCAGGGTCACGGATTTTCCTGTCCCTGAGCCGCCGATGATCACAAGCGATTCGCCTTTATTGACGCTTAAATCAATGCCGCGCAAGACGGGTTTCGATCCAAAACCCTTTACAAGGCCGGAAAGGTCGATTTTGGGGACGGGAGCCATGGGTTATTTTCCGGCGAAGAACAACCCTGTCATCAGGTAATTTGTGACAAGGATAAGGATAGAGGCTGTGACGACGGCATTGGTGGTTGCGGCGCCGACGCCTTGCGCGCCGCCTTTGGAGGTAAACCCCTGATAGCAGCCCATCAGCGTGATGATATAGCCGAAAACGGCGGCCTTCCAAAGGCCAGAGGCGACATCGCGGTGTTCCAGATATTGCCAGCTTTGGGCGATATAGTTCGCCGCGTTGAATTTCAGATCATAGACACAGACCAAAAAGCCCCCGAAAACCCCAATGATATCGGCCACCAACACAAGGAAAGGAAGGACGAAAACACCAGCCACAAGGCGCGGGACAATTAGATATTTATAAGGGTTCGTTGAAAGGGTTGTCAGCGCGTCGATTTGCTCGGTCACCCGCATAGTGCCTAGCTCTGCAGCAATGGCAGCCCCTATGCGCCCCGCAACCATAAGCCCTGCCATGACAGGGCCAAGCTCGCGCGTGATCGACAGGACAACGACAGTTGGAATAGCGCTTTCGGCGTCAAACCGCGCGAAGCCAGTATGGCTTTGAAGCGCCAGCACCATGCCCGTAAAAAGAGCGGTCAAGCCTACGACAGGAAGCGAATAATAACCGATATCCACAAATTGCCGCGCGACTTGCCTAAGATAAAAAGGCGGCAAGAAACAATGGCGGGTTGAGCACAGCGCAAACCATGCGACCTGCCCGACGGCAGCAAGAAAGTCCAGCAGCGTGCGGCCAATAAGGGCGAGAGGATTCATGAAAAGCGCATAAAAAGAAGGTGATTTTGAACCCTATCGGAGCGCCGAAAGTCTGTCAAAGATTATGTGCAGGGTGTTTTCATCATTTATACTCGGTTTCCTTGGAAAGCGGAAGGATTCGTGAGATTAACAAAAGGTATGATTCTCCATAAGCCTCGCAACAACAAGCAGGGAGGCGAAGATGGAGAAAAAGCAAGCAACGGAAGAAATTTGCACGGCATGGATGGAGGATGTACCCGGTCCTCGTCTGCCGTTTCGGGTTGTGCACCCATTGCCAGAGATTTTGCCAGAGATTTTGTTTGTGTTGTTTGTGGGGCAGCTCTGTGGGCTTGATGATGTTGAAGAGATTGTGTTTTTTTCGAAAGCGCAGTTGGGTTGGTTTCAGACGGTGACGGCTGTTTTTGCGTCATATTCTGTCATTTCACTGTATCGCTTTATCCCTTCTCTCAGGGATGTTGACTCGGTCTTTTTTGTGATAAGGGTGACCTTAGGCTAAAATCGGAAGAGAGTTCCCCCTCGCGCCCGTCTTTTTCTCTATACTCGGTTTCCTTGGAAAGCCGAGTATTCTGCTCCGTGCAAAACACGCGCTCAGCGAAGCTGATGCGCCTTTTGCGCGGACAAAACGTGAGGGTTCCGAAGGAGCCCGAGTATATCTGGGGGGATTCCTTTCCGGTTTTAGCCTTAATCTTGATCCTCAAGGTCGTGCGATGAAAAAACTTCTTTGGCTTGTGCCGTTTTTGCTTCTGTCTTGTCCCGCTTGGGCGCAGCGCGTGGGGGATGCGGCCTCGGCTGCGCCTTCGGCCCATTCTGGCGCCCAAATCGCGGCTGTCGTGAATGATACAGTCGTTACAACGGTTGATTTGGATCAAAGGCTGGGGCTGGCGCTTTTATCTTCGGGCTTGCCGGATACGCAAGATGTTCGCAGCCATTTATTTCCGCAGATTTTGCGGGCGCAACTGGATGAGGTGCTTCAGGCCCAAGAGGCTAAGCGGCTGGGGCTGAGCGTCTCGGCGGCCGAGCTGGATCATGCGCTGGAGAAAATCGGGAAGGACAACAAGATCACAGGGGATATGCGGACATTTGTGACGGCGCGGGGGGCCTCGGTTCGCGCGTTGGAAGCGCAGGTACGCAACGGCATTTTGTGGAGCAAGGTGATTCAGCGCGAGGTCAGGTCTTCGATCGAGGTCAGCGATGAAGAGGTCGATGCGGTAATTGAGCGTATTCGCGCCAATGCAGGGAAAAGAGAATATCTGGTCAGCGAAATTTTCCTGCCGACGGATCAGCAAAAGGATTCCGATCAGGTTCGGCAAGTGGCCGAGGATATGGTTCAAAAGATCCGCAGTGGCGCGAGTTTCGGCGCAGTTGCGCGGCAGTTTTCTCAAGGCGCGGGGGCGGCGCAGGGGGGCGATATCGGTTGGATTCAGCAAGGACAGCTTGCGCCTGAATTGAACAAAGTCTTGCCCGATATTGCGGAAGGCAAGATCAGCGATCCGATCCAAACGCCGGGCGGCTATCATATTCTGGGCGTGCGAGAGGCCCGTACCGTTGCGCTGGGCGATCCCGACAAAGCAACAGTTTCTTTGCTGCAGCTTTTTCGTCCTGCAGGGGCTGAGGAAGCCGGAACAGCTAAAGAGGAAGCCGAAAAGATTCGTGGCACGCTGAAATCCTGCGCGAGCGCGTCGGATCTTGGGGCGCGTTTCCCCAAATGGAAAAGCCAGACTTTGGGAGACATGAACCCGTCCAAAGCGCCCGATTGGATCACCGGCAAAATCGCCTCGCTTCCGGTCGGGGGGCTTAGTGCGCCACTGACCACCGATAAAGGCCTTGTCGTGCTGATGGTCTGCGCCCGTACTGACGGCGGTGACATCGACCGCGAGGGCATTGTTCGTTCGCTGGGCACCGAAAAGCTTGAGCGCCAAGCCCAACATCTGATGCGCGACCTGCGCCGCAGCGCCTATGTGGATGTAAGAATTTAAAAAATAGCTCACCGAAAGGAAAAAAGAAAATGAAGATTCTTATCATCTATGCAGGGGGCACGATCGGCCAAGTCTGGGATCCTGTCCGCAAATGCAGCCGTCCCCCTGAGTCGGATGCTGATTTCTCGGCAACGCTTGAGAAAATCACGTCGAGCTATAAAGACATTTCTTTCAGCTACAAGTTCTATACGACGAAAGAAAGCTCCAACATGCAGCCGGAAGATTGGCAGAATCTTGCGGATCTGATTTATGTCGAGCAGCTTTTATACGATGCCGTGATCGTAGCGCATGGAACCGATACGCTGGCGCATACGGCCTGTGCGCTGGCGCTGGCTTTTTACAATCCGGATATTCAAACCAGCGAGCTTTTGATCCCGATCATTCTAACGGGCGCCCAAATTGAAATGTTCCGTCCAACAAGTGACGGTGACGACAATTTGGCTAATTGCATCGAAACCGGCGTTTCCACGGCCGAAAAAGGCATTGCCGATGTTTTGATTGTCTTTGGGCGGAGTATTTTATTGGGGGCCCGAACGACCAAGACATCGGAAGTCGAGCTGGACGCGTTTCACTCCCCTTCCTTTCCGACGATTGGGCGCATTTTAGCTTCTGGGGTGCGGCTT
Organism: uncultured Pseudomonadota bacterium; assembly: GCA_903824505.1. Lineage (GTDB taxonomy): Bacteria > Pseudomonadota > Alphaproteobacteria > UBA9219 > UBA9219 > CAIXLI01. The sequence continues at coordinate 7,206 of CAIJXG010000037.1, read as the reverse complement.
GAAAATCCGCCTTTGGCTCGGATGCCCGATGTGCGGGAGCGCATGTTCATTCGACAAATTTATCAATCCAAGAACAGCAAAACAGCGCCCACAAGCCGTTTCGCGATCAATAAACCGAGCAACGGGCTAGATGAAAACGCGCAAGGGATCAGCGTGTTGACCATTAGTTATCAACCCGGTCTCAGCCCTTTGCTTTTTAAGGCGCTTGTGGATCAGCCCGAAGTCGTCTGCGTCATTATCCGCTCGCTGGGGGCTGGCAATATCTGCACCGAAGGAAGACCTCTTCTGCCTGTCATTACCTATGCCTATCAGCAATATGGGCTTCCGGTCATGATCACCTCCTCTTTCATCGGGGGCAACATTCAAACCAAGGATGAAACAGGTGTTCTGGCGATTCGGGCTGGCATTATCCCCTCCAGCAACTATACGGAACCCGCCATTTGCGTAAAGAGCCAATGGCTAATTGCGAACGGATTGGTGAAAGATCTGGAGAGTTTCGTGAACGGCATTCAGACGAGTTTTGTGAATGAAGTGGACTTCCCGAAGATTCTTGAGAAAACGCAAAAGCCTTCTTCACTCGGAAAATCTGCCGTCGCCAATGAAGGTTTGAGCTTCGCCGCGCGGCTTGCCCGTTATAAAGAATAAGGGCTCATCCCCATATTCGCGCGCGCTGGATCCCGTCTGGAGCCTGCCCCGTGCTTAACACGGGGACGGGATGACGGCTGTTTTTGCCGTGTGTTCTGTCATTTTACTGAATCGCCATGGCGCGGTCGCAGATCCCTTGAGAGGCGTTTTGTTTTAGCGGCGTATTAAAACAGTTATGAATATCAGAAAAAGAAAATCTGCTCTATCTGGTGACAAGACGGTCGGCAGAAGAAGCCTCGCCGAAAGACTTACTGTCCCTTAATCGTAAACATTGGGGCATTGAAATCATGCATCGAAACAAAGACGTCTTTCTGCACGAACATTGGTGCACCAATCGCAAGGACAACGCCCCTCATACCATGTTTGTCCTGAACAACTTGACGCTAACAATCAGTCAAAACTATCTCACCCGCGCCTAGCCAAGCCCTCGATTATTTTCAAGACAACAAAACCCGTGCCATAAAACTCCTCTCATGGCCCCTTTTCACTGAACCGCCCTGACTTTTTACTTGCCCAACCCCTTTCGACGAACTAAAAGGCTAACACCTTTAGGGGCGCGTAGCTCAGCGGGAGAGCACTACCTTGACATGGTAGGGGTCACAGGTTCAATCCCTGTCGCGCCCACCATTTAAGTCAATGACTTAGATGGTGGTTTGAATTTCAAAAAAATAGCCTAGCTAGCACATAGCTCGCAAAAACTCGATGAAACGCTCCGAGTGGGGGCTGCCGAATCTGCTTGATTTCTTGGCTCATGGGCGGGGATACCTTGCGGATGATGCGTGGAGAATCTGTTGATGGGATTAGTTTCGATCAGGCCTTTATCACCAAGTGGGATTTTGCGGCTCCCTTCCTATTCCTGCGCGAAGCGGGCGGGGCATGGTTACAAAACAAGCCCCTTTATCAGGCTTCCAAGGATCCTACGCTTCGCTTTGTCGCAGCGCGTGATGAAAGAACGGCTCGCTTGATCTGGGAAAGACTTTATCCGGACACAGAGCCTCCCTACAACGCAGTATGCTAAATGTGCTGCTTATTCATGCCTAAAAGAAGGAGCGTTTTATGATTCCAGAAATCCATGTGCCTCCCAACCTTGCAGCTCCCGTCCGTGGGTGCTAACCAGAAGGTGTTTTCGTCAACCCTTTGGGATCACGCCCCTCATGTCCTCCTCTTCCGCTTCTCTTAAAAATGATCTGTCGCCTGTGACGCTGAAGCTTCTGGCAGAGCACGGCATGACGCGCGGGGAATATGACACGTTGCTGGGCATTTTGGGGCGCGAGCCTTCTTTGGCCGAATTCGGCGTGGCGGCCGCTATGTGGTCGGAGCATTGCTCGTACAAATCCACGCGGATTCATCTGAAGACTCTGCCAACGACAGGACCTCAGGTCATTTGTGGGCCCGGCGAGAATGCGGGCGTGATCGATATCGGGGACGGGCAAGCGGCTGTTTTCAAGATGGAGAGCCATAATCACCCCTCTTATATCGAGCCGTATCAGGGGGCGGCGACAGGTGTCGGCGGCATTATGCGCGACGTGTTCACGATGGGCGCACGGCCGGTGGCTAATCTGAACGCGCTGCGCTTTGGGGATCCGTCACATCCGAAAACGAAATCTTTGGTCGCCGGAGTCGTTGCTGGCATTGGAGGGTATGGCAATTGCATGGGCGTGCCGACTGTCGGCGGCGAGACGAACTTTCATGCGAGCTATAACGGAAATTGTTTGGTCAATGCGATGACCGTCGGCGTTGTGGATGCGAACCGGATTTTCTATTCGGCTGCCGCAGGGCTTGGGAATCCGGTCGTTTATGTCGGATCCAAAACCGGACGCGACGGAATCAAAGGCGCCACCATGGCCTCCGGGGAATTTAACGCAGATTCTGACAGCAAGCGCCCTACCGTGCAGGTAGGAGACCCCTTTGTCGAAAAGCTTTTGCTGGAAGCCTGTCTGGAACTTATGGCAACCGATGCGATTATTGCCATTCAGGATATGGGCGCGGCGGGACTGACTTCTTCGGCCGTTGAAATGGCTTCCAAAGGCGGACTGGGGATTGTGCTGGATCTGGATAAAATCCCTCTGCGCGAAGCAAGTATGAGCGCGTATGAGATCATGCTCTCGGAAAGCCAAGAGCGGATGCTCATGATTCTGAAGCCCGGCTGTGAATCTCAAGCCGAAGCGGTATTCAAAAAATGGGAGCTGGATTGCGCCGTCATTGGTACGCTGACCGATACGGGGCGCATTGTATGCACACGGAACGGCAAGACGGAAATTGATATGCCGGTTGATCCGTTGGTTGATAAAGCGCCTGTTTATGACCGTCCATGGGAGGCTACGCCGGCTCAACCTGAAATTTCCGCTTCCGCCTATCCGTTGCCGCAGGGCGAAACGATTTTGACCGTTTTGCAGAAGCTTATCGCGACGCCGGATCTTTGTTCCCGCCGATGGATTTGGGAACAGTATGACAGTTTAGTCCGCGCCAACACGGCTCAAGGGCCGGGCGGAGACGCGGCTGTCGTCCGGTTGGATGACAGCGCCAAGGCCTTGGCGATGACGGTCGATTGTACCCCGCGTTACTGCGCCGCTGATCCTGTCAGGGGGGGCATGCAAGCGGTTGTAGAAACATGGCGGAATATCTGCGCGGTGGGGGCCAAGCCCTTGGCGATTACAGACAACATGAATTTCGGAAACCCCGAGAAACCCCGCATCATGGGGCAGTTTGTGGGGGCGATTCAGGGGATTCGCGCAGCCTGTTTGGCTCTTGACTACCCTGTCGTGTCCGGTAATTGCAGCCTTTATAATGAAACAAGCGGCACACCTATTCTGCCTGCTCCCGCGATTGGGGGCGTCGGGTTGATGCCCGATGTCTCAAAAACCATTGGGCTGGCCTTTCAAAGCGAGGGAGAGACGATCTATCTGCTTGGCGAAACAAAAGGCCATTTGGGGCAGTCGCTTTATGCGCGTGAGCTTTTCGGCAAAGAAGAAGGCGCACCGCCAGACGTGGATTTAAAGGCCGAGCGCGCGCATGGCGACTGGATTCGGGCACTGATCGACGCGCGGCTTTTGACCGCCTGCCATGATGTGGCGGATGGTGGTTTGCTGATTGCGCTGGCCGAAATGGTGATCGCGCGCGGCGTTGGGGCAGGGATTGAAAAGACAGGTCCTGCGTCCTTCTGGTTTGGTGAAGATCAGGCCCGCTATGTTTTTACAACCCGTAATCCGGCCGAGATCGACCAACGCGCCGCAGCTGCAGGGGTTTTTGTGACCAAACTCGGGGTAACGAGTGGCACGGCACTGACTCTGTCGGGCGTGGGGAGTGTTCCCGTTGAAACGCTCCGCACAGCGCATGAATCGTGGCTGCCTGCGTTTATGGGGGGGGCGTAACCCCTCCCTTCAACTCTTCTTGAATAAACACCCCTTTCCCCCCTTCCTCAGAGCATAGCCTGAACTTAGAATTGCTGGCTCAATCTGAGCAATTCTAATTCCAGAAAAACTAACAGATAACATACTGATACAGAACGAAGAAACTTTTTATCCACAGATTTTATATCCGCTCGGTTATCAGGGAATCCCGCATATTTATTGACTTTTGGAGTGCGCGTAAAAAATAAACCCCAACAAAAAATAAAAAATATCAATGCTATTCAACGGATTGGACTTAATTTGGCTGGAATTAGAATTGCTGGCTCAATCTTATCTGCCTTGCGAGGGGGGGAGAGAGGAGAGTATAATGCCTGACGATTCACTTCTGACGCGGAGATCCCTCATGAGCGCAACTTCCAAAGCGGTTACCGATTCCAGTTTTGAGACCGACGTTCTGGCCTCTTCCCGCCCCGTTCTGGTTGATTTTTGGGCTGAATGGTGCGGCCCCTGTCGCATGCTGGGGCCTGTTCTGGAGGAACTGGCGGGTGAAATGCAAGAAAAAGTCACCATCGCGAAAATGGATCTGGAAGCGAACCCTGTGACCCCGACAAAATACGGCGTGCGGAGTATTCCAACCTTGATGCTTTTCAAAGGGGGAGAGCTGGTCGCGACGAAGGTTGGGGGCGCACCAAAGGCATCGCTCCAAGCTTGGATTGAAGAGAATATCTGAGCTGTGTCCAATCTTTTTGACCTTTTTCAAATTGTTCTGGTTGATCTCTCGTTAGCCGGCGATAACGCGCTTGTCATCGGCATGGCCGTATCTGTTTTGCCAGAGGCCAGCCGCAAGCGTGCGTTGGTGCTAGGGATTGCGGTCGCAACTCTTTTGCGCGTGTTTTTGGCTTTTTTCGCCGCCCAATTGCTTCATATAACAGGGCTTTTGGTCGCAGGTGGGATTTTGCTTTTGTGGGTCGGCTGGAAAATGGCGCACGGGATTCGCACCCACAAAAACACCCCTAAAGACCTTGAACAGGCGACGACCGTCAGTTTCAGATCCGTGATTTGGCAAATTGTTTTTGCCGATCTATCGATGTCGCTGGATAATGTTTTAGGCGTGGCAGGCGTAGCGCGGGATCACGCCGCGCTTCTGGTCATGGGGCTTGTCTTGTCCGTTCTCTTGATGGGGATTGCCTCAACCTATATCGCGCGTCTTGTCGAGCGTTATCCCCGCATCAGCTATATGGGGGTTGCCATCGTTCTCTATGTCGCGCTCACCATGATTTACGATGGAATGATCCAGACATTAGGGATCACGCCGCCGCTTGCGTAGGCTTGTCTACTCAGCACTGGCAGGACAGCCCTTTTTCTGGTATAACCCCATCACTTCACGACGCGCATCCGGAAATGGCCCCCTATGAATGAGCAGGACAAGCTTCAGGAGCTTTTGACTCATCTGAAAGCAGAACATCGCGATCTGGATGATGCCATTATGGCGCTTTCCCAGCGGGCTATTCCCGATATGATCCAAATTCAGCGCCTGAAAAAGCGCAAACTCCTTTTACGAGATGAAATTACGCGGGTGGAAAGCAAGCTGTTGCCTGATATTATTGCTTAGGCTTTTCCTTCGTCCTATAGTGCCCACTGGCTTCCCCGTCCTTCCGTTTTTTGCTTTCTTCTCATGGTCGATTCCTTCTCTTTTATCCGGCGTGTTTCGCAACTCGGCACATGGATCCAGACCTTGCTGACCGGCCGACGGATCGGCACGGATTCTTTTGGCAATCGCTATTATCGCGGCGGCTGCTCCTTAAAGGGAGTGCGCGAAAAACGCTGGGTACTTTACAAAGGTGAGCCGGACGCCAGCAAAGTCCCGCCCGAATGGCATATCTGGCTGCATCATACAGCGGACGCGCCGATTCCAGACAGTCAGCGCCAGCCTTGGCAAAAACCCCATCAGCCGAATAAAACCGGCACGGCAGAAGCGTGGCTCCCGCAAGACTTCCCTGAAACCCACACGCGCCAAAGCGCCCAAGCGTGGAAACCCGAATAAAAAGGATCTGTACCCATGGGGCATCATGTGTTTGAAACCATTCTGGGGGCCGTCGTTCTGGCGCTTGCCGCGCTTTTTCTTGTTTTTGCGTATTCCAGCGCTGATCTGCACAAAGTAAAAGGCTACACTCTAACGGCGAATTTCCCGATGGTGGACGGCGTGAAAGACGGCACGGATGTTAAGATCAACGGCGTGAAAATCGGCTCAGTATCCAGCTTAAAGCTCAATACAGATCAAGGGCCCAGCCAATATCTCGTGACGGTTTCGATGACCTTAAACCCTTCCGTTCAATTGCCGACGGACACGATCGCCATGGTATCGACCGAGAGTCTCCTCGGCGGCAAATATATGTCGCTGGAGCCGGGCGTCGATGAAACCATGATTAAAATGGATGGAACGGGGCGGGTAACGCGTACCCAAGCGCCGCTGCGTCTCGATGATCTGATCGGTCAGTTGATTTACAGCAATAAGCGCGGCGATTCGGCGGCGGCCGGTTCTGACAAATCCTCAGCCCCTGCGCACCCGTAGCATGCGCCGCGTTCTACCCCTTCTTTTGATCCTGTTTCCGTGGACGGCACAGGCAATGGTTCCGGCTCAAGAAAAGCCTGTGGCCATTTTGCGCGCCCTAGACAAAATGACGGCACGGGTCGAGGTGCTCGAGATTCCCGTTGGCAAAACAATCCAATTCGGAACTCTAGCGATTATTGCCCAAGCGTGCCGCACGACCTTGCCGGAAGAGACCCCAGCTGAATCAGCCGTTTATCTGGAAGTCAGTGAGTTTAAGGCCGGCGCGCAGGTTGAAATGCCTGTTTTTAACGGCTGGATGTTTGCCTCAAGCCCGGCTTTATCCGCCATGGAGCACCCCATTTACGATGTGTGGATCGTTGGCTGCAAAGATTAATCCATAAATTTCAAATACTTGTACGGGTTAAAATTTAGGGCCCTTGGTATAAGCGCAAAATAAAGCCCCGCATCCTTTATGGGATCTTCTAGGCAAGAGGCTATACTGCGAGACGTTACAATTTCAACTTTTTGCTCGACACCACGCGCTCTGCGTCCTGAGGACCGCTGGCCGGACTTGGTCGTTACTTTACTTCATCTTTTCATGTCCGGCGCACTGCAATCCTGTCGCAACCGCTCGGGGCACAAAAGGCTAACTTAGGACGT
>CAIJXG010000036.1 GCA_903824505.1 uncultured Pseudomonadota bacterium | reverse complement strand
TTCTCTCAGGCTCCCCAAACACCGATCCGTCTTTAACGCCTTTACACACCTAACCGCCGCCGTGATAGCCTATCAGCTCAACCCGTTGCCCTCCAAACAAATCCGCGTTTCTATCCCTTGAAAACCCGTAACTCGGGTTAAATAGCCTTGGAATCGCGCTGTCCCATTTCAATTCCCTTTGTTATATTCCCCTTATGTCTCTGCCGCCTCTTACCCTGCTGGAGGAGTTTCTTCTTCTGGCCCTTCATGATCCCGTGGGACAGCTTTACCCGCTGCCCCCCCGCGCGCTGGATGTCGCGACCGCGGGCGCTGTGCTGATGGATCTGGCCTTGCGCGAGCGGATCGATAATGATCTGACTCGTCTGTTCGTGCTCGACCGGATACCGATAGAAGATGAGCTTTTGGACCCCGTTTTACAAACGATCGCGCTTGCGCCTGTCCTGACGCCCAACCCTATAACTTACTGGCTGACTTTTTTCTCGGAAGAGGGGGAGGCGCTGCGCGCCAAGGCTTTTCGCCGGTTGGAGAGTCGCGGCATCGTGCGACACGAAGACAAAAAAATTCTTTGGGTTTTCGGCACGCGCCGCTATCCGCTGATCCACGACACAGAACGCCGTGAGGTGCGGATGCGGATTCTGGGCTGTGTATTGGGGAATGAGATTCCCTCCGCCCATGATGTGATGCTGACGGGGCTGGCGGAATCCTGCGGCCTCTTCCGGCATATCCTCAGCGCGGAGGAGGCGGATGCCGCCCATAACCGAATTGCCCACATCATCCGGATGGATCTGATCGGCCAAGCCGTCGCCGGAGCCATCGCGCAAACCCTTCAAGGCATCGCGATGGCTTCGGGCTGCCGGTAGGGGAATTTATGTTCATCTCTCTCTCCTTCAAGAATTGCTTGCCTTTATCGATGCCGCTTTCATCTGGCCAGAATCGTGAAACGCGAAGGCTAGGGAATCAAAAACAAAAAAGGCAACAAAGTATATTTTTTCTTGACTTTCCATAAATTCTGTCTAGTTTAGGAAAGACAAACGCAATTCATAACAAGGAGATAAAAAATGGAAAAAACCCAATATAGCTCATCCTATTATAGTCGGTGGGCTAAACAGATACGGAATTTCAAACATAAATACACAGGATGGACTCGCTTTGGATTCTTCCGTTCCAAAAACGAGATTCTTCTCGATCCCACCCCACTTGTGAACTTCGTAGACCTCAAGCGCGACGACTATAGTTGCCTATCAGCACCTGCCCAACAACGCCTTGAAGCAGCTCTCCAAAAAATGATCAAGAGGGCCGGCAGACAGGCCTTGAAAGACTTCAAAAGATCCCCCCCCATCCCGATCTTCAAAGATGAAATTGATAGAAGGGCCGCGCATGTTGCAACTATTCTTCGGCTTGAGAAGACTGATTCCGCTCAACACCCTCTCGCCGCAGATTTTGCTCTAGCAAAAGCCGAGCTGTGCGCGCGCAGTCTCACGGCCTTATTGGCCAAGATGAAGTACGAGCCAGCCCCTTATACCCCCTTGCAAATCACACTTCTTGGAAGAAAAGCCTTGGAGCTTTTTGACGGCCAATACGCCAACATCGCTTCTTCAAACAAAGACCTCTTTAAGGAAGAAAAAGATCTTTTTATCGCCCTCCTCAGGACCGAAGTGATGCCCGTGGCTGCTCTGGGAGCCTTGGAGAAACACCTTGAGATTTTGGAAAGAGGCGCACAGGATAAGGCCGATCCTACAGATTTCTTAAAAACAGCCAGCGCACTTCTTCTTGGCAAAGGAAAAGATGAAGTCTTCACACCTAAAGAAGAATCTGACAATCTTAAAGCGCTGTTCCGGAGGGCCGCAGAATCTCCAGATTCAGGGTCTATCCCACAGGAAACCAAAGTAAAATTCGACCAAGTCCAAAACTGGCTTGTTCCAAACGCCCCTAAATAATCACCCACCCCAACCCAAAAAAGCGAGGCCCCGTTTCCGGAGCCTCGCTTTCAGATGCCAGAACCTACAGCGCCGCAGAGAGAAATCCCCCCTGCGGCGCCTTTGACTTAGAAACTCCCCACCAACCGCTTCACCGCCTGCACAACTCGCGCGGCCAGATAGCTATGCCCGTCGCCCGTCGGATGGCCACCGACTAGCGCGCTGATTAAACTATCCGTCTTGCCGCTTGTCGGGTTTGCGACATTTCCGGTGCCTGTGATCCATGTCAAGCCTCCGACGCCCGCGGCATAGGTATCCACAAACGGGACAGCGCCATTCACAGTGGGAAGACTCTGCGCCCCCGCCTTGATCGCCGCATTATACCCTATATCCGTTGCATCGATCAGCCCACCGCCTCCATGAGTCACGACAGACACCACGCCCGTAAACACCGTCACCGCGCTCGGAAAGCGCTGCGCAATCTGCTGGGCCGTAGAAACCGCATTGGTCTGAACCTGAGCGGATGAAAACCCTCCGCCCATGTCATTCCCCGACCCCTGCACAACCAGCAAGAACGGCAGAGGATTCCCCACGCCATCCGTCGGCACACGGCCAGCCACGACTCCCGCCCATCGCGCGAAACGCAAAGACGTGAAAGTCAGCCCAGCCGTATTCACGGTCAGAACGGCACCCGCCATATTATGCAGCAACACAAAGAAAGGCCGCGCGGCATCGCCCCCGCCGCCTACGCTCACGGCCCCTGCGGGCACATTGCTCAACCCCTGCATAGCGGTCTGAACAGCGCTGACTCCGGCATTCCACGCCAAAGCGCCTGTCGTCTGAGTTGTGCCATTATACGTCACCGACAGCGTGTAGGTCCCTGCCGAGGCCCCCACCAACAGATAAGCCCAACTTTCGGCCGGAGGCGCAATCCGATCCATGAAGTTCAGCTTGCCCGCAGACGTGTTGGGATTGACCCAGCCCGTCCCGCCCTCACCGTCCGGATAAATCGTCCAGCCGCCGCGCTGCCCGATCTGCCCATCCATGGCCATCATGGCGTTCATGGGGCCTCCGACACCTTCGATGAAGCTGTCACCCACGACAACAGCCCGCAAGGGTGCGGGCGCGGCTCCGGGCGCAACAGCGTCGTTCGGCCCGATATTGATGCCCATAAAATCGCTGGCATAAAGCGCGATTTTACGCGTGGCGACCGAGCCAAAATTGAGGTTATAGTAATACAGGCTGCCGTCGCCGGGCTGCGTGTAGATCCCATTTTGGTCATGCACCACGGCATAGACCGACCCGCTTGCCGGAGCCGTTGTCCATGCGCTGCCGACAGTCGCCACTTTCGTCGTATTGCTGTAGGCCGTTATTTTACGCACCTGCCCCGCACCCGTCCCGCTGATAATCACAACCGAACAGCCGATATACTGGTTCAACGTCCCCGCATCGGCAGCAGCCAGCGTGAGCGTCGTGGCCGCCCCTGCCTGAGCCGTTCCCGTGGCAATAAGGGGCTGCGCGTTCGCGATGAACACATCATCGACGCACAGAGAGAACCCTGCCCCGCTGCCATATTTAATCAGATCGAGCTGCGCCCCCGTATGATGAAACACTGTCCAAAAGGGCGTGCCGCCATAGACTTCGGGCGTATCCAACCCCGCTTGCAGCACATTGACCTGAGGCACGGCCGAGGGATGCCGCGGACCCATCCCCGATGAAGCCCCATAACAGCCAAACATGGCATTATTCACCCCCCCTGTCGGCGCGGTATAAAGGCTCGTTGTGCCCGCAAAAGCAGGCACATATTGCGCGCTGGCCATCGCTGTTGTGGAATAAGTAATCGTGGGCGCGACGCTCCCGCGCTGCGCTAGGGCAGACGGAAGGGTCGTTAAAGACCCCACCGAGGTCCCCGACCCGCCATTGGCGACTTTCAAAGGATTGCTGGGGATATAAGGAAAACCGCTGGGCATGTTACCACCTCCGTGCTGTGAATTTTTGACCCGCGATCATGCCAACCAAGCTGACCGCACCCATGGGCCGGTATTGAACCGGCGTTTCATACCAACCGCCATTTGCAGCCACGCGCACGCTGCCCGAGCCATTCGCCACAGCCGAGCCACCCTCGCACACCCACAAATCATTGGTGCTGTCAGGGTTATAAAGCGCAAACCCATTCACGGGCACGACGCCCCCGAACAGAGTCTGCGCCACGCCCGCGCTGGTCAGAACCGAAGACCCATCGGCGGCGGAGTCCTGCTGATTGGACGGGCTTGCTTGCAGCAACAACGCAAATCCCGTGATCGTGCTGGCCGATCCCGCCCCGTTCGCAACCGTTAATATAAAAGCCGCAAAAGGCTTGCCGTCCAACACATCCAAATTGGCCGGAACATTGGCTGTCACGGGCACGGTGACAGGCGCGCCCTGCACCTGCGTCCCGCCATCGTCCAGATAACGCTGAACGGACAGGCTTCCGCTCTGCGTCATCGTCAGTCCGGCGGCGATCATCGTAAAACCGTCCGCGCGGATCAGGCTGGTCGTGACGCTGCCACTGGCCGCCACGCTGCCGGGCAAATTATGCACCGTCTGTGGCACAGGGGCCTGCGGAATCGCCCCTTTCACAAGCGGCGCGTAGTCTGGATTTCGAGAGGTCTCGAGAGTCATAGATATCTCCTTGTTAGGGTTGAGGGTTAGAGGGGATAGAAAAGAAGGCGCGTCTTCATGTTAAGAATGAAGATCAAAAGCGCAGCGCAACCACATGATAAACATGGTTGTTTAGAAAGAATGTGAGGGGATGGATGTTAGCCGCTAACCGCTCGTTCAACGCACAACAAGCGGCGTATTTTTTTGTATGACCCATGTCATGACAAACAGGTAAACTACACTGCAGCATAACGTGATCATTTAGAAATCCGGTTCATCCCGTTGAAAAACGGGATCCATCGCCGCGCGCCTGCCCCGTGCTCCGACACGGGGTCTGCGCGACGCATGAGTCAAAAGGACATCTCCATAAGGCTCATACGCTTGGCCGGCATTGACCGGCGCAAAGCGCGCCTTGTGGCTTGTCGCTTGCGTGAAGGATCGTCACCCAAAGGGCGGAGACGCCACTGGCGGCTCCGGTCGCGCTTGCGACTAGAGCCTGACCCCGCCTCGTGCGGGGGCACGCCCAGATACGCCCCGCCACCAAAGAAACCAAGCCGTAAATCATACGACGCTCAGGAAAAGAGCCAGCGCCCGATTGACGCGCAAGAGCAAGGCGTCATCAGCCTCCCCAATGACGCCGCCGATCTTGACGGCCGGCACAACGGTAATTTTATCAACGGCAATCTGCGAAACCTCCCGCAACCCGTTCTGAGTGGAAGGCTCAACCTGAAGCCTGAATTGATCCGCATCTTGGCGAAGCATCGTCGTCAAAGGACAAATAACGACCGAAGGCAACTCGGCGAAAAGATCACTTTGCACGACAAGGGCAGGGCGAGGCTTGCCATAATCGCCTTGCGTCACAACGGTAACGAACTGACCACGCCGCATTACGGCTCCGGCCATTCATAGACGTCGGACACAAAGCGCATGATTTCATCACCGGCCGGATCGCTCATGGCAACGGCTTGCGCCTGACGATGACACTTGGCCGCAAAATCAGGGGCACGGCTATCAGGCACCCATATTTGCACAGGGCGCAATCCTGCAGCTCTCATCCTTTGGCGATAGGTCGCCATGCGCTTGGTTGGCGGCGAGACGGACTTTGTTTGACGCGACATGGGAATACCTCCATTTCGTAACATGTTACACCATCGTCCGCGAAAAGTCACGCGACGTGTTTGGCAAAATGTGACACACAGACGCAAGGATCGTCAGGTCCTAAGCCTTCTGATAAACGAATAGAGTCCTTACATAGGTGTGGATGATGCTAGCGATAAACAAAAACAGGCCATTGATGTTGCACAAAATCTTATTGGTCTTGCTGCCAAGAAACCGCCTCACTTAAACGTCAATCCAACAGCCTCATCATACTAGAAAATTCAGGAAAACAATCATTTTTCTGTTGTACGGTTCTATTCCGTACGTTATAATGGGCGGGACAAAAGGGGGACACCACATGCGAACCACTCAAACAGAACAACCAAGAAACAACCGCATCGAGTTGCGCGCCACGCTTCACGAGAAAGAATTACTCACGCGCGCGGCGGCTCTTGAGCATATGGACGTGACGGGGTTTATCATGCGCGCGGCTGTCCCCACGGCACGAGACGTGATACAGCGCACCGAACGCATGTCTCTTTCTGAACGTGATACGAGGCTTGTCCTCAACCTTCTCGAAAACCCGCCAGAGCCAAACGCAAAACTTAAAGCGGCGGCCAAGGCGTGGAACGCAAGCCAACAGAAATAATCACAATGGCTCTTGAATGGCAGGAAGAGGCGATCAATCGCTCTCACGACCGCAAGGCGTTTGACTGTGGTGAGCAAGCGCTCAACGACTATCTGGTGAAATTCGCGCGACAAAATCACGAGTCAGGCGGCGCAAAAACCTTTGTGGCTGTGGCTCCTGATTCCAATACCCACGTTCTCGGTTACTACTCGGTTTGTCCGGCTTCACTGGATTATGCGCGTACACCGGAAACCGTCCGGCAAGGACTCGGACGCCATGACGTTCCCGTGTTCCGCCTCGGACGGTTGGCGGTTCACAAAGAGACGCAGGGACAAGGACTCGGAGGCCAGTTGCTTATTGCCGCAGGGATGCGCTGCTTGCGCGTTGCAACGCAAGTCGGCGGCGTTGCCTTGCTGATTGATGCCAAAAACGCCCGTGCTGCCGCATGGTATGGCAGCTATGGCGCAGTGCCTTTGGCAGATGCTCCCCTTAGTTTGGTTTTTCCTTTCTCGATACTCGAAGCGGCAGTCTCATAAGACACAAAACCTCTCGTTAAATGTTTTCCCCATCAAGACAACTCTGCAAGAGACGTGCAATTCTGGCCTTCTGCTGTTCATCCTCAAGGATTCGCTTCCGCACAGCGTTTGCCGCGAACCGCTGCTGTTCACGCAACGCAACCCTGGCGGCGGCGCGCGCCTTTCCCTCGCTCGCCCCCTCCCTCACCGCATCATAAACTTCGATTAAGACAGCAGAGATGGCCCCTCTCTTTTACCCATGAGTGTAGCTTTTCTAGCTACAAAAAGCCAGTCTTTCAAAATCAGGCTCCGCAGCCTCCTTGACTCCATAAAAAAAAATAGATAGGTTCCCAGCCGAAACAGTGAAAGATCACTTTTTGCTGCAGCGCAGCATCAAAGGAAACACACCAAACCATAGAGACTTAAGCCAACGACAACAACCTTGAAAGGATGACAAAAATGTCAAATTATTCAATTAACGCCCAGATAGGATGGGCTTGCGGCATCGGGGGCGTAGTCTCCTCTTTTGCAGCACTCACGGGAGACTTAGCCGCGAATCTAGACTTAAGGGAACTTCTAACAACATGATTTTTGGGTAAAGAGCGAAGTCAGAAACAGGATCGCTGTCTGCCGCCGCTGAGGCAAGACAGGTTTTTGGGGGGGCTGAAGCCCCCTCTGAGGTTAATATGCCATCATTTTACCACC
>CAIJXG010000035.1 GCA_903824505.1 uncultured Pseudomonadota bacterium | reverse complement strand
CCTCGATTACCTGCGCCGATTGTTCTCAAATTCAAGCCTCCCCAAAATAATAACCACACTCGCCCGTTTAATATTACCCGGAACGAGCGTTAACATATTGGTATTGCTGAATGTTAAAAAATGAGTCCGGTACTATGCCGAATAATACAAATCAAACTCAATCGGGTGCGGCGCCATGCGAAAACGATCCCACTCTTCGCGCTTAAGGGTCAGGTAGCTTTCGATCAACTCGGTCGAAAAGACATCACCCGCCAGCAAGAAAGCGTGATCTTTTTCCAAAGCCTTGATCGCTTCCTCCAGCGAAGCACAGACGGTCGGGATCTTCGCCAGCTCTTTCGGCGGCAGATGATAGAGATCCTTATCCGCTGGCTCGCCCGGGTGAATCTTGTTTTTAATCCCGTCTAATCCCGCCATCAGCATGGCGGCATAGGCCAGATAGGGGTTGGCCAGTGCATCGGGGAAACGCACTTCCACCCGCTTACCTTTGGGACTTGTCGCATAAGGGATTCGGCACGAGGCCGAGCGATTCCGCGCAGCATAGGCCAAAAGCACAGGCGCTTCATAGCCTGGCACCAAACGCTTATAACTGTTGGTGCTGGGGTTCGTGATTGCATTCAGCGCCTTGGCGTGCTTGATGATTCCGCCGATATAATAAAGGGCCATTTCGGACAGACCGGCATAGTCTTTCCCTGCGAATAAAGGCGTCGCGCCCCTCCAAAGAGACTGATGCACATGCATGCCCGAGCCATTGTCGCCATAAACAGGCTTGGGCATAAAGGTCGCTGATTTGCCATACATGGCGGCAACGTTATGCACGACATATTTATAGATCTGCATGGCGTCAGCGGATTGCACCAACGGCGCGAATTTGATGCCCAGTTCATGCTGCGCGGCCGCGACTTCATGATGATGCTTTTCGACCTCGACTCCCATCTGGCTAATCAGCGACACCATCTCGGTCCGAATATCCTGTCCGCTATCGACGGGATTAACTGGAAAATAACCGCCCTTGGTGCGCGGCCGGTGCCCCAGATTCCCTTCCGGATAATCGCGCCCACTATTGGAGGGATTTTCTAGCGAATCCACCTTGTAAAACGTATGGGTCGGATCGGTTGAAAAACGCACATCGTCGAAAAGAAAGAATTCCGCCTCAGGCCCAAAAAACGCCGTCGTGCCAACGCCCGAGGAGACCAGATAGGCGGCAGCCTTTTTGGCGATCGAGCGTGGACAGCGCAGATAGGGCTTACCCGTCGCCGGATCGTGAATGTCGCAATAAACGGCCAGGGTCGGCTCGGCATAAAAGGGATCGATCACCGCCGTCTCGACCTCCGGCATCAAAATCATGTCGGATTCGTTGATTGCCTGCCATCCGGCGATCGAAGAGCCATCAAACATCAACCCATTTTTCAGCGCGTCGGCATCGATCGTATCAATATGTTGAGTCACATGCTGCAGCTTGCCGCGCGGATCGGTGAAACGAAGATCAACATAGCGTGCGCCGTGTTTTTTCACCATATCACCCAGAGGATTTGCTTTCGTCATGGGGCCGTCCTTTGCAAGAAATAGGGGAAAGAGATGGCGAAACTCTGCCACAATTTTTCTGTGACATCAAAAGAATTTGGCAGATGCGGATCAGTTCGCTGCCTGAATTTTGGCCAACACAACTTCTTGTTGAATCAAAAGGTGCGCGCGCTCTTCCTCCGGTACAGTCGCGATTTTCTCGGCCAGAGTTTTTTTCTGCGCCTCCAACGCCGCACGGTTTAAATCCCCGACGGGAATGGCCTCGTCAGCCAGAACGGTGCAGCGAGTCGGCGTCACTTCCGCAAAACCGCCCGATACAAAGAGCCGATCGCTGGGGGCGTGGTCCTGACCATGCGGATAGACTTCAATCACACCCGGCCGCACAGTGGCGATCAAGGGCGCATGATCGACCAACACGCCGAAATCTCCTTCCGTGCCCGGAATGGTGACCAGCGAGACATGCTTGCTGAACAAAAGCCTTTCCGGCGACACAAGATCAAAAGTCATAGGCGGGTGCATCGATGGCTCCATACGCAGCCTAGGCTGCCTCTTTCATTAGTTTTTGCCCCTTGGCAACGGCTTCCTCTATCGTGCCGACCATATAGAAGGCGTTTTCAGGCAAATGGTCATACTCGCCGCTTAGGATGCCTTTGAACCCGCGGATCGTGTCTTCTAGCTTGACAAAGACTCCCGGGCTTCCGGTAAAGACTTCCGCCACATGGAATGGTTGAGACAGGAAGCGCTGGATCTTACGCGCGCGCTGGACGGTCAGCTTATCGTCTTCGGATAATTCATCCATGCCCAGAATGGCGATGATGTCCTGCAGCGATTTATAGGCTTGCAGAACTTTTTGCACTGCGCGAGCGGTTTCGTAATGCTCTTGTCCCACGATACGCGGATCGAGAATCCGGCTGGTGGAATCCAGCGGATCAACAGCCGGATAAATGCCCAATTCGGCGATCTGACGCGACAAAACCGTCGTCGCATCCAAATGCGCGAAAGAGGTCGCAGGCGCGGGGTCGGTCAAATCGTCTGCCGGCACGTAAATCGCCTGTACCGAGGTGATCGAACCTTTGGTCGTTGTCGTGATTCGTTCCTGCAACGCGCCCATATCGGTGGCCAGAGTCGGCTGATAGCCGACCGCCGAGGGAATGCGCCCCAGAAGGGCCGAGACTTCCGATCCCGCTTGCGTAAAGCGGAAAATGTTATCCACGAAGAACAGAACGTCTTGGCCTTCCTCGTCGCGGAAATATTCGGCCAAGGTCAGACCCGTCAGCGCCACGCGCGCGCGCGCGCCGGGCGGCTCGTTCATCTGACCATAAACCAGAGCGGCCTTCGAGCCGGGCCCATCGGTCTTAATGACCCCAGACTCGATCATTTCATGATACAAATCATTGCCTTCACGGGTGCGTTCGCCCACGCCCGCGAAAACGGAATAACCGCCATGCGCCTTGGCGATGTTGTTGATCAGCTCCATAATCAGAACCGTCTTACCGACGCCCGCGCCGCCGAACAGGCCGATCTTCCCACCGCGTGCATAGGGCGCGAGAAGGTCCACGACCTTGATCCCCGTCACCAAAATCTGCTGTTCCGTGGATTGATCCACAAAATCAGGCGCATCACGGTGAATGGGCAGAAATTTCTTCGCGCCAACGGGGCCGCGTTCATCCACAGGCTCCCCGATGACATTCAAAATACGCCCCAAAGTTTCAGGGCCTACAGGCACCGTAATCGGCGCGCCCGTATCCGTCACCTTTAAGCCGCGCACAAGCCCATCCGTGGAATCCATCGCGATGGTGCGGACGGTGTTCTCGCCCAAATGCTGCGCGACTTCTAGGACCAGAGTCTGCCCCTCATTCTGGACATGGAGCGCGTTCAAAATCGACGGTTTCAGGCCGTCAAACCGGACATCGACAACCGCACCGGTAATCTGGGTGATGGAACCTTGAGAGGGGGAGAGAGATGGCATGAACGAAATTCCTTGCTGTCTAGATGGTGTCGTTAACGCGTGCGCGTATAGGCGATAAAGGCTTCAGTCTGCTGAGGTGCTGTTTCAATTTGTTTTTGAGCTATGACCCGACGCCATAAGAACCCAAGCACACCCCATACGTCAACAGTCAACCGGATGATCGTGCGTCCACCTACGGTCGAG
The DNA here is from genome assembly GCA_903824505.1 of uncultured Pseudomonadota bacterium. Lineage (GTDB taxonomy): Bacteria > Pseudomonadota > Alphaproteobacteria > UBA9219 > UBA9219 > CAIXLI01. Next base: position 2,138 of record CAIJXG010000035.1, on the reverse strand, counting down.
AATTCATGCGTCGTGCGCATTTTTCCAAGTGGAAGATGCGCAACATCCGAAAAGATGGCAGGCCGAGAAAACCGTTCAATGCTCATACGTGTTTTAGGCCCTCCCTTTGGCTTCAGGACAAAGTCAGCACCAGCTTGCGGAGAAACAGCGATGGTTGTGTATTCAAGTCCATCGTCCCACGTTTTCCAGTTATTGATATCAGCTAAAGCATCAAAGAGCTTGACTGCCTCAACATCCGTCGAAGTTTCAAAAGTTCCATGCCACATCTTATATCACCTCCGCACCAAAGATCTTTTCGATTTGCTCTTGCATCACGGGATCTTTCTTCCAAAGAAAAAGACAGGAATCTTTAACAGACATGGACACTCTCTTTCGATAGAGCTGAGCAAAAAGCAAGCGCAGGCCCCTTGTTAAAGGGTTGCCTCCTTTTTGGCAAGCATGGAGAGGGCCTTTCAGGGGGATTGAGTGCAAGGAGCAAACTGTATGCTCGGCTTTCCAAGGAAACCGAGTATACAAGAAAAAGAAGGGGCGTATCGCGCCCTTTCTGTGGGGGCCCTTTTAAAGCGACTCTTGCTGAAGAGCCGCGCAGATCGACTCGACTAATTCGCCGAGCAACACGCCATCGTCGCCTTCGCCCATCACGCGGATCAGGGCTTCTGTGCCGGATTTGCGGATTACAAACCGCCCTTGTGTGCCAAGGCGAGATTCGGCGCGTGCGATCACCTCGCGCACATGGGGGCTTTCAAGCGCGGTGCCATGAGCGCGGACATTGCGCAGAATCTGCGGAACGGGGGTAAAGACCGCGCAGGTTTCACTGGCCTTTTTGCCGCGCGTCCGCAAAATCGCCAGAATTTGAAGCGCGGCGACAAGCCCATCGCCCGTTGTACCGGTATCGCTGAGGACGATATGGCCGGATTGTTCGCCCCCGATATTGCAGCCTTTGGCGCGCATCGCCTCAACCACATAACGATCCCCCACCTGAGTCCGGATAAGCCCAATCCCATAACCCGCCAGATGACGCTCGAGCCCCAGATTGGACATGATGGTGGCCACCAAAGCACCTCCCTTCAACCGTCCGGTCAGGGCCCTATCTTCCGCAATCAGGGCCATCAATTGGTCACCGTCAACCCTTCGGCCTGTTTCATCCGACACAATCAGTCGATCCGCATCGCCATCCAGCGCGATGCCAAGATCCGCGCCATGAGCCACAACCGCCTCTTGCATTGCCTCAGGCGCGGTTGCGCCGCACTGATCATTGATGTTCCGCCCGTTCGGAGTCACGCCCAAAGGGATCACCTCGGCACCCAATTCCCACAAAATCGTCGGGGCGACTTTGTAGGCCGCGCCGTTCGCGCAATCCACGACGATTTTTAATCCGTCGAGACTTCCTGCCGGGTAAGTTTCTTTGGCATATTCCACATAACGGCCGGTCGCGTCTTCCAAACGGCTCGCGCGGCCCAAAGCGTTGGGGGCGGCGTGATCGGTCGACAAATCCTCCGCCATACGAGATTCAATCTGCGCTTCCAACGCATCCGACAATTTTCCGCCATCAGGGCCAAATAGCTTGATCCCATTGTCTTCATAAGGGTTATGCGAGGCGGAAATCATCACGCCCAAATCAGCCCGTAGGCTGCGAGTCAGCATCGCTATGGCCGGAGTCGGCAAAGGCCCCAGCAGCACGACATCCATCCCTTTCGCGATAAATCCTGCCGTCAAGGCAGGCTCCAGCAAATAGCCGGAGAGGCGCGTATCCTTGCCAATAACCACGCGGTGCCGATGATCCCCCCGCCGGAACAGCCCCGCCGCAGCCATCGCGACGCGCAGCGCTGTCTCGGCCGTCATAGGCTCTTGATTGGCCGTGCCGCGAATCCCATCCGTTCCAAAAAGCTTGCGAGTCATAGCTGTCCCTTTCCCGAAATCCTGCGCCGGAGGATGGAACCCTACCGATTTTCCGTCAATCTGTTTTCAACATCTATACTGCAAGACGTTACAGGTTAAACTTTTTGCTCGACACCACGCGCTCTGCGTCCTGAGGACCGCTGGCCGGACTTGGTCGTTACTTTACTTCATCTTTTCATGTCCGGCGCACTGCAATCCTGTCGCAACCGCTCGGGGCACAAAAGGCTAACTTAGGACGT
>CAIJXG010000034.1 GCA_903824505.1 uncultured Pseudomonadota bacterium | reverse complement strand
TTGCCAAATCCAAACCAATTGTCGTAACTTCTTTCATGGACGGTTTCTCCTTTAGGGTTGAAGTCTTCTCCCTATGGCACACAGATGCCGTCGAGAGAAGCCGTCCACACCATCATTCCGGACTCTGGCGGGATCAGAGAGCCACCTGTCCGAGGGCGGCATGCCGTCCTTTCGGAAAAACACGTGTGCAAAGGCCTCTCAAGCCCCGATGCGCTAATGTTTTACCGAAAAAGGCTCAGGAAAAAGGGCCGCGCGGCTTTTTCTCTTATATATCAAAAGGAAGGCAAGCAGAATGAAGAGGCGATAGACAGAAACACAGACCCGTGAGGGACTACACCATTGGAAACCTGAGTGTCGCCACGGCTTGCGCCGCGATTCCCTCGCCGCGTCCTGTGAAGCCCAGTTTTTCGGTCGTAGTTGCTTTGACGCTGACTCGGCTGGGGGTTATTTCCAAAAGCTCGGCGCACCGCGCGACCATTGCGGCGCGGTGCGCCCCTATGCGCGGCGCTTCGCAGATCAGCGTAAGATCCACATGAGCGATGATCCCGCCGCGCTCGCTGACCAAGCCAACGGCATGGCGGACAAAATGCGTGCTATCCATCCCTTTCCATTGAGGGTCCGAGGGCGGAAAATGCGCGCCGATATCCTCCGCGCCCATCGCGCCCAGTAGGGCATCCACCAGCGCGTGCAGCCCCACATCCGCATCCGAATGGCCTTCCATGGCTTTGTTGTGGGGGATCTTGACGCCGCAGAGAGTCACCGACTCTCCCTCCACCAAGCGGTGCACATCAAAGCCCATGCCGGTGCGGATATCGCCAAAGCTCTGCCCCAGCAGACGGGCGGCGCGGTCAAGGTCGTCGGGGTTCGTTATTTTCATGTTGTCCGGATTTGAAGGAACAAGGGTGACGGGGATGCCCGCTTTTTCGGCGACAGCCGCATCGTCCGTCAGTTGATCACCCGCCGCCGCCGCGCGGTGAGCCGCCAGAATGTCGGTAAAATGAAAAGCCTGCGGCGTATGCGCTTGCCACAGATTTGCGCGGTCGATGGTGTCTGTAATCACAACTCCCGCGCCCCGCTTCAGCGTGTCCACCAAGGGCTTTGCGGCAATCGCGCCTTTGGCAGTATCCAACGCGCGGCGCACATCGGTGATGGTCGCGGCATCGATCAACGGGCGCGCGGCATCATGGATCATGACATAGGCGAAAGGAGTCCCTTCAGCCAAGGCTTCGAGCCCACGGCACACGCTTTCTTGTCGAGACGCGCCGCCTGTGATCGGCTCGGGCAGACCTAGATCGCCAACGGCTTTGTCATACAAAGCGCGATGAGCCGGATTGATGACGACGCGCACGGCATCCACATGGGGGTGGGTCAGAAAAGCCAAGACGCTGCGGCGCAGAATCGTCACGCCCGCCAGATCAAGATATTGCTTCGGAAGCGCCCCGCCGAAACGCGAGCCTGTTCCGGCCGCGACGATCAAGGCTGTGCACACAGACATGGAAAACCTGCTTAAAGAAAACTCATTTGGATTATGCAAAAGCGCCGCGTCCAGCACAATCTAATTTTTATACCGCACCACGCGATAAGTTAGCCTTTTGTGTCACCGAGCGGTTGCGATAGGATTGCCGCGCGCCGGACAGAAAAAGATGAAGCAAAATATACTCGGTTTCCTTACGTTCGGGGACCGAAGGTGCCCGAGTATAACGACAAAGTCCGGCAAGTGGTCCTCATGGCGCAGAGCGCGTGGTGTCGAGCAAAAAGGTCAACCTGTAACGTCTTGCAGTATAGACGTGAATCCTTGCTTGATTTCAGGGCAGAAATCGCCAATATGGGCGTGTTATCTTTACCCTTAGGAGTCTCTCATGCGCCGTTCGCTGATCCTTTTGTCGCTGTCTTGCATGCTTCTGGCGGGGTGCGAGGAGGGGCCTCTTGTCCAATTCTGGCGTCCGATCAGCGAGCCGAATCTGCTGATGGAATCCGTTTCTTTGCAAAATAAGCTCGATTTCGACCTCAGCCAATGCCATTGCGGCATTTACCCCACCAATGCGGTGCATAGCGAAATCGTGATGTTTCAGCCGGATCAGCAAAGGCTGGCGGAAACAAGCATAACCGTCACGCCGGACGAGCACGGCCAGTGCTTGCAACAACCGAGCCTTGTTGTGACCGAATGTATGCGCCATCGGGGCTGGGAGCCAACCAACTGCTCCGGTCGTATGCCGCTGCCGGGCGGCGGCTCCCTCTGCGCGGGTTATGTGCAGCCGGACTAGGCGCGGGGGGTATTTTCATACTGCAGGACTGTAGGGGGCCGACGCGCCTAACCCCCTTCGCTTTTTTGCAGCCCACAGGCTTTCAGCGCCTTGGCTTGCTCTTTTTCTATTGTCGGAAGCTTGAAGTCATGAATCATCGCTTCAAACAGGCGATGCCAATTAACGGACGCGTTCAGGCGCAAAAAGACAGAGCCTAGGCCAATGGCAGCCCGATCCATAAAGACAAAGGCGCGGGGTATCGTGACGCCGCCTATGGCGCGAAGCTCGCGATGGACTTTGTTGGCGGTGTCTCGCCCATAAAGCCCCGTATTGGTTTCATCGATGGGGCGCGTGCGGTCTTCCAAAAGCGGCGCATAAACAAAACGCGCCCAGATATTCAGAATCTCCACCAGTTTTTTGCTAGGATTCGTAAAACCCCACGCTTGATAGGCCTCGGCGACTTGATCCACGCGACCATCGCGCAAGGACGTATAAAGCGTGATGACACTGCCCACCAACACAGGATCAAAAATCCGCACACAGCCATAATCCAACAAATTAATCCCCCCATCGGCACAGACCGAGTAATTCCCCAAATGCGGATCGCCGTGAATGACTCCATAGCCGTAAAAAGGCTTGTACCACGCATGAAACATGTTCATGGCCACGCGGTTACGCATCGCCAAATCGGCCGTTTCCGCCACTTCCGCCATGCGGTCGCCCGATAGAAAATCCATCGTCAAAAGCCGATCCGTGGACAAAGCAGGGAGGGATTCCGGCACATGAACATCCCCGCTGCCCGCATGAATCAGGCTATACAGCCGCATATGCTTGGCCTCGCGCCGATAATCCAATTCCTCGCGCAACCGATCCGCGATTTCTTTTTGAATTTCGGCGGTTGAGACCGCGCGATCATAGCGTTCGAACAGGGCGAAAAGCAGTTTGAGCTGTTTTAAATCAGCCTCAACCGTCGATTCCATATCGGGATATTGCAGCTTGCACGCCAAAAGCCGCCCCTCCAACCCAACAGCCCGATGCACCTGCCCCAAAGAAGCCGCAGCGCACGAGTCATGGTCAAAATGCTTAAATTTCTTTTCCCACTCGCTTCCCAATTCCGCCGCCATCCGCCGTTTCACAAACCCCCATCCCATGGGCGGGGCATCGGCTTGGAGCTGCGCGAGTTCTTGCGCGTATTCTTTAGGCACGGCATCGGGAATCGTCGCCAGAATCTGGGCGATTTTCATCAAAGGCCCCTTAAGCCCCCCAAGAGCGATACGCAACAATTCCGCCTGCTTGGGATGATCCGATGGCATCCCCATCAGCTTCCGTCCTGCTGCGCGCACCCCGACACCCGCCATCGAGGTTGAAACCTTGGCATAGCGCTGCAAACGTTTAGGAAAAGACGAGGAGTTGGACATTAGGGGATGGGGAAAGGGATAGAGGGCATTTCAGAAGGGCTATCTCCTCCCCTTCTCCTCATACGGGTTTTCGCTTTTCTTCAGCTGCCAGCGGATGGGGACTCCGGACAGGCCGAAGCTTTCGCGCAGGCCGCGCGTCAGGAAACGCTGATAGCTTTCGGGCAGATCGACGGGTTTGTTGACCCACAGGGAAAAAGTGGGCGGACGGCTTTTCACTTGCGTGATATAGCGCAATTTGATGCGCCGTCCCGCCGTAATGGGCGGCGGGTGGTCGGTTTCCATCGCCTCAAGCCAGCGGTTGAGCTTACCGGTTGATATTCGCTTGTTCCAGATCTCATAAAGCCGCATGGTTTCTTTCATTAGTTTGTCCAGCCCCTCGGCCTTTACGGCGCAGATAGGCACCAGTGGCACGCCCGCGACTTGGGCCAGAGATTCCCCCGCCATCGCTTGAATCTCCGCCGCGACGGCTTTTTTCTGCGTCACCTTGTCCCATTTGTTCAGCGCGACGATCAGCACGCGGCCTTCCTCGACCACATGACGGGCGATGACCAAATCCTGTTTATCGAAAGGCTGAGTCGCGTCCAAAACCAAAATCACCACATGCGCCAACCGAATGGCGCGGAGCGTTTCTTGCACGCTTAACCGTTCCAGACCTTCCTCTACACGGGCGCGGCGGCGCATGCCTGCGGTATCCACCAAGCGCACGGGCTGGCCTCTATAAGCCCATGAAATCGGGATCGCGTCGCGGGTCAGGCCCGGCTCCGGTCCCGTGAGCATGCGATCCTGCCCGATCAACTGATTGACCAGAGTCGATTTTCCCGCATTGGGTCGTCCCGCAATCGCGATGATCAGATGCTTGTCGGTTTCTTCCTCGACCTCGTCCCCTTCCGGACGATAGGGCAGAAGTTTTTCGTACAAATCCACCAGCCCATCGCCATGCGTAGCTGAAATGGGCAGCGGATCGCCGAAACCGAGCGCCACAGCCTCATCCATCGCGGCGGGCAGGCGCGTGCCTTCACATTTATTCGCCAGCAACAAAATGGGCTTGCCTGCTTTGCGAAGCTCGCGGGCAATGGCGCGATCTTCCGGAGTCAACCCCGCGCGTCCATCCACGATCAACAAAATCACATGGGCCTGCGTCAAGGCTTGCTCGGTCTGCAGGGCAGTTCGCGCCGCGATACTGCCTTTTGCGCGGACATCCTCAAGCCCCGCCGTGTCCAAGGCGCGAAAGCGAAGGCCGAAGAGAAGTCCTTCGCCCTCGCGCCAATCGCGCGTGACTCCGGGCTGATCGTCCACAAGAGCCATTCTCTTGCCGATCAAACGGTTGAACAAAGTCGATTTGCCGACATTCGGGCGGCCAGCAATGGCGAGGGTAAAGGGCATGGGGCTTATTGGTAAGGGTGAGCGATGCGTAAGAAAAGGGTCGGATCTTGGGCGTAATGGGCGATGATCTCGGTGACGACTCCTTGGTTTTGAAGTTCTGTCAAAGCGTTATCTAGCATAGTTTGCAGCTCATGCTCGTGAATTTCGACCGCAAAGGCGGTGGCAAAAGTTTGAAACGGCTTGTCTTGTGCGCGGCGCAGAGTTTTGGGATTGGCCTGCATATAGCCCGCAGCAAAAGAAGGCTCGGTAAAAACAATATCCGCTTTATGCATCGCGACATTCAGCAGCATATCGCTGGGCTGCGCGAGCGCGGGGATCGAGACCGGTTTTGCGCGTGGAAACTGGGTGCGGGCAACGATGTCCGACATTTCCCCATCCATTGTGGCGATGCGCGTTTCCGGACGATTGACTCCGGACAAATCCTTGTCAAACCGGTGATCGTTAACGGCAACATACGGGTAGGTCGCGCTGTAAAAAACGGGCGCGGTGTAAGCGACATACCGTCCGCGCTCGGCATTGACCCAAAGTCCCGCGCAAAACGCGTCGATCCGGTGGGTGCGGAGGCTTTCAACCGCGCCGCCACTTCCGGTATTTTCCGCCCATTCGACCTTAAGGCTTAGTTTTTTGGCCATCGCTTCAATCACATCAACAAAAATACCCGAAATTTTTCCTGTGATCGGATCCGTTGTAAAAACAAAAGGCGGCCAGCTCGCATAGCCGCAGCGCAGAGTCTTTGTGCGCAAAACATGATCATAAGCGCTTTCATGCGCGGATATGCTGCCCGAGGGGGGCCGCACCACATAGGCAGACACCGCAGCCGAGGCCAGAAGGCAGCATAGAAAGAAAATCGCTGCACGGAGAGTCATCACAGTAACCCTTCAAGGAAGCAAAAAACTACCTTCCTATCCTAGGACACCCTGACCCTTTTGACCATCTCTGGCGCACGTTCCAGATAAAAATTACCTTGTTGGGGCTCGATCGGGTGGCCGCGCACGAAGTCCAGCATGGCCAGCGAGACGGCGCATTCCAGCTCCAGCGCGTCCTCCAGCCTGTTGCCCAGATTCCGGAAATCCATGCCTTTGCGGTGACCCAAGGTATAAAACCATGCGTTGCTGGTATCGCCTGCGCCGCGCGTATGCGGATTTTCGATCACAGGGGGGGGGGGCAGAAGCCCCCACGCGCCGTTTTGCGCTACCATCAACGTCTGTCCCGCTCCGCCCGTTGCAACCAAAAGCCCTCCCGCAGGAAGCAGTGCCGCGAGATCCTGCGCGCCTTGGATAATTCGCGAAAGATCCGTATCCGCGTGAGCCGAAAGGGGAATCAAATCGTTGGTTTTCAAAAGATCCAGAAGCTCGATACGATTCATGCGCAACACATGAATCTGGGGCAAAATTTGGCGCAAGAAAGCGCGCGTCCATCCTTTGGTGGCCGAGCTGCCTAAAAGCACGATGGCGCTGTCTTCCCATCGCGCGCGCATATTTTTCAAATTCGTGGGTAGATCGCTCATCGAAGCGGCGACCATAAGCATATCAGGATTTTCCTGAACGGCAGAGAAATCAAGAGGCGGCGGCGGGGGCGCGTTTGCCGCAAGGCCAATCTTACGATTTACAAGGCCGGTTCCCTTGTGCCAAAAAGAAACCGTTGTCCAGCTTCCATCGCGCCGTCGTACATATTGGGGCGCTGCAGGATGTTGTGCGATCAGTCCATGGGCCAACTGTCCCCACCGATCATCGCTGATCTCCGCCACGGGATAGGCGCTCACACCACAGGCCCACAGAGCTTCGCAGGTATTGTAAGAACCACCCCCAGGGATAACAGCCACGCCATGGGGCACAGACTCGCGGAAAAGATCGGCAATTTGCTCGAACAGAGACAGAAGCTCCGGATGATCATGAACTTCTGTCTTTTGATCGGCGGGCACCGATTCATGAGTCAAAAGATGGAAGGCCGGCGTTTGCGCGAGGCTTTCAGGGCCTTCCTCGAAGCGACAGTCCATCGTGAAGCTCCCGACACATAGGACGGGTTTCATGGGCTGCAGAGAGGAGACAGAGCGCGGCATGCAAATCTAAAAGAAAACATTTGGGTTCCGAATGAACCCAAATACAAAATGGTGCGGGTGGCCGGACTTGAACCGGCACAGGTCTTGCGACCCTACGGATTTTCTTACCCCTTCGGCTTGCGCCGCCATCCTTTGAGAAAAAGGATGTTCGTGGTCTGGACTATCCCTTCGCCATAGCGAGAGTCGCTTTAGGCGCTGCCCGTCTAGTCTCTACACCTTCCCGCAAGGCGGGCTTGGCTCGGGATTACCACGAGATCATGTCCCGAGGCTTCCCCGACTTTGAGCAGTTCTACATCCTCGGTTTCCCGAGGCGCACTCAACTTTCAGTCTAAGTCCGTTGCGTCTACCAATTTCGCCACACCCGCGACCGTCTTTCTATATAACGACCTTCGTGGGATCCGCAACAGGGTTGAAAGGTTTGCAGGGCGATGCGAAAAAGCGATGGTAACGAAGATTTTGCCTTTCTTTTTTTTGTTAAGATTTTATTAGAAATTAGTTGATAATATGGGGCTATGGATCAATAACCGAAGGAATAAAGACATGGCCACGTCTCTTGATCAAGAATCTCCTTTCCCTTCACTATGGGCACGATTTACAAATTTTCTTCGTAACCCATTCGGTAGCGGAACCCTACCGACAGCTGTTGAAAAGCCTGCAGTCCAACCCCCACAGCCCCCAGCAGAAGTTAAATCTTCGCCTTTCTTATTACAAACAGGGCCCACCTCGTCTCACGCATTACAGCCGAACCTTCGAAGAGCGGCCTATGCCCTTGAGGAAAGATACAACCATCCTCCCTCTCGGGATCCAAAGGCTCTTCAGCTTGCAGCGGATGTCAAAGCTATTTTTCCGCTTTTTGTACAAAATGCAGCGGAGGGCGATTAGAACACCCTGATTTTCTTGATGCTGAGACGGTTATGTCGAATTTCAAAATTGAAAGCGGCATGGGTGTTGTTCCGGATCGAGCTGGCTCTGCTTTCAAAGGCAAAGGACAGTGGAATCGCACGGATCCGGATATGCGGCTTTTCTTCGTCATTGATCCGGCAATTGCCAGAATTCCAAAGAGGGTCGAGAGTCGTTTTGGATCCTTCATGTGTGTGTCTTCTAGATTGAATCCTTTGGTCTTCAGCAGGCCAAAAAGCGTTTCGATCTTCCATCGCAGCAAATAAGTTTTTAACGC
>CAIJXG010000033.1 GCA_903824505.1 uncultured Pseudomonadota bacterium | reverse complement strand
CGCCGCCACCCTTGCCATCTTCCCCGACTGGGACACTTTCCTCCTCACCCTCACGACCTTCAAAATCCCAGATAACCTCCTTAAAATCCAAACAACCTCATGCTAAACCCTCCATCACCCTACTTTTAGAATTGCTGGCAAATTGTGGGTGGACATTGGAGGTCAGAAATGGTCAAAAAGTCTGAGGGTTTTTCTTCCTTCTCTCCTCTCTCCTGCGCCGTAGGAGCTTTCCTTTCCTGAAGGTTTGGACATGAAAAAGATTCTTTGGACTTTTGCCTTTTTGTTGCTTGTGGCGCTGCCTTTGGCGGGCGCGCGCGCTGACGTCAAAGTAGATATCACCCGCGGCGTGGTCGAGCCGATTCCAATCGCCCTTCCCGCTTTCTTTGGCGGCACGGGGAATGAGGCCCAATATGGCAAGGACATCGCGCAGGTCGTCAGCAACGATCTCGTGCGTTCAGGGCTTTTTGCAGCTGTAGATCCGCGCGGCTTTTTGCAAGACAACAATTCCTTGATGGTGCAACCGCGTTTTGCCGATTGGCGCGTGTTGAATACGCAAGCCCTTGTGGTCGGACGCATTGAACAGCAAGCCGATGGGCGATTGAAAGTCGAATTCCGCTTGTGGGATGTCTTTGCGGAACAGCAAATGACGGGCGTCGCTTATTTCACGATTCCAAGCAACTGGCGGCGCGTCGCGCATATCGTCGCGGATGCGATTTATAAGCGCATCACGGGCGAGGACGGCTATTTCGACACGCGCATTGTGTATATTTCCGAGGCAGGCCCTGCCGATAAACGCATCAAGCGCCTCGCGATCATGGACCAAGACGGCGAGAATAACCGGATTCTGTCCGATGGCCGCGCGTTGGTTTTGACTCCGCGCTTTTCGCCCACCATGCAGCAAATCACCTATATGGCCTATTACAACAATCGGCCGCGGGTTTATTTGTTTAACATTGATACGGGCGCTCAGACGGTTCTGGGTGATTTCGACCATATGACTTTCGCCCCGCGCTTCTCGCCGGATGGGCAGCATGTCGTGTTTAGCTTGGCCGAGAATGGCGGCTCAAACATCTTTACGATGGATCTGCACAGCCACCATGTCCAGCAATTGACCTCAGGCTCTGCGATCAGCACGGGGCCCTGCTATTCGCCGGACGGACAATATATCACGTTTGAATCGGATCGCGGCGGGTCGCAGCAGATCTATGTCATGCGCGCGAATGGGAGCGACATGCAGCGAATCAGCTTCGGCCACGGGAGCTATGGCACGCCTGTTTGGTCGCCGCGCGGGGATTTGATCGCCTTTACCAAGCCTTCCTATAGCGGGAATTTCTATATCGGCGTCATGCGTCCCGATGGCACGGGCGAGCGCGAATTAACGGAAGCATGGCATGTTGAAGGGCCGACTTGGGCCCCCAATGGCCGCGTGCTGATGTTCTTTAAAGAGGATCGCTCGGCGACGGGCGCCCATCCCCACCTCGTCTCGATTGACTTGACGGGGAATAACGAGCGCCAGATCCCGACGCCGACCGATGCCTCGGATCCGGCATGGTCGCCGCTGTTGCCGTAGGGGTAAGTTAGCCCTCTCCTTCATCTTCGAAAAAGCCTGCCAACAAATCAGCTATTTGCGCGCACCCCGTCTCGTCTCTGATCAGGTCGTTGCGAATTTCAATGAGGGTGCAGGGGCCTTGGTCTTCGGCGTGCGTTTCCATTGTGTATCCGCGGCACTTTTTCATCGAGTATGGCTCGTTATCTCCAATCCTATAGTTTGTTTTTGCTCTCAGATAGGTCATCAGACGATGGGCCGTCTCGGCGTCACGGTTCCATACAATCCCAATTTCCCATGGGCGGAGGGGGGTATTTGGCATTGCATAGGGCCCAAAGCTGTGAATTAAAGCTAGTTTTGTGAAAGGATGGATGTCTCGCAGCTCCTGTATTTTGCTGGCTATCGCCTCATGATAAGGGACAAAAATCTCTTGAATGCGGGCTTGCCGGTCTTCGTGGGAGAGATTTCGGTTGCCCGGGATATCTGTGCCAAAGCTATGTAAGGCAATAAGATCTTCATTTTCAAAAGGGCGATTCACATCAATGACAAGGCGCGAAAAGGCGCTGAGGATTGCCGTGCAGTTTAGCCGTTCTGCCATCAATGTGGTGACTCGAGCGGCCCCAAGATCCCACGCGATATGGCGCTGAAACTCTTCAGCGGACACACCCAGATCCCCAAGTCTGCTGGGAACACGGTTGCTGGCGTGGTCGCACACAAGAAGCAGCGGCTTCTGGGCCGCACCATTGATTATATGGTAGGCAGGGCCGTCCGTTTTAGACAAGAGAGAGGGCATCGGTTCCTATTTTTTTAGATCACTCTTTGGACTTGCTTGAGGTGAAGAAAGTGGCTTCTTCGGTTGCGGGATAGCGCTCTCTTTTAAGACATCAAGAGGGGAGCTGCCGTCTCGAATCTTTTCCGCAATCCTATCAGATAAACACAAAGCGCGGCCTTCGGCAATTTCAGAAAGAGGATCCAGCAGAGAAGCCTCACCAAGTCCACGACGCTCTAATCCTTCGCGGGCCCAACGACAAAGCTGTGCCGCAATGTCTTGGACTGTTCCGTCACGAAAGTTTGTTTTTAATCCTATGCGGGGCGCGTGCAGAGAAAGATAGGCGCGATCCTCTTGTGTCCAGTCTGTAACCATCGCATGGGCTTTCGCAAGGCTTTCTTCATCAAAGAAAAGTCCAACGCTCAGAGCAGCCAGCGCGTAACGCAGTTCATAGGAGGCATCTGTTCCCCGCAATTCGACAACACCATGGGGTTTGAGCTTGATCCCACCATGCATAAGGCTCAGAACATTCGCGCAGTCTTGTAGCGTGATGCCGTTTGTGATTTTTTTAACTGATTCTGGACGTGTCTCTGGATCAAGAAGACGACGAAGCGTGGTGCCGGGCGGAAGAGCGATAGCCCCATCTTTATGCATGAAGATGGGCAGGGGATAATCGAGAATATAATCAGCAAAGGACTCAGGGGAAAGCTTGGGATCCATGATTTTGTCCCGTAGGCCGACCACAGATTGCCCTGATTCATCGCAGTAGCTCTGCCAAACAACACAGCGCTTACTTACATCATCGGTGAGTTGACCATCAATCACAGGCGAATTTGCAAACAGAGCCCCTAAAATAGGCTGAATACGGTGGATTCAAATTTGAAGTGCAACTTTAGTTTCAAGGTTTTGGCATGGGGCTGAAGCGAAGTAAACCTCCTCAGGGGTCAGGAATTTTAGTTTCTTTCTGGGGCGTGAGTTGAGCTTGGCGGCGATAGCGT
>CAIJXG010000032.1 GCA_903824505.1 uncultured Pseudomonadota bacterium | reverse complement strand
TTCTCTCAGGCTCCCCAAACACCGATCCGTCTTTAACGCCTTTACACACCTAACCGCCGCCGTGATAGCCTATCAGCTCAACCCGTTGCCCTCCAAACAAATCCGCGTTTCTATCCCTTGAAAACCCGTAACTCGGGTTAATTATGATAGTTATAGACGGCAGCTCTTTTATCCTGCATCGACAACCCGTTATAGGCGGTTTTTGTCGCCTCGAACGTGCTTAAATCCCTATGTGCGACATCGTTGCCCGTCGCCATCAGGATCGTCTGTGTAAAGTTATTCTGATAAAAACGTGAATCGTGAAGAATGCCCAGCTTGATAAGTTCAAGATCGCTTGCCCCTGCGAGGTTTATCTGGGAATCCTTAGTGTTTTGTACCCCCATTCTTATAGCTGCGTCTTGTCTCTTATTAGCGCGCGTTATTTTTTCCTCTATGGGTTCCTCTTCTTCTGAGTAGTTGAGTTCTTTTTTTAAAGCCGCTATGCGCGCAACGAGAGTGGGTGCATCGCCTCCTTTATTATTTTTCAGGTCGTCTTGTGCCTTTTTCAAATCAACCAGTTGATCCCTCTCTTTCCACACCGAATCTATCTTTTTCTCCCCCTGCTCCAAATCGGCCTTGATTTCCCCAGACAGTCGGGCACGCAAGCCCTCCAGATCCCAGAGATGCTCATTTTGTTGAATCGCTGCAATAATTTTGGAAGCAGGGTCGATGACGAAGAAAAGCCGCATGTCAGGATTGGTACGATTCCATTGCCCTGCGCCTGTGAAAGAGGCGCCAGGCTTACCCAAATCCGTTCCCATGCTGCTTTCGATATTGAAATTCGACAGAACCGTTCCAGCATCAAGAAATGAAGGGTGGTCCAAGCCACCAGCCGCTACATTTTTTACAAAAAGCGGAAAAATAGCTTTGACATCCGCCGCGAGCTGCAAAGCCTTTGGGTCAAGAGAGGCCTGTCTTTGTTCAAGGGCGTATTCTGCGCGTCGAGCCAGAGGCGCTGTGGTGGAAGATTCAGGCAGCGTTAAATCGGCTGTCGTCATGATGAGGAACTCCTTTTTGTTGTTAAATTAAAGCAAATACTGCACTAAAAAAGTTAATGTTGGGTAAATGATTTGATCGAGCCGTAAAATTAGTGACAAACCAATTCAGTCAAAGAGGGGCAGAAGTTTCGAAGAAGGGCCGTCGCGCAAAAGGCAATTACCTGCCTGTCCATTCACTCTATCTTAATGCTTGGGTGATAGCCTCTCATCCTAGGGTAAAGGCGGCTTCTTTTCAGAAAGGCCCGTCCGCCCAAAGGTGACGGAGGCAGGGATGACAAGGCACGAACAACAACATGGTCATCAAGCGGCGGCCTACCGTCATGGGATTTCGGGGAGGCATGTGTCTAGTAGGGGTGGGCATGGGAGAGACGCTTCTCAAAAGCCTGGGCATAGACACGACAGACATCCAGGATCTTCAGAGTACAAATTTGTGACTCTTCCCCCATTGGGGCCCGATGCGCCTTTATGGCAACGCTCCGCTTATGCTCTTGCGATGCGTGAATCGGGTGGAGACACTCACCGTTTGAATATGGCGGCAGTCAGTACGAAGGGCACAATCGGTATCTCGCAGGTCATGCCCGCAAATATACCGGGTTATACAGAAAAATATTATGGGAAACCCTTAACACCCGCGCAGTACAGGGGAAATCTCGATGCGCAGATTGCGGTAACCGAGGGTGAGGCTTACGATAAGATCGAAGTTAAGCGCTGGTCTCCTGAGCAATATTTTCAGGCGTGGCATTGTGGAAGTCTAAAGTGTTCTCTGGACAAGGGGGATGGTCTTACGTCGACAGGAAATCATGTCAGGATGACCATGGCTAATCTTGCCGCGATTAATGCTGAAATTGATGCTCGATCTCCAGCGCAGGGAGCTGACGCGCTCGTGTCGTTAGGAGACGATCCCAACGGCACCTTGGGCGCTTCTTTGTCTGAATACGACAGTAGAAACCAAGCCTCTGCTGGACAAGACCTGTCCCGTACCGATAAGACCGCAAGCGTGGAAACGGCTTCGTCATCCTCTTTGGCAGATAGCGGGTCGGGGAGAGTTACACCTGCAGCGGGTGCCCCTTCTCGGGACACAAGCAATGACGCTGAGGGCAAAATCACGCTTGTCAGTTCAACCGGCGAGACAAAAACGGTGAATGTAGCAGGGGGTATGGGGGGATATACGCTCCAAGGAAAGCCCTATAACACTATATCCAGTGGATCGCCTGATCCTGGAGCGCCGCAGAAACCCACCCCCGTCGTGGTTGGAAACAGACTCAACAGGCCTATGGGTGTCGCTTCAGCTGCCGCTCCGTCTTGATCCGTGATTATTTCTTGGAACCGCAGATTCGTTGCATCCCTAGGCCGAAAGGTTTAGGATAAGCGCATGACCGACACACAAGATAGCCTTGTCCTGAAACTGCTGCGCGAGATGCGCGCGGATCTTGCGCGTATGGACCAACGATTAACACATATGGATAAGCGACAAGAGGAAACCAACCTGAAGATCGAGACACTGGCGGGGCGTATGGTGTCTATGCATAACGGTATTGAGGGGCTACGCGCGGATGTCAGGATGATTGCAATTGCCGTTGACGGTCATGCGGCGCGGCTCGACAAGATGGAAGAGACTCTCGAGAGATTCAAACACTGAAAGGATTCTGTGATGACCGACACGCCCGATAACCTTGTTCTGACATTGCTGCGCGAGATGCGCGCGGAATCGACGGCGCAATTTGAAGAACTCAATCTAAAAATCGAAACCCTTGCCGGAAGCATGGTGTCGATGCGCAAGGATATCAATGAGTTAAAAGATTCTGTTGAGAGGATCCGGATTGATGTTCGGATGATCGCCATCGCCGTGGATGGCCATGGCGCGCGGCTCGACAAGATGGAAGAGACTCTCGAGAGATTCAAACACTAGAAAGACAGGCTATGACCGACACGCCCGATAATCTTGTCCTAAAACTGCTGCGCGAGATGCGCGCGGAATCTACGGCGCAATTTGAAGAGTTGCGCGCGCAGCAAGATGAGACCAACCTGAAGATCGAAACCCTTGCGGGAAGCATGGTGTCGATGCGCAAGGACATCAATGATTTAAAGAAAGAGACAAGCGATTTACGCGGCGCGATCGAAGGGGTTCGTCTCGATATGCGGATGATCGCGATCGCCGTGGATGGCCATGGCGCGCGGCTTGACAAGATGGAAGAGACTCTCGAGAGATTCAAACACTAATTTTACGCGGCTTTATCCCTCGATAGACCCAATTCTTCCCACATCCAGCTGAGATCCAAGGGGCGGGTTACTTTGTTTTGCCGTTCAATATGGCGGACGGAATTTTCAATATCTTTGAGTGCATCGACCAACTTCTCGCGCCCTTCTTTGGTTTTGCTGACCTGCTTGGGTGTTTTGCCATCCAGCATGGGGATCGAGGAGGTTAACCAGCCGCGATAATGATCGGTCAACGCAGTGTGAAGAATTTCTGTCCGCTGTTCGGGAGACAGATCAATCCCATCATCATTTTCGTCCTCGTCCTCATCAAAATCTTCATTATCTAGCGCCTCCTCCATCGTCTTAATCCTCCAGACCGGCGCGCCGATTTGATCGCCGAGCAGGGAGACGAGTCGCGCTTCCAGAGCCTTGGCGCGATTTTCAGAATTCCCCTGCGCGATCAATTCGTTTTGGGTCAGCTCGATCGTGCCCAGCACGCGCATGTTTGTGTCCATATCCTCTGCCGAGAGGGTCGTATCAAAAATCTGGACAAGCGTGCCGTCTTCTTGAATCTCTGATTCTTTTGTTTCATCAGAGGGTGAAGCGGCGCAGACTAAATTCCAGAATTTGCGTGTTTGGCTATCCTCGTCTTGATGATAGTCTGGAACGGTTTGAATCTTTTCAGCAATTTTTAGCCAATCCGCCTTCAGGGGATAGGTCATGGTGTGAAATTTGATCAGATCTCCCTCTGTATTTTTGAAAACAATCTTTTGCCCATTCTTGCGGACGCAATCTTCCATATAGCCAAGGGCGATTTCCTTGGCCCATTGAACTTTGAACAAATGTTCTTGCTCGGCAGGCGTATAGTCTGCTTGTTCAGGGTCTATAAGCGCGCCAGATCGCATGGCCTTCATGCCTTTTTCATGAATCGTGCGGGTTTGTTCGGCAACTTTCTGGGCTGTTTTGCGCTCAAGCTTCAGCGCCCCGCCCGCTAAGGTGAAGCGGCCGTTTTCTTCAAGGAGGCGTCCGCCGATGATGTCCCAAACCGCGATTTGCCGTGTCAGGAGCTTTTCAAAAACACGCACCGGCTCACCGCCGCCTATAACATCTTTCAGCAAGATGGACTCGTCCGGCGTGATGTCTAGAACTTCGTAAAGGCTCATATAGGAATGACGAAGCGATCGCAGATATGATTTATCTGCCGCCTTCAAAAGAGTGCCGCGTTTTTTCAAAAATAGGTCGATAACGTTCCAGCGTTTGCCCTCATCCCGATATTCGTTCGAGCAGAAAAAGTCAAAAAGGCAGGGGAAAAGTTGCCCAACCGCCACGTCGCCGATGGTATCGACCAAATCATCCGGATCTTCAAGATCATACGATTCCGTAAATTCTTCAAAGAAAGACTCCGTGGCCATTGCAAAGAAAGACGCACAAGCCGCCGTTTCAGTAAAGCGCAGAAGTTTGGTGAGGATGGGGGGCGTGGTCATGGGCAAAGCCTTCTACTGAAGTGGGGTAATAAGCTGAACGAAGAAAAACTGGTTGCGGGGACGCGATTTTGCACCAATGTTAAACTGCTCCTCGTGCCGCTTATATACAAAGGCCAGCCCCGCAAAGCAAGCCGCCGCCGTTCCGTTGCGCCCGCGCCTTCGGAACAGCCAGCCGCGCCTTCCGCAACATTACCGCTCGGTAACAATTTGTTGATGTTTTGCGTGTTAAGGTGGTAATGTTCCCGTTCGGGAATGTTGGAGGGGCCATGAAATACACGCCTGAACAGATCGGCGAGCTTGTCCGGAAGACACGCAAAGCTTTGGGCGTGACACAGGAGAATCTTGCTCTTACATCGGGAACCGGCCTTCGGTTCATCATCGACCTTGAGAAGGGCAAGGCAACTTGCCAGCTCGGCAAGGTCCTGACCGTCATCCACACGCTCGGCATCAAGCTCGATTTTACGCCTCCCGCTGCGACGAAGGAGGGCTAGGGCATGGCACGCACGCTCGACGTCTACCTGCGCCGCGATTTGGTCGGGAACCTGATACAGGACGACCACGGCGAAATGCTGTTCAGCTATGCGCCGGACTGGTTGGCGAACGGGATTTCAATTCCCTTGTCACAATCTCTGCCTTTACGCGCGGAGGTTTTTTCGCGCAGGGAATGCCGTGGGTTTTTTGCTGGAATCCTGCCGGAGGAAAGCAACCGCGAACTGGTCGCCCGCAATCTCGGCATCAGCGCGCGCAACGATTTCGCCATGCTGGAGCAGATCGGCGGCGACTGCGCGGGGGCCGTGACCTTCGTGCCCGCCGGAACGCCGCTGCCGCAGCAGGAAGATCGGTACCGTCAACTTTCCGACAGCGAACTGACCGATCTTCTCAAGGAACTGCCGCGCCGCCCGTTGTTGGCGGGAGACGCCGATATTCGCCTGTCGCTTGCTGGAGCGCAGGACAAAATCGCCGTGAAGGTAAAGGACGGAAAGATTGCCGTACCGCTCGGCGGTGCGCCTAGCAGCCACATTCTGAAACCGGCCAATGAACGTTTCCCTGGCCTTGTTTTCAACGAGGCTTTTTGTATGCGGCTGGCGGGGCTTGTCGGCCTTCCGGTGGCCAAAGTTCAGACCGGAAATGCGGATGGAATCGACTATCTGTTGGTCGAACGCTACGACCGCCATGCTGGTACGCGCAGGGGGAATGGGTGGGCTTTTCCCTATACCGAACGGCTGCATCAGGAGGATTTCTGTCAGGCACTCGGCATTCCGCCGGAGACGAAATACCAGAACGAGGGCGGCCCGTCGCTTAAACAATGCTTCGCTCTGTTGCGTGAAGCGTCCGATTTTCCCGTGGACGATTTGCGGTTTCTGTGCGACGCGGTGATTTTCAATTTCCTGATCGGAAACCACGATGCGCACGGTAAGAATTTTTCCCTACTTTACAGTGGATTGGGAAGTCTTCTCGGACGCAGGACCAGTCTAGCCCCATTCTACGATTTGCTCAGCACCGTTTTCTACCCCGCCCTGACAAAGAAAATGGCGATGAAAATTGGCGGCGAATACGAATCTGCCAAGATCATGCCACGCCATTTTGAGACGTTCGCCGAAGAAGCCGGACTTGCAAAACCCATCGTCAGAAAGCGCGTGGGAGAGCTGGCGCAAGCGGTCATGCGCAACCTCGACAAAACGGATATTTCTTCCTCGACCGTTCACGATCTGGCCGAATTAATCCGCAACCGATGCCAACAGGCGCAGGACGATTTCTTGCGCGATGGGGCATAAGCCGCCAGCCGCTCTTTGCGGCGATCTCTCCCCGTGTACCACACAGCCCCTGGTTTTCCTCTGGTGTTGCCGTTTTCGTGTCAGCGGCGTATTTCAGCGTACTGCGGAGTAAACAGGGCATATATGAAGATTCTGGATTTTGAGAGATGCTATGGCGATTTTGTGCGAGTGTTGGGCGAGGGGTTTTAGGCTATCACAGGGAGATTCTTGCGTCAAAAGCTGGATTTTAGACAACAAAAAAGCCCTTGTTTTACAAGGACTTGTTTTGCTTTAGATGGGTTGCGGGGACGCGATTTTGCACCAATATTAAAGCGCTTCTTGTGCCGCTATAAAATGCTTTATCCTCAATGACATGAGGTCAGGATACAGCTATAAAGCCGCATGATTAGAAGGCTTGTCCAAAAACAAAAACGTAAGTTTGGCAACAAGAAACTGCGTAGGAATTTTTATCTCCTCGCGGGAAACGAATTCTTTGCCGAATTGCGACTCTTTTATCCAGTGGCCGTACTTGCTTTTGAGGCTGTTACGGGATCGTTTGCTCTTGCGATGAGTGTTTTTGCTGTCATGGGCATGGCTCAAGCACTTTCTGAGATACCAACCGGTATGCTCGCCGATAAAATCGGACGGAGAAAAGTTCTCATTTTAGGTTCAGCAGCCGAATTTCTAGGTGTGCTTTGCTACTTTTTGTCTTTTTCATCAGCTCATGGGTTGGCGCTTTTATATGCCGGAGGTGTTGCGTTCGGCTTTGCTAACGCGATGTTTAGCGGCAACAATGACGCAATGCTTTATGAGACTCTATCGTTTTATAAGCGTCCTCATGAAATATCGCGGCTGATTGGCCGAGTCAGTTCGATGGGGCAAATGGCGTTGGCTCTATCCGGGATTCTGGCAACTTTCTGTTTGTGGCTTGGGTTTTCTTACCGCGATCTGATGATGTTCTCACTAGTTTCCGTTGGGATAGGCGTTGTCCTGAGCCTTTTTACCATTGAACCACCGCAACATGTAACAGAAGATAGTCATGTTGGATTGCACATGTTGCAATCTTTGCGCCTCATTCTTAAGCACCCACGCCTGCGGTGGCTTGCATTCGCCAGTGCGATAAGAACGGGTCTAAATCAAACGGCGAATTCCTTTGTACCCAGCTTCGTCGAAACCGTCTGGCCACGGTGGCTAACGCCATTATATCGAACCGCACAAAACGGTATCGGCTCACTTGGCTTTTGGTTTTCTGGATACATTACTAAACGGCTAGGGGCGCCAAAGGCTTTGTTTTCCGGAACGGTATTTTCAACCATTGTGTCCTTGCTCGCTTATACTATTGCGTCAATTATGTCTCCCTTCCTGCTAATCATTACCCAGCTTTCTTATGCCGTCACGCGCACAGCGGATAGTGCCTTGCAACAGGAAAATTTCTCTAACGCCCAACGCGCAACTATGGGATCGCTGATTTCTTTTGCGAGTGCCATCGTCGGCGGCATATCTTCATTACTGGTGGGATTTCTAGCCGATAGCATGGGGGCTGCGTCTTCGTTAACTACGCTGCTTCTGTGTAGCGTGCCTGTTAGCCTGATCTATTTTGTGCTGTATCAGAAAGACATATCATCGACTCGCAAAACACACGAAAAACTTACCAACGTGACAGATGGATAGCCAACCTTCCTAATTCCGGATGGGGCAGAGTCTTTCTTGAGTGTAACAGGTAAGAAACTGTCCAAGATTTGTCTTTGCGCTTGGCGCATTGGCATAAGCTGGCACGTTCTGGCATTCTTCTATTTCAGAAACACAGGGTGAAGTTTGAGATTTTTACGGTCAGTTGGGTTTTCCCTGCGAATAAGCCAAGATATGCGGCACCAGTGCGGCACCGGCAAAATTTCGTGAAATTTGAAAATCGGCTAAGTATTTGAAAAAATTGGTTGCGGGGATAGGATTTGAACCTATGACCTTCAGGTTATGAGCCTGACGAGCTACCGGGCTGCTCCACCCCGCGTCAAAGAAGTGCGCGGACTATGGGCGGGGGGAGGGCGAGTGTCAAGGTGTTTTTTGGGGCCAGACCACAATGCCCTTATCCGTTCGATCCACATCACCCGAAATATTTAATCGCGATCAAGACGCCGCCCAGAGTGATGATCATGCCGCCGAGTCGGACCGTCATGCGCAGGTCCATTTCACGCAAATCGGCCTTGGTTGAAACCTGTGTCGTGTCGACCTCGCGGACGGCTTCGACAAGCCCTTTAGCCTGTTCGGGTGTAAAACCCTTGGATTGAAGGTGTTTGGCAACACGGTACGTATCAAAAGTGAGGGCAGTCATCATCATCTCCTTGGCTGCTCTGCGCATTTTATGCACTTTCTTTGAAAAACGCGATTCAGGAACGGAATAATTTTTAGGGAGATTAACCTCTTGTTAACGGTTGCACCTTACGGTACTACTCACGTGTAGGTTGCACATCCCGATCCATGAGCTGACTTTTTGGGCGGTGCGTAGGGCTTAAAATCACGCAAGATCTTCTGTTTTACCGTCTTCCATCTCCCTTTGGGGTGAGCGACTCGCCTCAGGGTCGCTTGCCCCCTAACTCAAAAAACATAGGAGTAATCCGTGTCCTTCCTCGCCAAGACTCCGGTCAAACTATCCCTTCTGTCTGCGTGTGTGTTTCTGGCAACGGCCACGTGTCCTGCTTTTGCGGATGACGCCACGCTACCGCTTGGCGCGACGCAAGGTTCAACGCTTCATACGCAGCAAATAGCTCCTGACGCCGGGCCGTCGCCCTATCAGCTGAAGCTGCAATATACAGGTGAGGCGTGGGATAACGCTGCGGGAGGTCTCCACACAGGCACGATGTATATGCAAAATGTTGACGCGCAAATGATGGTGAACACGGATAAAGCCTTCGGGTGGACGGGCGGCAAAGTCTTTTTGGAAGGTTTTTATAACAGCTCACGGTCGGCGGACACACAATATGTCACCTCCGTGCAAGACCCTAGTGTGATCGATACCTCAGGCGCGACCATGTTTCGTCTGTATCAAGCCTATTATGATCAAAACTTCGCAAGTACGGGAACCGATTTGCTGTTAGGTATTTATGACATTGAAACCGAATTCGGCAACACCAAGCCGATGAACTTATTCTTCAATGGCGCTTATGCGTGGACCACAACGCTGGATCAATCCGGTCCTAATGCGCCGTCAAACTATCCGAATACATCTCTGGCCTTTCGCGCCCATCAACAAATCAACAAGGATTGGAGCGTTCAGGGTGTTGTGGCCGACGGGGAGTCCGACAGCGTCAAACATCCGGGCGTCAATGCTGTCGAGTTTCAACGCAAATACGGCGCGCTGTTGATCGGTGAAGTTGATTACGAACCGACGAAGCACACCAAGATCATGGCCGGTTACTGGGGCTATACTGGTAAATTCAACAAACAGGATGGGATGGGGCAGATCTATGGCAGCAATGGCGGCTATATTGGAGGCGCGACCCGCCTGTATGAGCTGGAGGGACGGCGCGGCCTCGACGGCTTTGCCAATATAGGTCTTGCCGACAGCACAACCAATGAAAACACGAAGTCTCTGAACAGCGGGCTAACTTTTACCGGTCCGTTTGTGGAGCGTCCAACTGATAAAGTCGGCTTGGCTGTTGGTCTTGTCGGCAATGGATCCGATTACAGAAACGCTCAGGCCGCCAATGGCGTTATCGTTCACAAGTATGAAACCAACTTTGAGGCTACTTACCGTGCGCCCATCAATAGCTGGCTGACGGTGCAGCCCGATGTCCAATACTGGATAAACCCGGGGTATGACCCAGCCCTTAAAAACGATTTGATTGTGGGTATTCATTTTGAAATCGGGCACTTGTTCAACCTGTAACCCCTGTAACCGCTGCGCCGCGCTGCGCCCCAGATATGGAAGGTATGTCAATGCGTCCTCTTATCCTTTTCCTCGTTCTTCTCTCTCTCCTGTGTGGGGCTACGGCTGCGATGGCCCGTGGTTCCGGCGCTGACGATTGCCCTCAGGGCAGCACCGACCCTGACTGCATCGCGGCGACGAAAGCTCAGGGTAAGTGAACGTGTCTCTTCCCCTCTTTCCCTCCCCCAAGGAGAGAGGGGTCGGGCCCGAGTATACTAAGGGTCCTAAATTTTAATCTCTGCCTAGTCTTTGAAGAAAATTTGGGATCTTCGGCGGCATAAGCCGCCGCCTTGAAACGAAGGAACGTCTGACATGCCCAGATTTGCTGACTTCAAGATTCTAGCAAAAATCCTGATGCTTTTGGGATTGCTGGCCTGCGTGTCCTTGGGGGCGACCGTGTTTTCGACCAGCAAGATGCGCTATATCGACAATACCTATGGAGACATAATCGACGGCTCCGGGCGCGCGGATTTGGCCATTGCCCGCGCCAACCGAAATCTTGTCTATATCAATCGCTCTCTCTATCGCCTTTTGACAGAAACGGCGGAAGACGGCACCAAGCAAGCGCTGCAGGAAATAACCGACACGCAAGGATTCTTTGATAAACAAATCAAAACGGCCATAAAAGGCATGCCTGAAAAAGAGGGCGATATTAAGCAAGTCTCGGGCAAATTTGCGGCGGTCCTGTCCGGCGCCTGTGCCGAAACGATGAAACTGGGCAGCTTGATTGGCGAGGAAGACAAAAAGAAGGCCCTTGCCTCTATGCGCGAGACGTGCGACCCGGCGCTTCGCGGTGTCATGGACGATATCAACGTGCTGACGGCTACAATCTCGAAAATGAATGATAAGGCTTCGGATGACGCGTTGGGGGTCACGAACGGCACGATCAGAACCACGTATATATCCGTTCTGAGTGGGTTGGTTCTGGTTCTGTTGCTGGCTATTTTTCTGACTCGCAAGGAAATCTCCACGCCTGTTCAAAAGCTGTCCCGCGCTCTTTCCGAATTGGCGGAAAACAATCTGTCGACAAAAGTCGATGGCGAAGAGCGCAAAGATGAAATCGGGGATATGGTGCGGGCTTTCAGCGCGTTGCGCGATAGTCTGAGGCGCGCGCGGGATCTTGAGGCGCAACAACACGCTGAAGAGGAACTTAAAGCCCAACGCGCTGAGAAAATCGCGGGTTTGGTGCATAATTTCGAAGGCGTGATCAAGGACATCGTCAGCAGTGTGTCCGACTCGTCCAGCAAATTGCAATCCAGTGCAGCCTCGATGTCTGCGGCCTCGGAACAGACACAACAGCAAAGCCGGACTGTCGCCTGCGCAACGGAAGAAGCTTCTACCAATGTTCAGACTGTCGCCGGGGCTACCGAAGAAATGACGGCCTCTAGCCGTGAAATCGGGGCCCAGATGGAACGGGCGACAAAGATGGCTCAAAACGCCGTTGAAGAAACCCATCACACGGGGGCTACCGTCGATGGCTTAGCCAAAGCCGCGCAGAAGATCGGCGCGGTTGTTGAACTCATTCATCAAATCGCAGGGCAGACCAATCTGTTAGCTTTGAACGCAACGATTGAGGCTGCCCGTGCCGGAGAGGCAGGCAAAGGCTTCGCCGTGGTGGCCAGCGAAGTCAAATCGCTTGCCAATCAAACCGCCAGGGCCACGGAAGAAATCAGCGGCCAGATTGGCAGTGTTCAGGAGGCGACGTCCTCGACGGTTGCGGCGATCAAGGGCATCGGTGCGACAATAGGCGAAATCAACAGCGTATCGACCTCGATCACCGCTGCGGTTCATCAGCAGATTGCGGCCACAGGCGAGATCGCGAGCAACGTGCAGCAGGCCGCGCAAGGTACAGCCCATATATCTCAAAACATCGCGGGCGTGGCGCACGCCGCCGAACAGACGAGCGCGGCTGCGGGGGGTGTGCTGATAGCGGCCAACGAACTTTCAGGACAGGCTGAAATTTTACGCAAAGAGGTCGATGGATTCCTTGCTGCGCTTCATGCGGCCTAGTGCCCTTACGTCCTCTCCTTCCTTTTTAGGTGACGCAGGGCCCTAGACGGGCGTTTTTTGCAGACACGGCTTTTCGGGTTGTTGACTCTTCGCGGAGTTATGTATATACATAACTTATGCGCTTTGAATGGGATGCACAGAAAAGCCAAAAGAATGCTCGCGAGCGAGGCCTCCCGTTCGAGCAAGCCAAACGCATGGATTTTGAGACTGCCCTTGTCGAGGAAGACACGCGTCAAGACTATGGGGAAAGGCGGTTTGTCGTTTACGGACGGATTGATAACCGCCTTCATATTCTGTGTTTTACTCCCATAGGTGGAGGCATCCGCCTGATCAGCCTGCGCAAAGCCAACTTAAGAGAGGTTACGTACTATGAGCAAGAAATCCAAACCCCTGACGAATAAAGCGGGCGAGGTACGCTCTTTGTCCCGCGCCGATTTTAAACGCGGAAGGCCTCTGCACGACGTGTTTCCTGACTTGGCCGCGTTTGCGCGGACGCGCGCCCGCAAGGGACAGCCGGTCAAGCAAGCGGTCAGCGTCCGCCTCTCGCCCGAGGTTATTGCCTTCTTCAAGGCCGATGGCGCGGGCTGGCAAACCCGCATGGATCACGCGCTGAAACTTCTGGTGCATCAGGCGCAGGACGAAAAAAGCCCCCCTTTGTGAAGGGTTTCAAGGAACGGGCGATGACGTACACGCACTTTCTGCACCCGGGACAAATCCTGAAAATGGAATCTCTTGAGGCGCACCACCTTTCCGTCAAGGCGGCTGCGGAAGCGATACAGATTCCGCGCACACGCTTGAACGACATCGTCCGCGGCAAGAGGGGGTGGATTCAAATTTGAAGTGCAACTTTAGTTTCAAGGTTTTGGCATGGGGCTGAAGCGAAGTAAACCTCCTCAGGGGTCAGGAATTTTAGTTTCTTTCTGGGGCGTGAGTTGAGCTTGGCGGCGATAGCGTTGAGG
>CAIJXG010000031.1 GCA_903824505.1 uncultured Pseudomonadota bacterium | reverse complement strand
TTCTCTCAGGCTCCCCAAACACCGATCCGTCTTTAACGCCTTTACACACCTAACCGCCGCCGTGATAGCCTATCAGCTCAACCCGTTGCCCTCCAAACAAATCCGCGTTTCTATCCCTTGAAAACCCGTAACTCGGGTTACATACTTGAAGGGCGTTGGATTATCTTGGGGCTAGCCCCATCTCACGCCGAAAGCAGACGCTCGCCCCGTTGCGGGGGTGGAGGCCCGATTTACGCCCCCCGTCCTGCAGGCGTGAAACAATATGGCAAATCAAATCGCCGCGTGAGAAAACAGTACCCATCCCACCGCTGCTGCCGCGCGCTTGCCCGCTTTCGCCCGAATCATCATCATCTTCATCATCGTCTTCGGCGCGGTCGTTGCTGTTGGCCGTTTGAAACACGCGGCCGCCCTCGATATGCGCGACAATGCCCCAGCCTTCGGAAACAATGGTTTCGACAAGCCCATCGGGCTTCATAATGTCGATCAAAGGCAGACCCGGGACGACCGCCTGCCCCTCTGTGACATGCCTCCCCATGATGCCGACATAGTCATCTTTGACGCAAATGGCATAGGTCATTGGATCAGTCCGCTAGAATATCCGTCCAAAGCTCGGAGGGATCGGGTTCAGGGCTGGATTGCGCGAAGGTGGCACTGTCATTCACGATGTCTTTGATCTCGCGCTCAATCCGCTTCAGCCCGTCTTCGGACAAAGCCTTTTCTTTTAAGATCAATTCGCGCAGCGTGTCAATCGGATCGTATTTGCTGCGCCATTCTTCGACTTCTTCCTTGCTTCGGTATTTGGCGGGATCCGACATAGAATGGCCCCGATAGCGATAGGTTTCCATTTCCAGCACAACAGGTCCCTTGCCCGATCGAGCGTGCGCGATGGCTTCTTCGGCCGCTTCGCGCACCTTTAGCACATCCATCCCGTTGACCTTTTTGCCCAAAATGCCATAGGCCTCGCCGCGCTTGTATAATTCGCCTGCCGCATGACGTGCCTGACAGGTGCCCATGCCGTATTTGTTGTTTTCAATGACGAAAACAGCGGGTAATTTCCACAAAGCCGCCATGTTAAACGTCTCATACACCTGTCCCTGATTCGCGGCCCCATCACCAAAATAGGTGATCGAGACATGCCCGTCTTCTTTATACTGATGCGCGAAAGCCAGTCCCGCGCCGATCGGCACCTGTGCGCCCACAATCCCGTGCCCGCCATAAAACGCCTTTTCGCGGCTGAACATATGCATCGAGCCGCCCTTGCCCTTGGAATAGCCGCCGATGCGTCCGGTCAGCTCAGCCATCACGCCGCGCGCCTCCATTCCACAAGCCAGCATATGCCCGTGATCGCGGTAGGAGGTAACGACCGAATCACCTTCTTTCTGTGCGGCATTGATGCCGACAACGATAGCTTCTTGGCCGATATAAAGGTGGCAGAAGCCACCGATCAGCCCCATGCCGTAAAGCTGTCCTGCTTTTTCTTCGAACCGGCGAATCAAAAGCATATCGCGATAATAGCGCTGAAGATCCGCCGCGCGATTGGCGACGGGCTTGGAAGAAGGCGGTGTTTGTTTTCTGGCCATGGCTGAGTGCATCGGAGGTTTCTCTCACTGTCGACGCGGATAAAGGGCTTAGGAGTGAAAGTGGGGCACCCAACACGCGTGTCCTGCATGGGTAGAACGGCGCGGGTTATTTTTCAAGTTCTCTTTTGTTTTCAGCGCATTATTGCTGCGCTGCACAAAAATTGGCGTTATAGTGAATGCTTTGATGCCTTGATTTTTGAAGGTCCTGCCTCTCTGGGGCCCTATGGATAAGGGAATCGGGCGTTGCCTCATGAATGATTTCCAAAATATCCTCTATGCTTGCGCCCGCAGCCATTCTTGCCTGAATCGCTGTAGGAAAATTTGGCATATGAGCCACGTTTTGTTTTCCTATACTCGGTTTCCTTGGAAAGCGGAAGGATTCGATTCCGCGCAAAACACGGACGCAGCGAAGCTGATGCGCCTTTTGCGCGGACAAAACGTGAGGGGTTCCTTCGGTGCCCGAGTATAGGACAGCAAGGGCCGCATGGATTGTTTCGTGCAATCCCCCTACGTTTCCTATCCCAAGGCTTTTGCAAAGCCTACGCGCGTCGTTTTTATCGTTTTCAAGTTTTCCACGCGGGGCGCGATGGGCACGACCAAACCCAAATATACCTTATTTATTCACGCGCCCTCAGTGTACTTCCATCAAGCGCGGCGCATAGGTCCAAAGCAGAAAAGTGCGGATTTTCTTATCGGGATAGATGCCCGTTAAAAGCGTGCGATATTCGTCCATTTGGGTGCGATAGGCGGCTGGGATGTCGGCGGCGCGTGCAGGCGGCGGGCGGTTGGTTTTATAATCCACGATCCAAACCTCATCCCCACAAAGGCACAGCCGATCTACTTGCCGAAAGACGGTCACGCCATTTAAAGAACCTGTGATAGGGGCTTCGGCCAGCGCGTTGGCCGCGAAAAGGGCGGTGAATCTCTCGTCTTGCATCAAACTTTCGACCTCACACGCGATTTCGCTTTGTTGATCCGCCGTTAGCCCGTGACGCGGATGGGCTAGAAAACGCGCGACAGCGTGGGGGCGCTTTTCAGGCCTAAGATCAGGCAGACTTTGCAGCAAACGGTGAATAAGCCGCCCTCGCGCAAACGCCGCGTCAGGCGAGGCGGTTGGAACCGTATCCTCCCGCCGCACATCTAAAACCAAAGCCGTTTTAACGGGCTGAAAGGCCCAGTCTGGCAAGCGAATTTCTAAAGGCTCAGGCTGTTTTTCAAGCGCTTTTTCGGCAGGGCGCAAGATGGGGTCCGCGAAAATAATCTCGGGGATCAAACCGTCCCCTTCTTCCGGCGCGATATGCTCTTGATGCAGTGGCTTAAGGGCTTGAGCCAGCCCATACCAGCTTCCCTGTTGGGCCTCGTCCCCCTTACGCCCCAGCCACCCCCCTATATAAAGCCGCTGCGAGGCGCGGGTCAGTGCGACATAGAAAAGCCGCCTATATTCCTGCATCTGGCGATCCCAGCTTTTCTGCCACACGCTTTGCGCCGGGCCAGCACGTGGGTTTTGGGCCATAAACAGAGGCAGCCCCTCTTCCGTCCATTGCAGTTTCGGCATGCGCTGCATCTGCGGCAAAGACACCGTATCGGGCAGAAAGACAATAGGCGCTTCAAGACCTTTAGAGGCGTGGACGGTCATGATCCGCACCTGTCCCATGCCCGTGTCCATCTCACGCTTGATTTCCGCATCCGCCTTGGTCAGCCAATGGAGAAAATTCTGTAAAGACGGTGCCGCGCGCGCGCCAAAATTTTGCGCGGCGTTGAGCAGCTCTTCAATCGGATCCAACGCTTCTTCTCCCAGCCGCGCCCAAAGCGCGCGCCGCCCGCTGATCGAATCCGCAGGGCAAGGCTCGTTCAATAGGCGCGAGAGAAACAAAAAGGGCGTTGAGGCATCGGCTTCGGCCCTTTTTTGGGAAAGATAGGCATAAATGGCAGGAAAGAGACCCGCTTTTTCCGTCAGACTCTGCCACAGGCTGCCTGAACGACCGACCGCGAGAGTCATCAGATCCTCTTCCGAAAGCCCGATTAACGGGCTGCGGAGCAACGACGCGAGGGTCAGATCATCTTCGGGCAGCAACACAAACTGCACCATCGACAGCAGATCCATGACCGCAAGCTGGCGGATCAAGTGCATCCGATCGACGCCGGTGACGGGCACGCCATTTGTTTTGAGCGCGCGCACCATTAAATCCGCGAAACGTCCGCGCTTGCGCAACAGGATCATAATATCGCCCGCGCGGACAGGATGATCCATCCCATCCAGAATCTCGGAGGTTTTCAACCATCTTTTGATTTTCTGAGCAATGAGCGTGGCGAGTTCCGCTTGGGGGTCTTTTTCTTCCTCTTGCGTCGTGGGCAGAATCCATGTGCCGTCGGGTTGTTCTTCTTCGGGCGTGGGTTTCAATAGGGGCCAAACTTCAACCCGCCCCGCTAGGTCTTTTTTGTACGCCTCATGCGTGACGGGATCGAGCGACACGCCGTCGCGAGCCTTGGCATCAGCAAAAACGTGATCCACGGCTTTTAAAATCGCAGAAGCTGAACGAAAAGAATAGCGCAGCGGAATATGCCGCAGAGGTTTCTCGGCTTGCGCAAAATGATCGGTAAAGAAAGCGCGTCGGGACAGAAAGGCTTCGGGATCCGCGTTCTGGAAGCTGAAAATAGATTGTTTTTCATCGCCCACGACAAACAAAGTGCGCCGCGTGCGCGAAGCCGTTTCACCCGCATAGAATTCTGCCGTGAGGGCTTGAACGATGTTCCATTGGGGGCGGCTGGTATCCTGCGCCTCATCCACCAAAATATGGGCGATTCCGTTATCGAGTTTATAAAGAATCCATGGCGCGATTCCCGGGCGATTTAAAAGTTTTTCGGTTCGTAAAATTAAATCTTCGTAGTCGAGGGCGGCGCGCGCCTTTTTGCGCGCAGCCAAACACCGCGAAAACGCAAAACCGAAGGACAAAACGCTTTCGGTTTGCTGCGCCAGAAAGGCGGTGTCGATGCGCTCGAGCACTGACAAAAGGCGGGAGGCCTCTGTCTGACAAATCTCGTCGATTTCGGGATGAGCCTCCAAAACTTTTTTACTCGCCGTCTTGTCATAGGGCTCCTGTTTTTGTGTCAGAAAAACGGAAAGATACAGATCAAAGAAGGCAGCCCGTTCATGGGGCGGCGTTTCCAAAACTTTCAATAATTTTTCCCCGCGTGGCGCAAAGCTTTTGGAATCCTCAGCCAGCCAACGTGCGAGGGGACGCAGTTTTTCCTCTGGCAGAGCGCGTAAAGCCGCGCGGCGCAGCGAATCGGGCGTGTCTTCCGGCTCCAACATCAGAAAAGTCCGGATCGCATGAATCAGATTTTTCTCGCCGCCTGCTTGCTCGACCGCTTCTTCCAGCCGCCCACGGCCTGCGGTCATTTCTTTCAACGTATCGGCAAATCGCCCCTCGCTTTGGGCCGCGATCAGCACCCCTAAAGCGCGTGCGAGAGCGCTGTCCGGAGCCGCGCCCGCCTCAAGAATCAACGCATCCAAAACCTCGGTCGTCAGAGTTTTTAGCTCTTCATCATCAATCAGGGCAAAATGGGGCGGCAAGCCCGCTTCAAGCGGAAAGCGCGAGAGAATTTCCTGACAAAAAGAATGGATCGTGCGGATTCGTAAGCCTCCGGCGCAGGCCAGAACCCGCGCAAAAAGCCGCCGCGCTTCGTTGATTTGCCTGTCCGTCGGCGACGCGTTTTGAAGCTTGTCCAAAGAGCTGCGCAGATCTGTTTCCGAACAGACGGCCCATTGGCTCAGCAGCCCCGTCACGCGGTTGGCCATCTCGGCCGCACCCGCGCGGGTATAGGTCAGGCACAGGATTTTCTCGGGCGGCACGCCGGACAGCAACAACCGCACCACGCGCTTGGTCAAAACGCTGGTTTTGCCAGACCCCGCCGAGGCATTCACCCAAACAGAGGCCGCAGGATCCGACGCCGCGCGTTGGCTCTCATTCGGATCGGAAAGAAGGGGGGCGGAGAGGGGAAGGGCGGTCATGGAGTTGAAATAATGGTGCCGATGGAACGCCTTGAGACGTGTGTTGCGCTGATCCACGCTTCCATACGTTTAACAGTCCGTCCCTACATGAAGACTGGCTTAGGTAAAGACGGGTTCGGTTTCGCTAGCACATGCTGTCTCCCTGATGCCTGTCTACCTATCACGGAATTGTTCTTCAAGGACTCTCTTCGGTTTCTGTTTTGCAGTGTCCCTGAGGTTTGAGAGAATTTATGTTCAGCAGGTTTGTTCTCTAGCGCCTTGATTTTCTTTCCAAAACTTTCCATAAATTCACGCCCTTTCTTCTGAAATTGCCTCGGCGCGTCTGTGCCACCGGGAAGAAGAAGTTCTGTTTTTTCCGAACCATATTCGGCCTTATAATCAACTTGAGTGAGCGTACCAATTAAATTTTGAAGAGCCTCAGGATCTTTGTTATAGGCTTTCGCATAGTACCCTACTGGGGTTGGCTAACGCATTGAGGTGATTCATACTGTCGGATTCTTCACCTGTAATGGAGTCTCCGATGCCGAAACAAGACGATGCGTTAGCCGAGCTACTGCGTAGCAGATTGCACCTCAGCCCGCCCCGAGCGGAACCACTTTCATGGTTGGTAAGGCTTCTTCCG
>CAIJXG010000030.1 GCA_903824505.1 uncultured Pseudomonadota bacterium | reverse complement strand
TTCGATCACTTCAAGAGAGTGTTTCATCCCTCGATTCTAAGCCGCCTATTTCTCGCCGTGAATCCTCAAAATGTTTCCACATTGTTCTTTTCTAAAACCTGCGGCAAAATAGATTCACTTATTCCCTCATGCCTCCTAAGCGTCCCGGGGCGCGGTAATCCACCGTGATATGGCGAATAGCGAGAAGAATGCCGAACTCTGTCAGAAGATCCGTCTGGCTGTATCCAAGCTCGCGCATCCATTCGGTGCGGGCGCGTTCCGCAAATTTCACATAATTCGCGTTATAGACAACGCCGCCTGCATCCGTGTCTTCATAATAAATACGGACCGAAAAGGAAGGCGTTTTAGAGGGCGTCATCGGATTCCTCTGGCACAAAAGGATCAGGCAGACGCGGCGCATCCAGTCCAATATGCCGATAGGCCGTCTCTGTTAACATGCGGCCACGCGGCGTGCGTTGCAAAAGCCCTTGTTGGATAAGATAGGGCTCGATCACTTCTTCTAACACGTCGCGCTGTTCCGCCAGAGCCGCCGCCAGCGTTTCGACTCCCACAGGGCCGCCGCCATAATTTTCGGCAATAAGCAAAATATAGCGCCGGTCCATCGCATCGAAGCCAAGCCGATCCACCTCTAGCCGCGTCAGAGCGGCATCCGCCGCCGCCGCGTCAATGGTCGCGTGTCCGGCAACGGAGGCGAAGTCCCGTACGCGGCGAAGCAATCGTCCCGCAATGCGCGGCGTGCCGCGTGAACGGCGCGCGATTTCCAGCGCACCCTCGGTTGTCAACGGCATCGAAAGCTTTCCGGCGGCGCGACTGACGATCAGCTGCAATTCCTCCGGCTCATAAAAATTCAGACGCAGCGGAATACCGAAACGCTCACGCAGCGGGCGGGTGATTAAGCCGCTGCGCGTCGTGGCTCCAATCAAGGTAAAAGGCGGCAGATCAATCCGCACCGACCGCGCGGCGGGACCTTCGCCGATCATTAAATCCAGTTGAAAATCCTCCATCGCGGGGTAGAGGACTTCTTCGATCTGTGGGTTCATTCGGTGAATTTCATCGATGAACAAAACATCATGGGGCTGAAGATTGGTCAAAAGCGCCGCCAGATCCCCTGCCCGTGCGATCACAGGGCCGGAGGTGCCCCGAAACCCAACCCCCAATTCTTTCGCGATAATCTGCGCGAGCGTTGTTTTTCCTAAACCGGGCGGACCAAATAACAACGTATGATCCAAGGCTTGCGCCCGCTGCTTGGCGGCGTCGATAAAGATTTTTAGGTTGGCCCGCAAAATAGGCTGGCCAATAAAATCATCGAGCCGTTGAGGCCGCAACGCGACGTCGGGCGCCTCTTGCGGCAGCGCTTCAGGCGCGACGAGACGTTCCGGTGCGATAGGTTTCATACAATGACCCCTGAGAATCCCTTGATCCAAGCCCTTCTGTTAACAGAGATAGGGACAGGCGGCAATCTGCTGGGGCAGGCTCTTTGAGCCGTTGGCATTACTGACAGGCGAGACATTCCTCATACATAGAAACTTCTCCCTCCGGCGCGGATTGCGGAGGCGCGGTTTCCGGAACCGGAGAAGATCCTGCGCGCGCCACATGCGCCGCCGATTCCGCCCGCTGCATAGATTTCGACCGGCAGTAATAAAGGCTCTTCACGCCCTTCTTCCACGCCATGTAATGCAACATGTGCAGATCGCGTTTATGGACATCCGCCGGCAGGAAGAGATTCAAACTCTGCGCCTGACAAATGTAAGGGGCGCGGTCTGCCGCCAGATCAATCAGCCACCGTTGATCTAGCTCAAACGCTGTTTTGAAGACCGACTTTTCATCGGCATTTAAGAAATCCAAATGCTGAACCGACCCTTCATGTTGCGTGATATCGCTCCATGTGTCTTCGTTATTTTGGCCATATTTTTCTAGAATCTTCGCCAGATGCTCATTACGAACAGGAAAGCTACCAGACAGCGTTTTATGCAGATAAGAATTTGCAGCCACAGGCTCAATCCCCGGGCTTGTACCGCCACAAATAATCGACGTCGAGGCGTTTGGTGCAATGGCGATCTTATTCGAGAAACGCTCTTTGATGCCATAATCGGCCGCATCAGGGCATGCGCCGCGTTCCTCGGCTAAAAGGGTCGACGCATCATCCGATTGCGCCTTCATATGGCGGAACATGCGCTTGTTCCAGACTTTGGCCATCACGCTTTCGAACGGCACATTCTGGCTTTGCAGGAAGGAATGGAACCCCATCGTGCCCAGCCCCACAGAACGCTCGCGCATCGCGGAATAGCGAGCGCGGCCCATACTGTCGGGCGCACGGGCGATGAAATCATCCAGAATGTTGTCAAGGAATCGGAGTGAATCTTCAATAAAGGTTGGATGATTCTCCCATTCAAGGAATTTTTCCAGATTGACAGAAGACAGACAACATACTGCCGTCCGATTGCGCCCATCTTTGTCGATCCCCGTGGGAAGTGTAATCTCGCAGCACAGGTTCGACATTTTGACTTCAAGTCCTGCCATCTTGTGATGCTCAGGAATCGCGCGGTTGACCGTGTCCACGAACAACAAATAAGGCTCACCCGTTTCGATCCGCGCCGTCAGGAGACGGATCCACAAAGCACGTGCGCTGACGCGGTTCATCACCGTGTGATCCTTGGGACTCAGCAGCGCCCACTCCTCATCCTTTTCGACAGCGCGCATAAAGGCATCGGTGATAACCACGCCGTGATGCAGATTCAGCGCCTTACGGTTCGAATCACCGCCCGTCGGACGCCGCATTTCGATGAATTCCTCAATTTCCGGATGGTAAATCGGCAGATAGCAGGCCGCCGATCCACGTCGCAAACTGCCCTGACTGATGGCGAGCGTTAAACTGTCTTGCACGCGAATAAAGGGCACAATGCCCGAGGTCTTGCCGTTACGCCCAACGGGCTCCCCGATGGAGCGCAAATTACCCCAGTAAGAGCCGATGCCCCCGCCCAGTGCCGCCAGCCAAACATTTTCGTTCCACAAATTGACGATGCCCTCAAGGCTATCGGAACATTCGTTGAGGAAACAGGAAATCGGCAACCCCCTGCTCGCCCCGCCATTGCTCAGGACAGGGGTGGACGGCATAAGCCAGAGGTTACTAATGTATTCATACAAGCGTTGCGCATGGCCCGGGTCATCGGCATAGGTCGAGGCAACCCGCGCGAACATATCCTGCGGCCTTTCGCCCGGCAGCAAATAGCGATCTTCCAAAGTCGCATGACCAAAACGAGTTAGGAGCGAATCCCGCGCGTAATCCACAGCGACTTTCTGGCCGTGCTCGACCTGGATCAGATTAAACATTGACGGGGCTCCAGTGCAAAAAGAAGGATCAGACTCAGGCATGTTATCCACAGCTGGGGACAGAATCTTTTGTGGAAAAGACCCCCCGTCCACAATATGTAGCGTGATGGGACAGAGATCATACCACATATCGCGTCCATGTCACGAGCCTCGAGGGAGGATGGAAAGGAGCGAAGGAGAGGCTTGACTTGATTTTGCAGTGAAAAAGGGAAGACACGGGCAGGTAATTTTATTTCTTTTTCTCTGTTCCGACAAAAAATAGAGGGGCCTATCCGTGTATTCACAAAACCACGAGCGGGACGCTGATCGTAATAATCGTGATTCCGATTAAACGGGGGCGCGTAAGACGCTCGTGAAAGAGCCAAGCGGCTAGCCCCAAGGCAAAGACTTGGCTAAGGACTCGTTTCATTGCTTCAAACATGCCTACCGGAGTGTGCAGAAGGGCGAAGAGTTGAAGAATGTCGGTTATCGCGCCGGCCGCCCCCGTGGCCAAAAGCAAAAACCAAAAACGGCGCGGGATCGAGGTGGAGTCCCATTCTCCGCGTGCGCGGATCCAGAAATAGACGAAGATCGACAAGCCCGAAAAGACGAACAGCGCGTGAAAGGCGGGATCGGCGTGACGGAGCGCAAGTTTATCCATCGGCGCACTGAGCGACCAACACAGGGCCGAAAACAGCATCGGTAACGCCCCGCGCTCCTGCAGAAAATTTTTCCAAAAAGCCAAAAGATCCCACGGTCGTTCGGGAGGAGCGTAGAGCCACAGGACTCCGACAACGGCCAGCGCGATCCCAACGCTTTGATGAAAGCTGGGGAGTTCACCCAACAGGGGAATAGCGATCAAGACTGTCAAAACAGGGCTGAGACACATCACAGGCATCATCAAATTCAACGGCGAGAAAGAAAGCGCGCGCACCGTAAAAAAATTGCCGCCGACAGTCAGAATCAAAACGCACAGCCCGGGCAAAAAATACCAAGGATCGACAGACGAGCCGCCGTGCAGAGCCAGCCATAAGGCAATGGGCGGCAGATGCGAGGCAAAAATCCAGAAAATGATCTGAAGCGGATTCCCCGCGCCGGATACTTTTTTGTTCAAGGTGTAATAGGCGCCGAGCACCAGCCCTGTGGCGGAACTCAGCAGAAGGCCCGTCGGCGAGGCATCCATTGGAACCTATCTCCGCCGTTTGGCGGTGAAAATCAGACGTTCGTAAAGCTCCATCATGCCGTTGAACCAGTCGGCTTGAGGAAAATGCTCCTCAACAAAGAAACGAGCGTTCTCAGCTAAGGCAACGCGTTGATCGGTGTTTAGCCGCGTAACCTCCCGCAACGCGCGGGCCAAAGCAGACGCGTTGCCAGAGGGCACAATCCATGCTGTTTCGTGTTTTTGCACCATTTCTTCATTTGCGCCCATCGCCGTGATAATAACAGGGCGGCCAAGCGCTTGCGCTGCAAGCAGTTCCCGATTTTGCCCGCGCGGCCCCTCGTTCGGGGCAACCACAACATTGGCCAGCCAGAAAGCCGCTGGCCAGTCTGGGCAAAAATCGGGCATGATGACTTTACCGCTTAGTTTCAGGCGCTCGACACTTTGTTCCAATTCATGGCGCAACGGACTGCCGACGCGGCCTTGCCCCACCATTACAATATAGAGCCGCTCTTCAGGGATTTCGGCCAAGGCTTGAAGCAAGGTCGCCTGCCCCATAAGAGGCTCCAGCGGCAGGGGAACCAACGCAACAATGGCATTTTCGGGCAAACGCCACAAACGGCTCAGAGTCGACAGCCGTTCGGCGCTAATGGCCGCTTGGTTATAATTTTGCAGATCAATCCCGGGGGCGATTCGCACGATCAGGGAGGGGTTGATGTGCAAGGTCGAGACGACATACTCCTGCATCATACGGGTTGGCACCCGAATCGCGCCCGTTATTTGGGTCGCATGGGCCAAAAGAGTCTGGGCTTCTGCTGGATGAGCCACAGGCTGGGCCAAATCGATCACTAACGGAATCCGGTGGATCCGGCTTAAACGACAAGCCAAGCCAAGGGCTTCCGTTCCATGCGCATGAATCAAAGCGGGCCGTTCACGCTGAATCAGCGAGTCGAGACGGGCCCGACTGCGCCACCGAGCCAAAACGCCCCGTTGATCCAGCGGCAAACGCAGATGCTGAACGGCGGCGCGCTCGGCTTCGTTGACAAGATTGCCTCCAGCCGAGGCGATGAGTGCGCGCCACCCCAAACGCTGTGTCAGAACGGCAAGACTCACCGCTTCGCGGGCAGGATCCCCATGATTTAACGTCGCGCACAGGTGAAGAATCCCCGTGCGGGCGCGACGCGCGGCGCTATCTTGGAGCAAGGAAGCAGGTCTGCTAGGACTAGGGTGAAGCATCGCGAAAGGGGATAAGAGATGGCGGTTGATGTTTTGACTCTAGCCGACAGGAACCTCGCCTATCAACGGCAGAGTGGGGATACGGAAAGAAAAGTGGGCGTTCTGTTTTTTCCGCTACGCAGAGGGCTAAGGTTGTCTCCTTAAAATCCCCTTCAAGGCCTCATTCTTTAAGTTCATTGGCGGTAAAAATTTTGTGGAAATACGGCACCCCCGCTGCAGATAGAAGTGAGTCAAAATCGGACAGGCGTGGCTCATAATATACTCGGGCCCCTTCGGTCCCCCTCACGTTTTGTCTGCGCAAAAGGCGCATCAGCTTCGCCCTCGCGCGTGTTTTGCACGGAATCGCATCCTTCCGCTTTCCAAGAAAACCGAGTATGCAATCAAGGATTGTTTTTCAAAAGTTACTTTCTAGTTGTTAATAGAAAATTAGCAGTTGTTTGATAAGATTTTTGGAATCTTACCAAGGAGGAATCCTATGACGTTTTGCAATTTGCTTTTCAGGGCGCGTTGTTTTGCCCTGTTTTTTGGACTTTGTGTCATGGGTCTCCCTGTGTCTGTTTACGCGGAGGCTGCCGCTCAATCGACTCAATCAGTGACGACCAGTGGGAGTCCGGCAACGGTAGCGCCTGCCCCAACAGTGACGTTTAGTGCGAGTCCGGCAACCGTTGCGAGTGGCGCGAGTGCGGTACTTTCATGGTCATCCAGTCATGCGACGAGCTGCGCCGCCTCGGGCGGTTGGACGGGGACTCTTGCAGTTTCTGGAAGTTACAAGACTCCGGCTTTAAG
>CAIJXG010000029.1 GCA_903824505.1 uncultured Pseudomonadota bacterium | reverse complement strand
TTGTGAATCCCAAAAATCACATGCACCTTCAATATCTCCAAGTGTGTGACATTTTTGACTCACCCAAAAAACGTTACTTTTAGAATTGCTGCCACCCCTGGGGTTATGAAAACAAGTTTGCGCGGATCGGACATAGCGCTGTCTGCATGCAAATTGCTCATAGCAACCTCCTTTTGGACTTCAAAAATTCTAATGCCTCATCTTACGTACAAACTCTTTCAAAATGGTTAATCTTTACAATGCCCCAGAAAATTAACTGGTTTTGATTCGCTAGACAGCGAAAGGGGGCTTGAAGGGATGCTTCACCTTTGTTCTTGGGAGTAGAGATAACAGAACATGGGCGCGGGGTATGCAGTGCCGAGGCCCAGAAAGCGGTAGATTCTTTATTCGAAGAGGCTTTTCGTTAACGGGCGCGATGCGTGGGGCGACCGCTGGCTTTGCCTTCGGAGGTGGCTTTGGATTTCCCCTCGGAAGCTCCACGGCCCTTCTGGGCAAATGGCTTGCCGGCCCCTCCGCCACCAAAGCGGCGCGGTTTTGATTTTGATCGCGCTTGATCAAAGCGATCCGTTTTGGGGATCGGTTCACCCGGATTCATCAGCTGGTGGATGGCCTGCCATTTTTGGCGATCCGCAGGCGTAATAAAGCTGACGGCATGTCCCGCCAAGCCGGCCCGCGCGGTGCGGCCGATTCGGTGGATGAAATCCTCCGGACATTGAGGAAGATCATAATTGATCACGGTTTCGATATGGGGCACGTCAAGACCACGCGCGGCAATATCCGTTGCAACGAGGATCTGAAACTTCTTGTCTCTGAAGCCCTGAATGACGCGATCCCGCCGCGACTGGCGCAAATCGCCATGAATCGCGTCGGCGCGAAAACTTTGCTTCGACAAGCGCTCGGCCAGTTTCTCGGTGCCGTATTTCGTCTTCACGAAAATAAGGGTCGTCCCTTGTGTGTTGCCTAAGACTTTTAGTAAATGCCCGTTCTTTTCCGTATCGGTCGTTTGAATCAGCTCTTGCCGGATATTCGGCGCGGCGGCGATGGTCGAGCCGACGCTAATCCGCTCGGGATTCTTGAGGTATTTGCTCGAAAGTTTAACGATGTCAGAAGGCAAAGTGGCCGAGAACAACATCGTTTGACGTTCTTTGGAGACATGCGAGAGAATCCGGTCGATTTGAACCCCGAAGCCCATATCTAGCATGCGGTCAGTTTCATCCAGCACAAGGTAGCGAACTTTGCCCAATTTGAGGCTGCCGCGTTCAAGATGGTCATTAATACGTCCGGGCGTACCAACAATCAGGCGCGGATGCGCTTGCAATTGGCGGAGCTGCTTTGGCATCGGCTCACCGCCGATCAGCGTGGCTCCCTTGAGGGTGGGCACGGGGATTAACTGTTGCAAAGTCGCCATGACCTGCACGGCCAGTTCGCGGGTTGGAGTCAGAACAAGCGCGATAGAATCGGTGTGTTCCATGAGTTTGGCAATCAGAGGAATGCCAAAAGCGCCAGTTTTACCGGTTCCCGTCTGCGCGGACCCAAGAATGTCGCGCCCTTCCATCGCAAAGGGAATAGCCTTGGCTTGAATAGGCGTTGGCTTGTGAAATTCCATGCGGGCAATAGCCTGCAAGAGCTTGGACGGAAGCCCAAACCCGGAAAAATCATTGATCATTTTTTTAAACCTTCACCATTCCCGCCAGCTTTGACGCCGGCGGGTTGGCTTCTTTGATGCTTCTAACAATAAGGCGATTGTGCTTGAGTTTAGTCAAGCAGCTGGATATTCACCGCCGATGTCTTGCCCTTTTGCGTGGCCAGTTCATAGCTCACGCGTTGACCGTCCTTCAGCGTGCTGACGCCCGCACGTTCCAGAGCACTGATGTGCACGAACACATCCGAGCCGCCGTCGTCCGGCTGAACGAAACCAAAACCTTTTTGGGCATTGAACCACTTGACTTTACCAGTAGCCATCGTCTTTTCCTTCATGTTGGGTTGACCGTTTTCATTGTGAAAACGGCTAAGTGAGTGTAGCAGCCCGCCCGTTCGACAACCGAACGTTCGGATAAAACCCTTCGACAAACGCAGGAAAAGGTGGCTTGTATCCCTGTTCACCCATTAAACGCCCATTAAGAGCATTCGCGCGTTTTTTAAGGACGCACCGTAGCAGAAGCGAGAGTTTATTCTAAACTCGACATCTTCCCTACAGGGTTTTACCGTAAAATGCAATGAAGAAATAATTTCTTTCGTTATACTCGGGCCCCTTCGGGCCCCCTCACGTTTTATCCGCGCAAAAGGCGCATCAGCTTCGCTGCGTCCGTGTTTTGCACGGGGGAGCATCCTTCCGCTTTCCAAGGAAACCGAGTATACCCCCAACTTATGACACAGGCACGGCGTGAGGGGCCACGAAATCCGGCCGCCGTGCCCGCGCTTCTTCCAAAACAGCCTGAATTTCGTCGATTTCGGCGAGTCTTTCCTGCGCTTGAGTCCAAGATTCAGCCCGCAGGGCTTGCATCAGCCGCATAAGCCCCTGTTCTAACGCCTGTCCGGCCCGCCAAGCGATTCGGTCGCATTGAGGGGCATCGGCAGCCTCGGCCAGCTCGCGCCGCAGATCATGGCCAAAGGGAGGGGATACCATCCCTTTGGCAGGAGGAGTCTCTTTTCGGTTCAAAGCCAGCCAGCACCGCCCCCGTGCGAGGGGATCACGCAGAAGCTCATAGGCTTGTTGCACGG
Source organism: uncultured Pseudomonadota bacterium (assembly GCA_903824505.1). Taxonomy (GTDB): domain Bacteria; phylum Pseudomonadota; class Alphaproteobacteria; order UBA9219; family UBA9219; genus CAIXLI01. The sequence goes on along the minus strand of CAIJXG010000029.1, from coordinate 24,919 downwards.
CATCCCTTTGGCGGGCGATATGGCCGCGTTCTCCCGTGCCTCGGACCAAAAAACGTGCAGAGTCGAGTTCTTGCACAAGGGCTTCATACCGATTTTCAAGAAGATCGGTATCCAGATCAAACTGCCGGTCAAGACCAAGCCGCGTGAAGGGATCCAAGTCGCGTACGGGCTGAATCGTTTGACAATGGGCGCAAAAGAGGGCGCGGATTGACACGGGCTTTTGGCACAACCAGCACGCCGCGTCCCGTCCCGCGCCATCTAAAAAATCACTCATCCCGATGATCGTCATGTCGTCTTCCGTGTGCGTTGGTAAAGCGTTTGCCAAGCTGCAAGCCCTTGCTGAATATCCTCTGTTTGCGTCGGCCAACCAAGCGAAAAACGCACAGCGCAAGAAGCCCAGTCATCCGCCCACCCCATCGCCTGTAACACGATGGAAGGTTTGGCCTTACCGCTGGAACAGGCGGAGCCTGCGCTGACCGCCACGCCCGACAGATCCATCGAGGCGACTTGCGTTTCCCCCTTCACGCCCCGCAGCCCTACACAAAGGGTCGAGGAGGTTCGCGGCGCTTTTTCTCCCGCAATTCTGACATCAGCACCGCCCCCTTCGAGCAAAGCTTGTTGCAGCGAATCGCGTAGCCTTCCAAGACGAGGCGCTTGATCCAAATCCTGCGGCGCTAGAGTCGCCGCCACGCCAAACCCCACAATGGCGGGAAGATTTTCGCTTCCAGCGCGGCGGTTGCGCTCTTGGCCGCCGCCCTTCAAAAGCGGGCGGAGTGGAACAGAGTCGCGGACAATCAACGCGCCGATTCCTTGGGGACCCCCCATTTTATGTCCTGAAAGAGTAAGCGCATCGGCTTGTAATTTCTGAAAATCAACCGGAATCCGCCCGATAGCCTGCGAGGCATCGACATGAAAAATATGTCCATAGCGGTGGGCCAACGCGCCGATTTCTTGGGTCGGCTGAATAACCCCCGTTTCATTATTCACCAACATGACCGATACACAAGAGGGGACGGGCAAGGCGCGAATCCTCTTTTCTGCCGCGTCCAAATCCACGACACCCTCGGGCGTAGCGGGAATCCGGCGATCAAGGGGCGCGAAGGCCAAAACAGAAGCATGCTCGAGAGCCGATGTGACAACCGAATCGAAACTGTGAAGCATAAGATTATTGGCTTCTGTCCCGCCGCTGGTGAAAATAACTTCGGCTGGCCTCGCCGCGACAAGGGCGGCTAGTGCTGCACGTGCCGCATCAATCTGACGCCGCACCGCGCGCCCCTCGGCATGAGTCGAGGAGGCATTGCCCATTCCCGCCAACGCCTCAACCATCGACTCGCGCACGGCAGGCTTCACAGGCATCGAGGCGTTGCAATCAAGGTAGACGCGCATGGGGATCAGCCCCTTTCAAGTTTTTTGGAGTCGTTTTTTAAAAAGAAGCAGGGCATGGAGCGACAAAAAAAGCACGCGGGCCCGAAGAGTACCACAAATCCGCTGCCTTTTTTCAAAATCTTGAAGCAGAAACAGGACCAAGGCTATTTACTGGAAAGAGGCATCATCTTGAAGGGCAATGTAAAATCTGATTCTCTTTGGGCTCACCAGCCGAGGAGGATTGGGGATGAAAATCAAAGGGTTGTTGCAGAATGTGGCCGACCCGAGAGACGTACGGGGAAGAGACCATCATCTAGGGTCAGTTTGGGGGTTGATTGGTTAATAGCCTTGCGCCCATTAAGGCCTTCGTTCCCGCAAACGCTTGCACGAAAGCCTGAAACTATCGTTGCGTCCTTGTCCTACAACAAAGCGGTTTTTGGATTTGCCAATACAAATCCCTTAAGCCACAATATTCAAGACCTTGTTGGGCACATAGATCTTCTTCTTCGGCGGCTTGTTGTCGAGCGCACGTTGGACGCTTTCTTGCGCCAGAGCCGCCGCTTCGACCTCGGTCCCTTGAACATCACGGGGCAGGGTCAGCGTTGCGCGCAACTTGCCATTCACCTGAATAGCGATGGTCACGCTGTTCTCGACCAAAAGCGCGGGATTTGCCTTGGGCCACGGCGTTTCGATCAACAGAGTCTTATGCCCCAGCCTTTCCCACATTTCCTCGGCGACATGCGGCAGCATGGGCGCAATCAGTTGGGTGAGGGTTTCGACCCCCTCGCGCAAGATTCCGGATTCGGACGGGTTTTGAGCGTTCAGCCCTTCCAGCGCGTTGCTCAATTCGCGAATTTTTGCAACCGCGCTGTTGAAATGGAACCGTTCATAGGAATCTGAGACCTGCGCGATCGTGCGGTGGATTACCCTCTGTGTTTGGGCGGCTTTCTCATTCGGTGTTTCGGTTGCACCCCTTTCGGCCGTTTCTTCGGCCAGTTTCCAAAGGCGATTGACATAGCGCCAGCCGCCTTCAATGCCTGATTCCGTCCATTCCAAGTCACGTTCGGGCGGGCTGTCGGACAGCATGAACAAACGCGCCGTATCTGCGCCATAGCCCGCGATAATTTTGCTGGGATCCACAACGTTGCATTTGGATTTGCTCATTTTGTCGCCGCGCAAGACGGTGACAGGCGACCCGTCCGCGCTTTTGACGGCACGCCCGTCCGGATTTTTTGTGACCTGTTCCGGATAGAGCCACGCCCCATCCGCGCCCTTATAGGATTCGTGACAGACCATCCCTTGGGTGAACAGGCCTGTAAAAGGCTCCGTCACACTGATATGCCCTGTGTGTTGAAGGGCGCGGGCGAAGAAACGAGCATAGAGCAAATGTAAAATCGCGTGTTCGACTCCGCCGACATATTGATCGACTGGCAGCCAGTAATCGGCCTTGTTTTTATCGACGGGCTGAGTCGTATCTTTTGCCGAACAATAGCGCGCGTAATACCAGCTTGAATCCACAAAAGTGTCGCAGGTATCCGTCTCGCGGCGCGCTGGCTTGCCGCAGCTTGGGCAAGAAACGTGTTTCCATGTCGGATGGTGGTCAAGCGGATTGCCCGGCGTGTCAAACGTGACATCTTCAGGCAGTGTGACGGGCAGATCCTTCTCTGGCACGGGCACGACGCCGCAGGACTCGCAGTGAATGATCGGAATGGGACAGCCCCAATAACGCTGACGGCTCACGCCCCAATCTCGGAGACGGAAATTCACGCGGCCTTGTCCGATGCCCTTGGACTCCATCATTCGGATGACTTTGGAAATGGCGGCATCGCTCGTTAGCCCGTCCAGTTCAGGGCCGGAATTAATGACGATGCCTTTCTTGGCGTAAGGCTCGCCTTCCTTCACATCGCTTCCTGTGATCACAGGCCGGATCGGAAGGCCATAGCGCGTCGCAAAATCAAAGTCGCGTTGATCGTGGGCCGGAGCCGACTTAATCGCGCCCGTTCCATAGCCATAAAGAACAAAATTGCCGATATAGACGGGCAAAGATTCGCCCGTCAGGGGATGAAGAACCGTATACGGTGTGTGGATGCCCTTCTTTTCCATTTTCTCAAGACTGGCCTCTGTCGTGTCCATCTTTTTGCAGTCTTCAATAAAGGCCGCAATGTCCGGATGCGAATCGGCAAGCCGCAAGGCGTAAGGATGTTCCGGCGCAAGGACGGCGAAGCTCGTCCCCATGATTGTGTCCGCTCGGGTCGTGTAAACAGGCAGCTTGCTGTTTTCCGGCAAACCGCCGCCAGAAATTTGAAAGGAAAATTCGATGCCTTCCGATTTCCCGATCCAATTCTCTTGCATCAAGCGCACTTTGTCCGGCCAGCGGTCGAGACTCTTCAAACCGTTCAAAAGTTCTTCCGCATAGTCCGTGATTTTTAAAAACCACTGCGACAATTTGCGTTTTTCGACTACCGCGCCGCTGCGCCAGCCTTTGCCATCGATGACTTGTTCGTTGGCCAGAACGGTATGATCGACGGGATCCCAATTGACCCAAGATTCTTTGCGATAAACCAGATCCGCTTTCAGAAAATCCAGAAAAAGCTTTTGCTGATGTTGGTAATAAGAGGGGTCACAGGTTGTAACCTCGCGGCTCCAGTCCAGTGCCAGCCCCATACTGTCCAGCTCGCGGCGCATGGTCGCGATATTTTCATGAGTCCATGTGGATGGGTGCACACCCTTATCCCGCGCGGCGTTTTCGGCCGGAAGTCCAAAGGCGTCCCAGCCCATCGGATGCAGGACATTAAATCCTTGCGCCCTCTTGTAACGCGCCACAACATCCGACAGGGTGTAATTCCGCACATGCCCCATATGAATGCGTCCCGACGGATACGGAAACATGGACATGACGAAATATTTGGGTCTGTCCGAGTCCTCCACAGCCTTGAAACATTCTTTCTCAGCCCAGATTTTCTGCCACTTGGCTTCGGTGATTTGGGGATTATACGGGGAGGTCATGGGGCGGTTCCTGTTGTTTCCTTCCCTCTATAAAGGCTGTTTTCTTCCGGTTTATCAAGAGGATTCCGCACAGCCCTCTTGAGTTTAATCCCGCAAACAGCCTACAACAGGCGCCGAAAGGAAGTCCTTGCCATGCTCTCTCGTCTTCTGCCCGCCGATGAGGCTGCTGTAACTCACGCCGCCGCGCTGCTTCGCGCCGGAAAGCTGGTCGCCTTTCCGACCGAGACGGTTTATGGGCTGGGCGCGGATGCCTGTCAGGGCGAGGCGGTCGCCGCTATCTATGCGGCCAAGGGACGGCCCTCTTTCAATCCCTTGATTGTCCATGTTGCGGATGAAGCCGCGCTGGACTCGTTGGTCGATCGCACCGAGGATGCGCGGCTTTTGGGCGCTGCCTTTTGGCCCGGGCCTTTGACTCTTGTTCTGCCGCGCCGCCCGAGCGCAGATGTCTCTTTACTTGTCAGCGCGGGGATGGACACGCTTGCGGTGCGTATTCCCGCGCATCCGGTCGCGCTGGATTTGCTCCGTCGCGTCGGACGTCCTATCGCCGCGCCCAGCGCGAATGAGTCCGGCCGTTTAAGCCCCACACAGGCGGCGCATGTGGCGGAATCCTTGGGCGACAAAGTGGATCTGATCTTGGATGGCGGCTCTTGCGCGGTTGGAGTCGAATCCACCATCGTTAGTCTTGTCGGCGCGGATCCCGTTATCCTTCGGCCGGGCGGGATCACGCACGCGCAGCTTGAATCCGTTCTCAAACGCCCTGTTCTGTATACCAATCTGGCGCAAGAATTGGGGGCAAGTCTGCCCTCACCCGGGTTGTTAACCAGCCACTATGCGCCCCACATTCCTGTTCGGTTGAACGCCTCCGCGCCTTTGCCCACAGAGGCATGGCTCGGATTTGGCGCGGATCAAGGAATAGTGGGTGGCGCGGCGCGACGGAACCTCAGTCCGCGTGGAGATCTGACTGAGGCGGCGGCCACTCTTTTCGCCCTGATGCGCCTATTAGACAGGCAGGACTTCTCCGCCATCGCCATTGCGCCCATTCCGGAAACAGGCTTGGGAGTCGCGATCAATGACCGGCTCAGACGCGCGGCTTCCCTCAATAGCCCTGCGGTGTTTATTTCTAGACCGAAAGGCTGAAATTCGGACTCGGATCTCCGCGCTGCCCATAAAGGAGCGTGATATTGATGCGGCGATTCAGGTAGCCCGCGCGGAAGGTGAAATCGTCCGTTTTGTGAAATAAATCTGACCGGAAGATGATCGCGCGGTTGGTGCGGAAAGGAACCGTAACGGAGTGCGCCTTCTTTTCTTCTAGAAAGCGGCGGATTCCCGCTTGATCTTGGTTATATTGCGCGAAGGACCAGTCCTGCGGCGCAGGCTCATCCCACAGCACAAGGCCTCCGCTTTGAGGATCAAGATTGGCATCGTCCGGCGTAATCCAGAAATTAATATTCACGGCTGCCGAGTCCGCGTGAAGTCCAATGCCCCGCATACGGCTGTCATATTTGAAGGCCCAGCATTGGCACAAGGGAAGGTTTCTGAAAATATGCGGCCAGCTTTGGCGGAGTTCCTGATCAATCTGGGCCAGAAGCGGCGAGCCAAACCCATCCTCACTCATGGCGCCCAGATAGCCGTCGGCATAGATTTTTTGCCAAATCGTCGAGTCCCAACAAAAACGCTGAAATTCCGCGAGCGCGGTTTCCGACAACAGATGATCAATGACCCAAACAAGAGGATCCGGTTTGCGCGGCGTGGAAAGGGGATGAATGCTTCGTTTCGGATTCAAGGCCGATCCCACGACACGCGACCCGCCGCTTATATGAAAGGGCAGAGGGGATGATGGCGAAAAAGAATGCCCCTGCGTATTCAGCCAGACGCGCTGTTCCGCATCATGTTTCAGTTTGGGCGCGAGATCCGGATTGCCTTCCGCATGAGTCTGTGTAGGGGCCTGATAGACCATCTGGGCATGGCGGCGCAGCGAGGCAAAGCCTTCCTCCAGCCGATGCAGCGCACACAGAATGACTCCCAGATTTTTGTGTCCGATGGGCAGGGCAGGGGCCTGAAGAGTCAGCCTATGAAAAACCGCCGCGGCTTCTTCCAGCCTGTCTTGCTGTTGCAGCGAGAGACCCAAATTATTTAATGCTTCCGCACAGGTGGGGTCTATGGTTAAGAGGGTGCGGCAGTTTGTTTCCGCGCCGCGCCCATCGCCGTTTTCTAAAGAAGTGCGGCTTTGTGCAAGCAAAGAATCACGCGTTGTACCAAGCATCTTCACACGTTAAATTTGAAATGGAGAACATCGCCGTCTTGGACGATATATTCCTTGCCTTCCTGACGTAACTTTCCAGCTTCGCGCGCGCCGGATTCGCCGTTACAGGCGATAAAATCGGGATAGGCGATGGTTTCCCCGCGGATAAATCCGCGCTCAAAATCCGTATGAATAACCCCTGCGGCTTGGGGGGCAGAGGAGCCTTTGCGCACCGTCCAAGCGCGTGTTTCCTTGGGGCCGACGGTAAAAAAGGTTAAAAGATTAAGACAGTGATAACCCGCCCGAATGATTTTGTTCAGGCCCGGTTCGGCCAGTCCCAACGCATCCAGAAATTCCTTCTTTTCCGCGTCGCTTTCCAAAAGCGCGACTTCGGATTCGATCGCGGCCGCAATGGTGACGGATTCTGTCCCTTCCGCCTTTGCCTTGGCGGCAACTTTTTCAGACAAAGCGTTGCCTGTGGCGGCATCCGCCTCGCCCACATTCGCGACATATAAAACAGGTTTGGCTGTGACGAGCTGAAGCTGACGGAAGAGCTCGCGCTTTTCGGGAGCGAGTGTTGCCCAAGCTGTGCGGGCTGGTTTTCCTTCGCGCAGCAGCTCGATTACCGGCTCGATGATCGTCAGTTGCTCTTGCGCTTCTTTGTCGCCCGTCTTGGCTTTCTTTTGCGTGTTTGTTAGGCGTTTTTCGAGACTTTCCAAATCCGCGAGCATCAGCTCCGTTTCAACCGTTTCGGCGTCCCGAATGGGATCAACCGAGCCTTCAACATGCGTAACATCGCCGCCTTCAAAACAGCGCAGGACGTGGATAATCGCGTCAACCTCGCGGATATGGGCAAGGAATTTGTTGCCCAGCCCCTCACCCTTGGCCGCGCCGCGCACCAGCCCCGCGATATCGACGAATTCAAGCTGGGTCGGGATGATTTTCTGCGACTGCGCCACGGCGGCAAGCCTGTCCATCCGTTCGTCCGGCACCGAGACTCGGCCGACATTCGGTTCAATCGTGCAAAAAGGATAATTGGCCGCTTGCGCCGCCGCCGTTGCCGTCAAGGCGTTAAACAAAGTGGACTTGCCGACATTCGGCAGTCCCACAATCCCGCAGTTAAACCCCATGGAAGACTCTCCTTGAAAGAAACATGGGAAGATCCATACAGAGAGTGACGGGGCAAAGTCCATCTTTTCGTGCTTGGATCGGATTGTTTTTCGTGCGTTCCGGCCTCGAAAAAGCTAGGGTCAGGCATGGATCGCTTTGAAGACCCCCCTGTCGCACGGTTGGATTTTATCCGCCCTCGCTTGACGCGCCGCATCAAAAAGGCGCGTGTCGGGCGGCTGGCGCGTTTCATGGGAAAACTTCGGATTGGTCTGCCGATTGGGGCGGGAGTCCTTATTCTGGCGCTTTTGATCTGGCCCTTTGGGCTGCCGACTTTTACGCCGCGCAATCTGCTCGATACCATGCCGGATTTGGTGATTAACAACCTTCATTATACGGGCACCGACAGCAAGAATGAGCCTTTTTCTCTTCAAGCGGCGCGTGCGACGCGGCCCGCCGGTCTGCACGGAGTCTATGATCTGATTCAGCCGGAAGGAGAGATCACGCTGCAAAACAACAGCTGGATCGACAGCCGCGCCGAAACGGGGCGTTTTGACGAGGGCAGCAAGCAGCTGGCCCTTGGGGGCCATGTCCATCTTTTTCGCGATGACGGACTGCAAATTATAACCGAAGAAGCTCAGATTAAACTGGACACGCAGGAGGCGTGGGGGAACAAGCCTATTCTCATTCGAGGAGAGTTCGGAAGCCTTCAAGGACAGGGGTTTCGTTTTCTGAACGGAGGGCAGGGGGTCTCGATCCTCGGTCCCGCAAAAGCGATCCTGACTGAGCGTCAGGAAGACAAATGAGGATGGGTCCCGCTTTTGGGGACACTCAGACCAAGGTGTCAGACCAAGGTAGCACCCACACCCTTTTTATGGTAGGTTCAAGATATGAAACGGAATAAACTTGATCGTGCGGATCGGCGCATTTTGCGCGAACTTCAGCAAGATGCCGGATTGACGAATGTTGCGCTTGCGCGGCGAATCGGAATCTCGCCCCCTCCTTGTCTGCGGCGCGTCCAAGCGCTTGAGGCCGAAGGCTACATACAGGGCTATCACGCCGATCTTTCGGGCGAGAAGCTCGGCTTCGGCATGGTGGGTTTTGCCCTCGTTTCTCTGGAAAACCATGCGGAAAGCGATTTGACGAATTTCAACGCCCTGATCGAGGGGTGGCCGCAGGTGCGCGAGGGCTGGCTGATGAGCGGCGAGGCGGATTATCTGCTAAAAATTGTGGCAGAGGATTGGGAGGCGTTTCAGCGTTTCATAAGCCAAAATCTGACCGCCGCGCCTAATATCGCCCGTATCCGCTCTCTTCCAGCGATGCAGCAGGTGAAAAATGAGACGGGCGTGCCGATTGTGGAGTGAAGAGCGCGTCAGGCGGAATGCCTGTTTTCATTGATTACTTTGTAAAAATGGGATACAGCTGTGCGTCAAGGGGCTGGATAGGTTATTTTTATGTCACGGATGTCATGGATATACGAAAACACCTTAGGTAAGGTCTATCAAAACACGGGCACTGCCTACAATACATGCTCATGGCTGATTATCGGTGCGTCTGCTGTTCACGCTATCGCCAACGCAGTGCAAGACAGTTCCTCTTTTGTTTACACTCATAGTGGCGACATCGGTCAATTGACGGATCTTGCATCTGCCACCCTTGATGTCCTTAAGGAACATTTTTTTGGCAGCCTTCCTGCGGTCTGCACTTCGGTCGGCTCCGGTCTTTTTCTTTGGAGTGGGCGTTACTACAGCCTTAAACACCAAAGCGAGGGGGTAGAGGATGCGCACTACCATTCCAAGACCGCCGACACCCTTTCGATTATAGGGGGTGGATTTTACACTTACGGCCTCTGCGCTTTAGGCAAAGGAGAAATTGCAACGGAAGCTGCTCTTGGGAGCGGAACTGTTCTCATTCTCAGTCGAGCGGGAAGTATCTTCTGGTCCCAATATGACAATTTTTGGCGGGCGATTCCTTTGTATACTCGCCCCTTCCAGCTTGTTTCAGTCGGCATGGATGTCGCCCATAATTTTGCTTCTTCTGGAACGCCTTCTGAAGCTTTAGTCCGAAGCATTCTGCCCCTTTCTATTGCCGTGGGTCTTACCTTATTTCAGATTCCGGGCGACTTTCTGAACATGCCCGCGGATAGTTTCCCACGAAGAGCATTAGGGAAGGTTCAGGAAAAGATTGCAGCGCTGCCTAAGATGAACTGGGATTTGAAGAATCCGGGCACTTACTACAAAACGGGCAACTGGCTCGTGTTGGGAGGGGCCGTCACGCAGATTTGCGCGAATGTTTCAAGCTTTGCTGAAGCGGCAAATGCCTTAACGCAGCATTTTGTGGGGAGTGCTCCTGCCGCTCTTGCAACAATAAGTTCGGGTCTCTTTATTTGTGCTGCCGACTTTTATAAAAAAGGCTCCGATAGAGGGGACGCTCATCTCACTAGAAAGGCGGACTGGTTGGGGGCCGGAGCCACATTCATTTCTACGGGTGTTACTTGTAGTCTTGCCCCAAACTTTCAGGCCTTTGGGCTAGGCCTTGTTAGCGGAGTGGTTACTTGTGTGGCGCGCCTTGGAAGCGCAAAAAGCTCTCAACGTAAAGGTATTCAGGGAGGAGACTGGGGATGGAGAGCTTTTTCTATGGTAGGGCGCATTCCTGGTTTTGTGTCTCTTGGCATGGTTCTTCAAGATAACTACGTAACTTCCTCTTCGAAAGCAGAATTTGCCTTAAAAAGCATCCTCCCTGCTTCCTATATCGTTGGATACGGCTTATTTGCGACGGGTGACTTTCTGAACATGCCCACGGGTAGTTTCCTACGAAGAGTGTTAGGAGATGCGCGGCAAAAGCTTGCCGGACTGTTTAAAAAAAACCACGGCTAAGTCGATGCCGAAGCGATCATGTTCTTATACGGCAGCATGCTGGGAGGGGGACTCTAAAAAAGGTTAAATTGTGCCGCGTCACAGCATATACTCGGTTTCCTTGGAAAGCGGAAAGGATGCGATTCCGTGCAAAACACGCGCGAGGGCGAAGCTGATGCGCCTTTTGCGCGGACAAAACGTGAGGGGGCCCGAGTATACAAAGCTTTTCCAACATGATGAGGCGCAGGAAGATCTCTTACGCGCTGGCTTTCAGGTTTTCGGTGATTTTCTCAAGGAAAGCGCGGGTATTTAGCCAAGACTGGCTGCCGCCGACCAACAAAGCCAAATCCTTGGTCATAAAGCCCTGCTCGACCGTTTGGATGCAGATTTTTTCCAATTTTTGAGCGAAGGCGACGACATCCGGAGTCTTGTCGAATGTGCCTCGATACTGAAGCGCCTGAGTCCATGCAAAAATGGTTGCAATCGGGTTGGTGGAAGTCTCGCGTCCCGCTTGATGATCGCGGTAATGGGCGGTAACGGTCCCGTGCGCGGCTTCCGTTTCAATCACTTTGCCGTCGGGAGAGAGCAAAACCGAGGTCATCAGCCCCAGCGAGCCAAAGCCCTGCGCGACGGAATCCGACTGCACATCACCGTCATAATTTTTGCAGGCCCAGACAAAGCCGCCCTCGCCGCGGATCGACTGCGCCACCATATCGTCGATCAGCTTGTGGGCATAGGTCAGTCCCGCCGCCTCGTATTGAGCCTTAAACTCCGTATCGTAAATTTCAGCGAAGATGTCTTTAAAGCGTCCGTCATAGGCCTTGAGGATCGTATTTTTGGTGGACAGATACAAGGGATAGCCCCGTCCGAGCGCATACATAAAACAAGCGCGGGCGAAGCCGCGGATCGACTCGTCCTCGTTAAACATGGCCAACGCGACGCCGCTGCCCGGATATTTATGAACCTCATGCGTGATCGGGGCCGAACCGTCGACAGGTTGAAAGGAAATCGTCAGAGTGCCCGGACCCGGAACTTTGAAATCCGTGGCGCGATATTGGTCGCCATACGCATGGCGGCCGATCACAATCGGTTTTTTCCAATGCGGCACATAGCGCGGCACATTGTGAATCAGAATCGGCTCGCGGAAAATCGTGCCGTTCAAAATGTTGCGGATCGTGCCATTGGGCGATTTCCACATTTTCTTGAGGCCGAATTCCTTGACCCGCGCTTCGTCCGGCGTGATGGTCGCGCATTTGACGCTGACGCCATATTCTTTGGTCGCCTCGGCTGCGGCGACGGTCACTTTGTCCTCTGTCCGGTCGCGCTCTAGAATCCCTAGATCGAAATATTTTAGCTCGACATCCAGATAGGGCAGAATCAGCCAGTCCTTGATCATCTGCCAAATGATGCGGGTCATTTCATCCCCATCCATTTCAACGAGGGGGGTTTTGACTTTGATCTTGGTGGTGGACATGGAGCTCTCCCGAAACAGAAAAAGAGGTGAAGGAACGCGTCGGATTGTGCCGCGCAGGGGTTAAAAAGGAGTTAAAAAGAGGCGCTCAGGATGCACTCCGTCCATAAGCCACATAGTCCCCGCGCTGCAGAAGGCCAAAAGAACCGCTCAGCCTGTCCAGCAGAGGCTCCAGCCATGTCTGATCGGTGCGCGAAAAAGGCGAGAGGACATAGCTCGTTACTGGCTCGCCCTTGACGGGCAGACCTTGTTCGGTCAGGGGTCGGCCGATGCCAAGCCGCACGCGCCAATAATCCGCGCCGATATGGGCATCGAGTGATTTCAGCCCGTTATGGCCGCCCGAGCCGCCCCCTTGTTTCACTTTGACCTGCCCCGTGGCAAGATCCAAATCATCATGAAAGACGATGATTTGCGAAGCCGACATCTGATAAAAGCGCATCGCCTCTCCGACCGCCTCGCCGGACAGATTCATAAAAGTCTGGGGTTTAAGGAACAGAAAATCCTGCGTGCCCGTTGCCTGCGCTTTGAATTTCTTTTTCCATGCGGGGCAGTGGGTCTTCTCTGCAAGCGCCTCAACCGCCCGAAAGCCGATATTGTGGCGCGTGCGAGCATAATCCTCGCCCGGATTGCCCAGCCCGACAATCAGATGCGCAAGCTGAGGCATTAGGGCGCTTTCTTGACCAGCGGCGCGGGATCCACAGGCTTTTCAGCATGGCGGATTTCAAAATGCAGACGGGGCGTTGCGGCATCGCCTGTTTTACCGACAGTGCCCAACATATCGCCTTGCGCCAGAACGGTATCTTTATGCACCATGACGCGCTCTAAATGGGCGTAGGCCGTGACCCAATCACCCTGATGGCGGATCAGAACAAGATTCCCGTATCCCTTCATCTCGTTCCCCGCATAAACCACGGTGCCCGAGGCGGAAGCGACGACAGGCTCTCCCTTCGGGGCGCCTATATCCAGCCCGTCATTGGCAACTCCTGCGCCCTTCGCTCCATAGGGCGAGATCACAGGCCCCTGAACCGGCCAGATGAAAGAAGGCGGCGCGGCTGTTTCTTGTTGGGGAGGAGGAGGTGGTGGTGGTGGAGGAACTGGCGGCGGCGGTGAGGGGGGCGGGGGGGCGACAACAGGCTTCGGTTGCGGCGGCGGAATGTCAACCGGTGCCAAAGATTGAGACGCAACAACCGGCGGCATAAGGGGCGTCACATCTTTCTTTTCGACCAGTGTTAAAGGGGCAGGTTCCGGCACGGGCATGTCGCCTGCAAAGCTGGATCCCCCTGTGGCGGGCAAAAGAAGAGTTTGTCCAACCCGAAGGGTAAAAGGGGGCTTCAGATCGTTCAAAACGATGACATCCCGCATCGATACATTATGGGCCCGCGCAATGGCATAGACATTTTCACCTTGTTTGACGGTGACTTTCTCACCCGCCTCGATTCCACTCCGCGCGGGCAGATACGGATCTGGCGGATGACCGAGCGTACAGGCGGAGAGAAGAGATAATAAAAAAGCTGAGGATAGAAAGTGTTTCATCCGATTCGCTCCGCATTCATGTATTTCCGCAGCGCCAGCGGAACGGCGATGGATCCGTCCGGCTGTTGGTAATTCTCCATCACCGCGATCAGGCAACGGCCGATAGCCACGCCCGATCCGTTCAAGGTATGGACAAATTCGGTTTGCTTTTCGCCTTCCGTGCGGCACCGCGCATTCATGCGCCGCGCTTGAAAATCGCCACAATTGGAGCAGCTTGAAATCTCGCGATACGCCTTCTGTCCGGGCAGCCAAACTTCGATGTCATAGGTCTTTCGCGCGGCGAAACCCGTATCGCCGGAACAGAGGACGATCGTGCGGAAGGGAAGCTCCAGACGGTTCAGGATCGTCTCGGCGCACGCGACCATGCGCTCATGCTCGGCATCCGATTCGTCGGGCGCGGTGACGCTGACCATCTCGACCTTATAGAATTGATGCTGGCGGATCATGCCGCGCGTATCGCGTCCCGCCGCGCCCGCTTCGGAACGGAAACACGGCGTTTTCGCCGTCACGCGCAAGGGCAAAAGCCCGCGTTCTGTAATCTGTTCCCGCACCATATTCGTCAAGGGCACCTCCGCCGTGGGAATCAGCCAGAAAGAGGGGGCTGTCTTGTCCGTAGCCGTTTCCTTGCCGAATCCGGCATAAACAGCAAATTGATCTTCCGCGAATTTGGGTAATTGCGCTGTGCCGAACATCGCGTCATTTTTGACCAGAAGCGGCGGCGAAATCTCGGTATAGCCGAATTCTTCCGTCAGTGTGTCCAGCATAAAATCGCCTAAAGCACGCTCTAAGCGCGCCAATCCCCCCCGCAGAATCGTGAAGCGCGCGCCGGAAAGTTTAGCCGCCGTTTCGAAATCCATTAGATTTAAAGTTTCACCAAGCTCAAAATGCTGACGGGGCGCCTCGATCAGGCGCGGCGTGCCGAAGCGGCGCAACTCTTTATTATCGTTTTCATCTTTGCCCAAAGGCACATCGGCCGCCAGAAGATTGGGCAGCGCGGCGAGCCATTCCGTCAGTTTGATCCCCAACGCGCGGTCTTCTTCCTCTAGCCGCGCCAGCTCGGCCTTCATCGCGGCGACTTCTTGCATAAGGGCATCAGTCGCGCCGCCTTGACGCTTGATCTCACCCACTTGGCGCGAGGCCTCGTTCCGCTTGGCCTGAAGCTCTTGCATAGAGGTTTGCGCGGCGCGGCGCTGCGTATCAAGATCTAGAATCGCATGCGCCACGGGCGACAGGCCGCGCCGCGCCAAGGACGCGTCGAAGGCGTCGGGATTTTCACGGATCAAACGAATGTCGTGCATGGTTCTTTAAGCTCCTGTCAGGGGGTAGGAATTTCGCCAGATACGCTTTTGCCTAAATGCTTCCTGAATCCAATGCGCTGAAAGCCGTTGGGGAAGTTATCCATGTCAATGAACCGCGTATAGCCCCGTTTCGCATAGAAATCAGGGGCTTCCCATGTTTGAGTCCATAAATACGCCGCGTGACAACCTCGCGCCTTGGCCAATTTCTCGGCTTCCGTGACCAGAGTCCCGCCGATCCCTTGACCGCGACTCTCTTCAGAAACCCAAAGCAGATCAATATAAAGCCAATTGCCGAATGTTTGTCCCGTCAACCCTCCCACCAACGCGCCTTTTTCGTCATGTGCCAGAATGCTTAACGGAGTCATCTTCAGTGACGGCGCGCCCAGACTTTGCCCGTAGGCGTCGAGCCCTTGTTGTAACTTGCGCTCGATTTTGGGGTCAATCTTACCTTTCAGAATGTGGCAAAAAATAACAGGGTCCGTTGGGGCGGGTTCGGTGGCTCCCCTGAAGATACCCAGAAGCTGAAAGATAGTTCTTACTTTATGTCGTACCTTTCGTAAAAAATGGATCATCCTCTTCCTTTGGGCAAGACGTGCTTACTGATAAGCGCAGGAGGTGTGGGCGGTTCCATTATAGCTAACAGTCGCAACAGAGGATTGATGGGTAGGAGGGGTGCAGAAAACAGAGCCTAAATCGACCACGGCCCGCTCGCCATATTGGTTCACGACTCCCGCGCCGGCGGGCAGTTTTTTGGGCATGGGGCACACGGCCTCGACCAAAAGAATCACATTTTTGATTGCGCCGTCATAGTTCGCAGTCGGCGCGCCCGTCTCCATGCCCGAGATTATCGCGTTTCCGCGCTCCGTCAAAAGAGTTCCTCTGAGTGATAGAAAGCAGGATGCCGAGATTTCCTTTGTTGACAGGCCAAGCTGGCGGGTGACTGTTGCCGCATCCTCTGCGCTGAGCGTGGAATGATCGCTAAAATGAAAGGAAAGCTTCAGCGGAAGAGATTGCCCCAACACGTCAAATAAAGCGCTTCGATCAGGATGGTTCACGATAATGGTAGGAAGCTGACCCGGTTGAAGAGACTTTGGATCCGAAACAAAGGTAACGGTCGGAGACATCGCGGCCGGATTCTGGGCAAGGCTTTGCAGCTTTTTCAGTGAAGCCAAACGCGCAGCCTGCTCAGCCGGAGAGGGCATCGTGGCAGGATTTGGGGGCGAAAAAGTCGATAAGATAGACGCGGTATTAGTGGGCATATTCGGCGGGACAGGAAAAGGGGTGCTTGGAGGTGTTGCATCGGCTTTGGTTGGCTTGGCGGGAGGTTGGGTCGGCTTCTTGGTATCTTGAGCCGGCGGCGGTGCGGGCGCTTCCGGTGGTGCCGTCAGCCCCAAATTGGGGGCGTTTGAGGTATTTCCTCCCGTGCTGGAAGGTAAAAGCGCACTGCCACTTCCCGCCCACGCTGCGGACTCCATCACCAGAGCCCCTGCCAAGAGGAGGAAAAGAACAGAAAAGAAAGACAAGCGGCGCATGGGAACCTTCCGTCACAGGCCTAAGATTGAGGCGAAACAGGGAGGAGTGTAGTATAACATTCGCAGGGTTTCCATCGGCAAAAAGACATTTTTACGGGATGTTCTCGTTTAGATCCCGTTCATGAGGATTCCTTAACGCACCCATGGTTAACGGGTTTTGAGCCCGCCGTGTGCATTTTTCGTGCAAAACAGGGCGATTATGCTAAAATGCCCCGCCTAAAAGCGTAAGAGGAGACCCGCATGGTTCTTAAAAAGAAAAACACCCCGTTGCCCAAGAAACAGGCAGTGAAGAAAAAGAGCGTGCTGTCTCACGCGTCACCGAAAGGCACGGCCGTGCGCCCAGCCTCCGCGAAAAAACCGCCGCGTTCTTCGCCGGAATCTAAAGCTTCTGTTGTGGGAGTCGAAAAAATCCCCTCACGCCTTCACGCTCTTTTGGATAAAACTGAAATCACCGAGCTTTTAACCGCTTTCGCGCACGGAATCGACCGTATGGATGAAACTTTACTCCGCACGGTCCTTCATGCGGATGCCTTGCTTGATTTAGGGCCAGGCATTTTTCAGGGATCCGCAAACGACTATGTGCGGTGGATCCTTGACGTTGCGCAGGGGGTGCGCGGCTCGCATCATTTAATCACCAATATCCATATGGATCTGGAAGGCGACACCGCGTTTGTCTCCTCCTATTTCCATGTTCATTGGCGTGTCGAAAAACAGATCGGGCGCTAGGATGTCTTTCTCGGCGGCCGCCATCTGGATCGGCTTGAACGTCGACCTTCCGGCAGCGGCGTATGGAAAATCGCGCATCGGAGGCAAATTCTTGACTGGGCTCGCACCGAAAGCGCCTCGGACCTGTTTTATCACCAAAATCCAGACGCTTTGTGGAGCGCGCGAACCAAACAGGAGCCTTCTCATCAGCATAGGCCCCTTGCTTCTCCTAAATCCCCAAGCGGCAACCCGCCTGCATTTGGCGGACGGCGCTATGACAGCAAGAGTTTGAAGTTTTAGACTTGACGCTTCCTGTGGCAGGGTCTTAAGTTCTGCGTGTGAGCCTATAAGGCCTTAAGACTTCTCTTTCTCAGAAGGTTCTCATGGCTCTTCGCTCTCCCGCCTATCGTGATCACTTTGCTGCCGTTCTTCAAAAACTGAAGGATGAGGGGCGCTATAGGATCTTCGCTGTTTTGGAAAGGCAGGTCGGCCGCTTCCCCCATGCGCGGATACAGACTCCCTTAGGCCCGAAAGACGTGACGTTATGGTCGTCCAACGATTATTTGGGGTTGAGCCAACATCCGCGCATTTTACAGGCGATGCGCGAGACTCTCGAGGCTTGGGGGGCAGGCGCCGGAGGCACGCGGAACATTTCAGGCACGTTGGCGCTCCATACGCGACTAGAATCGGAACTGGCCGCGTGGCACGGCAAGGAATCCGCTCTTCTGTTTACGTCGGGCTATACCGCAAATGAAGGGGCGCTGAGCAGCCTCGTGAAACTTTTACCCGGCTGCGCTGTTTTTTCGGATCAGCAAAATCACGCCTCTATGATCGCAGGAATCACCCGCAACCACTGCGCTAAATATATCTTCGCCCATAATGATCTTGAGGATCTTGAACGGAAGCTGGCCTCTGTGCCCGCCGATTCTTTTAAAATTGTCGCTTGTGAAAGCGTTTACTCGATGGACGGCACCATCGCGCCGCTTCGAGCCATAGGAGAGCTTGCCAAACGCTATGGCGCTTTAACTTATTTGGATGAAGTGCATGGCATCGGTCTTTATGGCCCGACGGGCGCAGGGGTGGCGCAACGCGAAGGCTGTGCGGATTTGTTCGATCTGATTGTCGCAAATTTTGGCAAATCATTTGGCCTGATGGGAGGATATGTTGTGGGGGAAACGGAAACGGTTGACGCGATACGCTCACATGCCAGCAGCTTTATTTTTACGACGGCGTTGCCTCCCGTACTTGCCGCAGGGGCGCTGGAAGGCGTCCGTGTTTTGCAAGAATCCGGTGCGCTGCGGATTCGCCTTCACCGTCAGGCCTCTCGTTTGCGTGCCGCTTTGCTTAAGGCCGGACTACCTGTCTTGCCTTCGGGCAGTCATATCGTGCCGCTTTTGATTGGGGGGGCGCGGTGCTGCAAGGGAGTGGCGGACGCTTTGCTGGAACGTGCGAACATCTATGTTCAGCCGATCAATTTTCCGACCGTCGCCGTGGGTGAAGAACGGTTGCGCCTGACCCCGACGCCCTTTCATACTGATGCTATGATTGATGATCTCGTCGAGGCGTTGGATACCCTGTGGCAAGAGCATCAACTTCCCCGCCGCCGCTTTGCTTAACCTTACCCAAGGCCATCTCATGACATCCGACACCTTCCCTTCTGTGCGTCTCCGTCGCTTGCGTAAGACTCCCGCTTTGCGCGATCTGGTGCGCGAGCATACAGTCACGATGAACGATTTGATTTATCCGATTTTTGTGGAGGAGGATGTCGAGGAAGCGCGGCCGATTAAGACCATGCCCGGGATCTCGCGGATTCCGGAAAAGCATTTAGCGCAAGAAATTAAAGCCATTTACGCGGACGGTGTGAAAGCGGTCATGATGTTTGGCGTGTCGCACCACAAAAACGACACGGGCAGCGATTCATGGCAAACGGACGGGCTTTTGGCGCGGATGCTGAAAACAGCTAAAAACGCCGCGCCGGAACTGGTCATTATCGCCGACAGCTGTTTTTGCGATTACACGGATCATGGTCATTGCGGCATCGTTCGGGACGGGCATGTGCATAATGATCTCACCCTTGAAAATCTGGCCAAACAAGCCGTTGTAGCGGCGCGTGGGGGGGCGGATATCGTTGCGCCCTCCGCCATGATGGATGGGCAAATTGCCGCGATGCGTCAGGCTTTGGACGAGGCCGGATTCACCGACACGCCGATCATGGCCTATTCGTCCAAATTCGCCTCTGGCTTTTACGGCCCCTTCCGCGAGGCGTTAGAGGTCGATCTGAAAGGCGACCGCAAAGCCTATCAGATGGATTCATTTAATGGACGCGAAGCGTTGCGCGAGTCGCTTCAAGACGAAGCTGAGGGCGCGGATTTTCTGATGGTCAAGCCGGGCCTCGCCTATCTGGACGTTCTGGCTCGTTTGAGGGAGCAAACTTTGTTGCCTTTGGCTGTCTATCAAGTCAGCGGGGAATATGCGATGATCAAATTCGCGGCCCAAGCGGGGGCGATTGAGGAAAAACGGATCGTGCGGGAAACGTTGGGCGCGTTTAAACGCGCGGGCGCGGATGTCATCTTGTCTTATTTCGCCCGCGCCATCGCCCGCGAAGGATTCTAGACGTAAGATATACTCGGTTCCGTGCAAAACACGCGCTCTGCGTCCTGAGTGCCGCTGGCCGGACTTGGTCTTTATTTTGCTTCATCTTTTCCTGTCCGGCGCGCGACAATCCTGTCGCAACCGCTCGGGACACAAAGGGCTAACTTATGGTGGGGTGCAGTATATCTTCTTTGCAGGATTTAGAACCGGCCCATTGTGGGGACTAATCGAAAAAATTGATCTGGGTTGCACTCAACAAAACAGTAAAAGATCATTTAGAACCAATTGGCTGGGGGACGTGGATTCGAACCACGGTAAACAGAGTCAGAGTCTGTTGTCCTACCGCTAGACGATCCCCCAGTAGTGCCTGTTCTTTTATCACAGGGGTTTTCTTTTGTGAACAGGGCTTTTTTTCCTCAAGCTCCCCCTCATAAACTGACGCTCCAAAGCCGGTTACAGAAAGAGATCGGGCGGATCCTGTCGGTTTCCGGGCGAAGAGCGTTCCAAGCCTTACAGCGGGTGCCTTCGATCCCATTGTATACCCAACCACGCCATAAGTATCGAAAACGGTGTTTGCGAGGAAACAAAACAATGGTTGTGATAGACGTGGGTATCGTTGTATGTAATTTCTGTGCGTGGCTCTCTTTTTTAGGAGATTTTTTATGTCCCTTTTTGACCTGTCCGGACGCAA
Source organism: uncultured Pseudomonadota bacterium (assembly GCA_903824505.1). Classification (GTDB taxonomy): domain Bacteria; phylum Pseudomonadota; class Alphaproteobacteria; order UBA9219; family UBA9219; genus CAIXLI01. The sequence goes on along the minus strand of CAIJXG010000029.1, from coordinate 4,522 downwards.
AGTTTGGGTTGCGGGACATCGCGGCATGGCCGGAGCGGCCATTGCCCGCCGCCTTGCGCGCGAGTCATGTCAGATTTTGACGGTGGATCGCACGGAGCTTGATCTGCTCCGTCAGGCTGATGTCGAAGATTGGATGGCCACATACAAGCCAGACGCGATTTTTCTTGCAGCCGGAAAGGTTGGCGGTATTTGGGCGAATGCGACTCTTCCCGCTTCATTTCTTTATGAAAATCTGGCCCTTGAAACAAATATCATTCATGCGGCCTATCGCACAGGCGTCAAGAAGCTTTTGTTCTTGGGGTCTTCGTGTATCTATCCACGTCTGGCGCCTCAGCCGCTGCGTGAGGAGATGTTGCTTACCGGCCCGCTGGAGCCCACGAACGAAGCTTATGCGGTCGCTAAAATAGCAGGCATTAAACTTTGTGAAGCCTATCGCCGCCAATATGGCTGCGATTTCGTTTCCGTAATGCCGACGAATCTTTACGGCCCCGGCGATCGGTATCACGCGCAAGACGGGCATGTCGTTGCCTCTCTCATCATGAAGATTTACGCTGCCGTGCAAACCGCAGCCTCAAGCGTCGAGCTTTGGGGAACGGGAACCCCCCGCCGCGAGTTTCTTTTCACGGAAGATCTGGCGGATGCATGTGTTTTTGTGATGAAGAATTATTCGGAGGCTCTGTTTTTGAATGTCGGCACGGGAACAGACATGACGATTCTCCAGCTGGCTCAATCCATCGCGAAGATCGCGGGATGGGGTGGAGAGTTCGTTTTTGACTCCTCGAAGCCGGATGGCATGCCCCGCAAGGTGATGGATATCAGCAGGTTAGCGACTTTAGGCTGGGTCGCGCCGACAAAATTTGAAGATGGCATGCAGGTTGCTTATGATTGGTATGTCGAGCATGTCGCCCTGAAAAACGCTTTGGGCGAAAAAGTAGCCTAAAGGAATTTCAGAAATGACCTATGACCTCTGTGCCATCGGCAATGCGCTTGTGGATGTGATTGTTCAAACAGATGATGCCTTTCTTATCCAAAACAACATCGTCAAAGGGGCGATGACCTTGGTGGATGAGGCGCGGGCCGCCGCGCTCTATGACAAAGCCGGCGCGGTGGTTGAGATGGCCTCAGGCGGGTCGGCCGCGAATACGCTGGCAGGATTCGCCTTCTTCGGCGGCAAAGGCGCGTTTCAAGGCAAAGTGGGCGCGGATGAAACAGGGCGTCTCTTTGCCCACGATTTACGCGCCCAAGGCGTGCATTTCACAACGGCGGAATCGCCCCATTTGCCAACAGGGCGCTCTTTAATTTTTGTCACGCCCGACGCGCAGCGCAGCATGAATACAAGCCTCGGCGCTGCCGTTGCTTTCGGCAGTGAGGATGTTGATGCGGCTGTGATCCAAGACGCCGCGATTACCTATCTAGAAGGCTATCTTTTCGACAAGCCACAGGCCCAAGATGCCTTTCGTCAAGCCGCAAAGTTGGCCCATAAAGCCGGACGGATGCTGGCCCTAACCCTCTCGGATAGTTTTTGCGTCCTGCGGCATCGCGCCGCTTTTCTGGATCTGGTCGCGAACGAAGTCGACCTTCTTTTCTCAAACGAAGCGGAAATGAAGGCGCTTTATGATACGGAAGACTCGCAAGCCGCCTTGGACAAAGCCCGCGCCCATACACAAATTGCGGTGATGACCCGCGGCGCGAAAGGCGTAACTGTTGCTTCGGGGGCAACGACGCATACCCTGCCTGCCCATCCCGTTTCATCAGTCGTGGATACCACCGGCGCGGGGGACTTGTTCGCCGCAGGATTCCTTTATGGCGTGACACAGGGACGCACAGTGACCGACTCTGCCTATCTTGGCACGCTTGCCGCAAGTGAGATTATCAGCCACTATGGTTCTAGGCCTCAGAAAAAATGATAAAAATCATAGCCGCTTAATGTCAGACTCTTGAAAATAGAGGGCATTTCCAAAGGCTAAAGCCGATTGTCCCGTTGTGGAGTCTCCCTTGCCGCTTGTCCCCCATGCTTTCTATTCCTTCCAATGGATCCCGTTTTTCAAAGGGATAACGGCTGTTTTAGGGATTCTTTCCCTCTGCTTCTTTTCTGCCCCTGTGTGTGCTGCGCCCTCTCTCTTTCAGCAAGCGATTGAGGTCTTGCAGGGGGGAGGGAAGGCGGTTGTGACCGAGGCTCCCTCCCGTGCCGAAGTCGCTTTCTCTCCCAATGGCGGCGCGACGGATTTAGTGGTGAGGGCGATAGATTCTGCCACGCAGAGCGTCCGCGTGGCGTCTTACTCTTTTACCTCGCGTCCGATCGCGGCGGCGTTAGCGCGGGCGCGCGGGCGAGGGGTGGATGTTGCCTTGGTCGTCGATCATGGTGAGGTTCAAAAAGGCAACCATGGACTTGTCTCATGGATCGCCGAGCACAATGTGCCCGTGCGCGTTGATGTGATTCACACGCTGTTGCACGATAAATATATGGTCGTGGATGGAAAGACGGTTGAAACCGGCTCGTTCAACTTCACGGCCGCCGCCGAGCAGCATAACGCCGAAAACGTCCTTGTTTTGTGGGATGATCCCCCCCTCGCAGCCCTCTATGCCCATGATTGGCAAGCACTGTGGGACAAGGCCGAGGCCTATCACACAGGTCGATAGAGGAGGCTTGGCGGCGCTGATCACCGCCAACAGGCGCGGGGGGGCGCCTTGTCGCGCTTTAACATGGGTCTGGTCATTGCCACAGGCCTTTCCATGGGCACGTTGTTCACCCTCTTCGTCGTCCCCGCGATGTATATGGTCATCGGGGGAGGAAGGGGAATACATGATTAATGAATGGTCATGTTATGGGGGCGGACTATCTGTGAGAACCCTCACGTCCGAACAAGACATTGTCTTGTCCGGACGACTGTTGATGCTCATCACGGGAATTTCAATTTGACCAAAATGGGCTTTACTTTCCTTATAATAAGATGCCCATGCGCGATCACCAAATGAAAAATGCCACCATTCACCATCATAAGGGGCGAAACCAGCCTTTTGCATAACAAACCGCAGGATTTTTCTATTAATTGTTGCCGTGTCTGAAATGAAAGGAGAAAAACTACAGCTATCTTTTTCAAAAGCATGCATTTCCGTTCCAAAATCAAGCGGTGTGCCCGTCGAATCACAAATAAAAAGATCGACAGCCCCACATGTTGGATGCCCGGCCACTTCTGGCACGCAAATGAAGTGACTTGTGGCTTCTAAAGCTTCAGTATCTGTGCGGGTGCTAAATCCTAACTGTTTTTTTACGGCTTCAAATGACTCTTGCTGAATAGCCAATGACCTATAGGCATAAGTGGATATAAGCCGATGTCCCTTTCTTTCTTCATGAAGGTATTCTTGAGCTTTGACTAAACGCTCACAAACGGACTGACGTAAAATAAGTGTTTTGCCTGTACTGGGTGGCAATTTGCTGTACTCCAACCCAATGTCAAGGCCGTATTCTAAGATATCGGAAGTCACCTCTTCATTTTCATGAACAGGGATCTTGATTAAGTTCCGATAGCGCATACACTCCGGCATAAGGGCTTCATAAATTTTATCTCGCATCATATCACATCTCCATAAACAATTGTTAAAATGATGGATTTTTACCTTCCAAAATGCAAAGAAACAACATAATTTGCCGCCTCATTGAGGCTGCTTATTAGACAGAAGTCTTTCAGTTTGGGCGGAAAGGCAAGCGGCAGCTCGGTGCATACAAGGCCGATGGTATCGATTTCTGGATCATTCCTTGCTTCCTGCAAAACAGTCTCTGTATAGGCTGTAACCATGTGGGGCATGAGGTTTTGTCCGATAGTTGCAAGAATGACGTCTACTGATTGATTTCGGAGGGCGTCGCTTGGCTCTTGATAGAGGATGCCTTGCTTCTTTAGCGCCTTTTGATACAGGCCTGCCTCGATGGTTGTGCTCGATCCTAGGAGAAGCACTTTGCGCGCCGTTTTCATAGAAGTGGCGACAATGTCTATCAACGAATGAAACCGTGTATTTAAGCCTTCGGTAATCGTCTTTTGAAAAAGATGCATGGTATTGCATGACATGAGGATGTCTGTCGCCCCCGCACGTTGTAGGGCGAATGCTCCGTCTCGGGCCATGGCAACCGTTTTCTGCTCGGCATCCCTATCTCTGATTAAATCTGGCACTGGAAGGCTGTTGAGCAGAAGGTGCGGGAAATCTGCGTTGTGGGCTGCGCGACCAGCCAAGCAACTTTTCTCGTTCACAAGTCTGTAAAGCTCACAACTAGCTTGAGGTCCCATGCCGCCGAGGATGCCAATGGTTTTTGCGTTGCTCATAGCTGTACCCCCTGCATCGCGACGGTGAGGCGCATAGGCTGTGGTCGATGTCCTATGCTTTGCAGGGCCGGCTCAAAGTGAAGTGCAACTTGCTAAGATCCATGCAAGGAGCACGAGATGGGCAAACGATACCGGCATATCAACGATACGGAACGAGAACAGATTGAGCGGTGGTTGGGCGAGGGGTTGATCCGCGAGGAGATCGC